>CANRNQ010000011.1 GCA_947632045.1 uncultured Clostridia bacterium
TTCGGCTAACGGTTCCTGCTTCCGAGTCCGTAGTGGACTTTCACCACCAAGTTATCGCCCATGCTGGGCGCACATAATTAAAAAGGGAGAGCGGCGCGCCCTCCCTTTTTACCGTATATAAATCTATTTTCACGCCGACCGCACTCGGCGTTACAGCGATTTAAAAATCGCTGCGGCAAAAAAGAAGCCCGCTGCGCTGCGGAGCTTCTTTTTTATTTTGTCTTATTGCGCCGCAAGATATAGGTTCGTCATAGCGTAGAATGTCGTGCCTCTCTTTTCTATCTTCAAAAGGCCGTTATATTTTTCGGCTATGCTTTCCATATTCTCAAGCCCGTAATGGCGGCGGTCATCGCTCTTTTGCTCTTCTTCTGCCGGACAGCTATTTTCGCAGCCGATAAAGAGAAATTGATTATCAAGGCTTATATTTATGCTTATATGCCTCTTATTTATATCCTTTGTAAGCTCGCAGGCCTTAACGGCATTTTCGAGCATATTTGACAGAAATACGCAAAGATCCTTGTCGGGTATGGGGATAGTTTCCGGAACGACAAATTCGTATTTGACCTTAGCGCCGGCAGCCTTGGCGCGTTCCAGATAGGCCCCCGCAAAGACGTTAATTATCATATTGCGGCTGTATCTTCCCGCCGGAAGTTCGCTGATTTGAGATTCGAGAGATTTGAGATAATCCATCGCTCTTTGAATTTCGTTATCCTTCAGCATACCGTGCAGCGCAAGAATATGGTGACGCATATCGTGCCGAGCCGCCTCGGTGGTTTTTTCCGCTTTTACCATGCGCTGATATCCCTCCATAGCAAGCCTTCCGCGCTCCTCCAGCGCCGTCACGCGCTCGCGCGTTTTCAAGGTTCTCTTTACAAACTCGGTTATCAGCATTATAACAGCCATGGTAGCGCAAATATCGGAAATGAAAAATGTCAAATTGATATAGAAGCCTGAGCTTAAGGTGCTGACAAAGGAGTCGAACATTAACCCTATATCCTCGTTAAACATCTTCATATCAAGCAGGGTTTTTCCCACAGTTAAAACGACGGCTGCCGCGATGTAGAACTTGTTTATTCTGATTTTGTTTTCCTTCCGCATAAAAAACTCGGCTGCCGCAAGAACAAGGGCGGATATAAACATCAAAAGCTGGAACAGTCCGTAAGCGGCGGGAACCGCCACTCCTCCGGCGTTCTGCACTATTAACATCTGAATCGTTTCATATAAAAACCATACCGTAGTCAATCCGGCGAGCAGATACTTTCTCCAGCTTGTCAGGCCGAGCGATATATACCAAAGCAGGGGTGCGGTGTAGACATACGACAGGAATGACAGATTAATGTATTTTGTGAGAACGCTGTATGTTCCGGGATATGAATTATAGACATTGTTTATAAACAGGAGCAGGAAGAAAAGGAAGAGAAGCAGTATTCTCGGGTTTGCCTTGCCGTTTGAAATATCGAAGAAAAAGATTGCGGCAATAACGATTGTAAAAATCGCGCACAGCGTCATTACCGCCACCGGCACTACGGTATTCGCGGTCGCAATCGCATTGTCGGATTCCTCGCCTCTGAGGAACATAGTCGGTGGATAAGCCGCCGCCGAATCCTCGGTATAATATGTAATTATAGACAGCGTTCTCTCTACATAGTCTGACGGAAGCGAAACGCGCACCATATATCCGCCGTTCTCCTCCTCGAGATTCTTCGGCTTTTCGTTGCCCGTGAGTATAAGGTATCCGTTGGAGTCTCTTTCTCCGACGCTCAAATTTGAAAACAAAAGCTCGCCGTCAATAAATACCTCGGTGCCCAGCTCCTCCTGATTCAACAAAATCAGCTGAATATCGGGAGAGGATATATCCGATTCATTAATTTTCGAGCTTAGCTTGACCGCATCGGCGTGCCCGCCTGATATAACGCTGCCCTAACCCTCGACAGGCTCCAGCCGCGCGCTCTCGGTTTTGCCGTCAACAAGCCTTTCACAGCTCCAGTCTATACTGTTTGGCGAATTATCAACAAGCATTTTCATGCCGTATTTCGGCACGCAAAGCAGTGAAAAGATTATTAGTATAAACACGGTCAGTACGGCGATTATTGCCGCTCCCACAATATAAATCGACTTTTTCTTTTTGTCTATCATATTCACACAACCTCTGCTTTATAATAATTAAAGTAGTCAACTTAATTCAAGCGTCAAATTGAGTATATTTTTTCCGTTTTCGCGTATATATTCGATTTTTCGCGACATTTTCTTAACGATGAAAATTCCCAGTCCGCCTATCTCTCTTTCGTCCGCCGAAAGGGTAACGTCGGGCGCCGGAGCCTGAGAAAGCGGATCGTACTCCTCGCCGTCGTCCTCAAATGTGAGAAGCAGATCGGAACCGCTTATTCTGTAAGAGATAGCGGCGTTTTTCGCCCCGCTGTAATTTACTATGTTTGAATATATCTCATCTATGGCTATGCTCACCTTGCCGGATATTTTTGGCAGAACATTGAGCCTTTCGGTAAGCTGGGCGGCAAATTCAGATACCGCCTTCGCCGCCTCCTTCTGCGGACGGAACAGCAGTTTTTCCTCGCCCTTTATAAAATTCAGCGTGAACGCTAACATCGTTATATCGTCAAACTGCGGCGCACCCGCCGCAAACGCGTCTACGTCCGCCTTTACAAGCTCGCACAGCCTTCTCACATCATCTCCCGTATGCAAATTCAGCAGCGATATGAGTCTTTCCTCGCCGTAGAGCTCCTCCGCGGCGTTTGTCGCCTCGGTAACGCCGTCTGTGTAAAGATATATCGTATCTCCGGGCATAAGCATAAGCTCGTTCTTGCGATATTTCACCTCGTCTATTCCGGCAAGCACAAAGCCGGGGCGAGATTTCAGATATTCAAATTTTCCGTCTGCACGGCGCAAAAGCGGAGGATTGTGACCGGCGTTTGCAAAGCTCAGTACCCCCGTTCTTAAATCAAGCATGGCCATCCACGCTGTGACAAACATTCCTGCGTCGTTGTTCTCGCAAAGCCTTTTATTTGCCTCGGTCAATATTTCGTTGACCTCCAAGCCGCTTTCCGCGAGATCCTTTATGGTGGTTTTTGCTCTCATCATAAACATCGCCGCGCCTATTCCCTTGCCCGAAACGTCGGCTATAAGAAAGGCTATCCTTCGCTCGCCTATCATATAAAAATCATAGAAATCGCCGCCGACCTCCTTGGCGGTAAACATTTGGGCAAATATATCGAAATCTCGGTTTGGATAAGGCGGAAAAATCGACGGCAGGGCGGAATGTTGTATTTGCTTTGCAAATTCAAGCTCCGCGTCTATTCTCGCCTCGGCCTCGCTGATATATCTTTTCAGCGTGTCTACCGTCGAGTTTATATCGTCGGACAGCGAGGCAAATTCCTCGTTTGCGCGCACATTGACGGTAACGTCAAGGTCGCCCTCTGTTATTCTCGCAAGCGCGCCGTTTACCCTGCGCAGGTTGTCTATGATTATAAGCTTTATCAAAAAATAGACCAAAATGAACAGAGCCGCAAAGATTATGACCTCTGTGAATATGCTCAAATACACGGTCACGTCACGCATAAACAGCGCTTCGGCACGAGGTATGGCCCCGAGAATATAATATCCTTCGGCAAGCGAGTAGGCGGCTACATAGTCCCTTCCGCCTATATTCATGTCAAATATTTCATTCTGCGGAGTGCTTGACGCGTCGAGCCACAAGCCCATATTGCTGAGTATATCCGCAGATTCCTCGAAGCTGTCGCTGACTATGTTCATATGCTCGTCAAAAATCACGACAAAGCCGTTTTGCCCTATGTGGCGGTTGACGGCTATTTTCTCAACATAGGTGCCTATATCCTCGCTGAACTCGGTCGAATTATAGCCGATCTGTAAAAATTCGCCCTTGCCGAGGGAAACGGCTCCGTATTTTCTCAGCACAACGCTGTCAAACGATTGCGGCTGATACGGCTGGACATACTTTTCTTTTCCGTCGGACATATTGTCAAGAAATTCCTTTGATTGCTCGCCGCTGCCCATATCAAAGCCTATATAAGCATCTATATTTGAATTTGATATGACCCCGTCGCTGCCGACTATATTTATCTCGGCTACTCCGTATTTTTCCGAAAGGCTGCGCAAAAGGTCTGAGCCACCGCCCTTATTGGACATATATTCATCTTTTATGCTTTCCGCCTTTTCAAGCAGGTTCTCGTCGGAGGCGTCCGTTATATCCTTGTGTACGTCGGTTATGCTCCTCTGTATGACCGAAGCGGTTTCTGTGTCGGACATACGGCTTTGCAATACATATGTGAACGCGCTCGTGAGAAAATATGCGATGAGTATACACACAAACAGTCTTACCTGAAACGTTGTTGAGATTTGCTTTTTTTCGCGTCCGCGCCCTCGCCTTTCACGGTTCATAAGCGATATGGCGAGCATGGCGGCTCCCGCCGAGAAAGCGTTGCATACTATCATAGGGATCGACGCGTCCTGCACAAAGGAAAACGCCTTTACAGTGTCGTTCATATTCGTAAAGAAGATCATAAGCATATGAATGACTTCGCATATTACGCCGGTACCAATGCCGTATACCCACGACGGCTTTTTGTCGTCAAACATAAATTTGCGCAGAGAAGCGGCGATAAATCCCGCAAGCACCGTGGACACAGCGCAGGCAATTTGGGTGTAGCTGCCGGCAAGTCCGAGAAATACGGCGAAATATCGGTAAACTCCGCCGATGAGTCCGGCGATTATTCCCGCAGGCGCACCGAAAATCAGTCCCGCGCAGATAGGGGCTGCATCGCGTACATTTGTAATTACCCCGTCGCCGATATCAACTCCCGCGATATTTGTGCTCGCAAGCACCGCCATTGCTCCGAATATAAGGCCTATTATTATTTGTTTTTTGACTCTTTTTAGCCCGCCGAACGGCGTGTGCTTTTCAACAAGATAAACGGCAACCGCAAGCACAGCGTTCAGCAAAGCCGTCAACATAAGCTTTAAAAGCATCTTAAAAAACCCCATTAATAATTTGTTGGCAATTACTCTGTTTTATTATCGTATTATATCATCGAGCCGTATATAAAGACAACCTCTTTTTCACGAACTAAACGTTTTTTGACGTAAAACGTTTATAACGCACGTCTAAAACTTCTTGAAAAAGGCAGGCATATATGATAGAATTTTATTAAAATGAAACCTCAGGGGGGGCGTCAAAGAAAATGAAAACTAATGTTCATAAGCTGACCGGCGACGAGAATACTCTCGAGTGTATTCTCGATGAGGCTCAAAAATCCGCCGAATATAACGGCCTTGGAAAAAAGCAGTCCCTTCAGCTTAGGTTGCTCGCAGAGGAGCTTATCGGAATGCTTCCGGAGCTTTTGGAAATTGGCGACGGCGAATTCTGGATAGAAAACAACGGCGCCGAATATGAGCTTCACGCAGCTCTTTCTGCGGAAAAGCTTGATTTTTGGGATAGAGAAAAAATCCTTTCCGTTTCAACAAGCGGCAAAAACGCCGCTTCAAAGGGTATAGTAAGCAAGCTGCGCCTTATCGCGCGCAAAATGCTCGACGGCTATTCAATGTCTATTGAAATGTCAAACAGCATGGATTATCAATTTTATGACATGGGCTCGGTGACAATGCCGATGTATTCCGAGGCATGGTCGCTTAACAGCTATCGCGACAGCTCGCAGGTCAAGAGCAGCGAGGACGACTGGGACGAGCTGGAAAAGTCCGTAATAGCAAATGTCGCCGACGACGTTATAATCGGCGTCATAGGCAAAAAGGTAGATATCGTAATTAAGAAAAAATTCAACTGATAGGCGGGGATAAATATGAATTTAAAAATAGAAGCAAACGGAAACAAAACGACCGTTTTTCTCGAGGGAAGACTTGACACAACGACTGCTCCGCAGCTTGACGCCGAGCTGACTCCAAAGCTTGAGAGCGTAACAGAGCTCACTCTTGATTTTACCGACCTTGCTTATATCTCGAGCGCCGGACTCAGGATACTTTTGATGTATCAGAAAAAGATGAATATGTGCGACGGAAAAATGACCGTTAAAAATCCGAACGAACTCGTCACCGAGGTTTTCGACGCAACCGGTTTTTCCGACATTCTCAACATCATACAGGAGTAAATTATAAAGGAGGGACCTGCGACCCTTCAGCTTGTCGCTAAAACTACTTTTATAAAGCTCTCCGACCGCGGCTTATAGCCGCATGAAAAAAATACTTTTTCGACAAATCAAGGCCACAGCCTACTAAACGGGGCTGTGGCCTTTGCTTAAGCTTTCGTAATTTTAAGGCGAATTACAAAAGCAAACATCTTCTTCAAATCGCTTTATAAGGGAAACAAACCGAAATTATTTCTTAAGTCCCTCATAAACCGCAACGGCGCAGGCAACGGTCGCGCCAACCATCGGGTTGTTGCCCATGCCCATAAGGCCCATCATCTCAACGTGAGCCGGAACAGATGAAGAGCCCGCAAACTGAGCGTCGCCGTGCATACGACCCATGGAGTCCGTAAGACCGTAAGACGCAGGACCTGCGCCCATGTTGTCCGGATGCAATGTACGTCCGGTGCCGCCGCCGCTGGCAACGGAGAAGTACTTCTTGCCGTTTTCGAGAGCCCACTTCTTGTAGGTTCCCGCAACAAGGTGCTGGAATCTCGTCGGGTTTGTAGAGTTTCCTGTTATAGAAACGTCAACGCCCTCGTGTACCATTATAGCAACGCCCTCGCGAACATCGTTAGCGCCGTAGCACTTAACGGCCGCTCTCTCACCGTCAGAGAAGGGCCTTTCCTCAACGACCTTAAGCTCGCCGGTGAAGAAATCATAGTCTGTCTTTACATATGTAAAGCCGTTTATACGGGAAATTATATAAGCTGCGTCCTTGCCGAGGCCGTTGAGTATAACTCTGAGCGGCTCTTTTCTCGCCTTGTTTGCGCTTCTTGCAATACCGATAGCGCCCTCTGCGGCTGCAAAGCTCTCGTGTCCCGCAAGGAACGCAAAGCACTTTGTTTCATCTCTGAGGAGCATTGCGCCGAGGTTTCCGTGACCAAGGCCGACGTTTCTCTGCTCCGCGACAGAGCCGGGAATACAAAACGCCTCAAGGCCTATACCGATAGCAGCGGCAGCGTCGGCGGCCGTCTGAACATTTTTCTTTATCGCAACCGCACAGCCGAGGGTGTACGCCCATGAAG
Source organism: uncultured Clostridia bacterium (assembly GCA_947632045.1). Lineage (GTDB taxonomy): Bacteria > Bacillota > Clostridia > Oscillospirales > Acutalibacteraceae > UBA7067. Next base: position 7,199 of record CANRNQ010000011.1, read on the forward strand.
CGTTTTCAAAGGCTATCGGCTGAACTCCCTTAACAATAGCGTCCGGATCAAAGCCGTGATTCAGGCAAAGCTCTCTCGCCTCTTCAAGACTTGCAATACCATATTCGGCAAGGCACTTCTCGATCTTAGGCATTCTGCGATCTTTGCTTTCAAAAGTAACATTGTTTGCCATATTCGTTGTCCTCCCCGATTATTCTTCTCTTGGGTCTATGTATTTAGCCGCTCCGTCAAAGCGTCCATACTGACCGATATTGTTCTTGTAGGCCTCGTCAGGAGATACTCCGTGACGAATGTCCTCCATCATCTTGCCGAGCTTTACAAACTGATAGCCGATAACCTCGTCGTTTTCGTCAAGGGCGGTCTTGAGAACATAGCCCTCCGCCATCTCCATAAAGCGAACGCCCTTTGCCTTTGTGCTGAACATTGTGCCGACCTGAGAGCGAAGGCCCTTTCCAAGGTCCTCAAGTCCCGCGCCGACCGGAAGTCCGTCCTCGGAGAAAGCCGTCTGGCTTCTGCCGTAAACGAGCTGCTCAAAGATGTTCTTCATAGCCGTATTGATAGCGTCGCACACAAGGTCTGTGTTAAGGCACTCGAGCAGAGTCTTGCCCGGAAGAATTTCAGCCGCCATTGCCGCCGAGTGAGTCATGCCCGAACAGCCGATAGTCTCAACGAGGGCCTCCTCTACAATGCCCTCCTTTACGTTGAGCGTGAGCTTACATGCGCCCTGCTGCGGCGCGCACCAGCCGATACCGTGAGATAAGCCGGCGATGTCCTTAATTTCATAAGCCTTTACCCATTTGCCCTCTTCGGGGATGGGAGCCGGACCGTGATGTGGTCCCTTAGTTACCGTACACATATTTTCCACTTCGTGAGAATAATTCATACAGGTACTCCTTTCACATTGGTATGGTATAAACTTGCTTTATACCCTTTAATTATAAGCAATCGGCGCTGTTTTATCAAGTGTTTTTAGTATGTAAAGGTAAAATTTTGCAGCATCTCGGGTAAATGCGCCGCAATTTCTTGTCACGACTCGCTTACTGTGCTATTATATATCTTGCCGCAGTTTATCTGCCGACTAAAAATACAAGACATTTTGGAGGAAATATCATGGTTGAAATAAAGAACGCTTCACCCGAAGGCGCGGGCAGTATCGCATCTCTTGCTAATGAAATATGGAACGAATATTTCACCCCCATAATTGGTAAGGCTCAGGTCGATTATATGCTCGACAAATTCCAGAGCGAGCGGGCGATACTCTCACAGCTTTCGGAGGGAATGAAATACATAACCGCATATTCCGACGGCGAGCTCGTAGGCTACAGCGCATATAAGTTAGAGCCGGACGCGATGTTTCTCAGCAAAATATACGTCAGGAGCGACAAGCGCGGCCGGGGCATCGGCGGAAAAATGTTGGCCCATGAGCTTAAAGCCGCTAAAGACGCGGGCAAGGCAAAAATATATCTGACCGTAAACAAGCATAACGACGATTCGATAGCAATATACAGACATCTGGGCTTTGAAACCGAGAAAAGCATAGTGACGGACATCGGCGGCGGTTTTGTTATGGACGATTACGTTATGGCTCTGCGCCTAAGCAAATAAACCGGCGCGTACCTGCCGCTTCGGTCAAAGCATAAAGTCAAGGAGAAAAATAAAAATGGAACAAACGGACAACATCAAACAAATTAACAGGGGCAAATTGAATATCAGCACCCCGATGAAGTACATACTCCTCATAGTCCTCGCCGTTATAACCGCAGCGTCTGTCGCACTCGTCAATTACCCCGACGTTGAAAACGTCAATTACACCAACTCCGACGCAACCTGGCACACGCTGCTCACAATGCAGTGCTACGACGAAAATCCGGCGTCTACGCATAAATTCCTGCCGATAGTCACCCTAAACGGCGACATAAACAAGTGGGTAACATGGGGCGCGACTATTCCCGATGCTCAGGGGAATTACTACTACACCTCCTTTTCTCCCGCGGGCTATGTCCTGCCGTATTTCTTTGTGAAGATCTTCGGCCTGCCGATAAACGAAACCAGCCTCTATATCTTCAATTCACTTTTGCTCGCGGCGACGGCGGCGCTGATAGGCTTGATAATAAGGCGGCTCTTTGCCGACAAGCGATTTCCCTTCCTTCTCGGCGCGATAGGTGCGGTCATATATTGCTTTATACCCGAGGTTATGAACAGTCAGGGCATAGTTTACTGGCACCAGTCGGTAATGCAGGTGGCTCTCGCCATTCAGCTTTTGAGCTTTATCAGCATTGCAAAGGGCAGCGCAGGGCGCGGCTCATACATCACGTTTTTCCTTATGTGCCTGATGAATCCGTACATCGAGTGGACAGGCTACGTCGCAAATATAGGATATGCTATAGGCTTCTTTATAATCTACCGCAAAAATTCCGACACCGCCTTTAAAAACGGAGGCGCCGTACTCGGGCTAACCGCAGCGTCGTTTATGCTCTTTGCCCTGCATTATATGAGCGTTGTAAGCGTTGACGATTTATCAAAGGCGCTTGAAACGCGCTTTTTTGCGCGAAGCGCCTCAAGCCACAGCGTAAGCTACATTGATCTGCTCAAGGGCTATATCGACTCCTTCCAAAACATATTTATACTGATAGCCGCCCTGCTCATACTGACGCTGCTCGTTTACAGGAATTTGAGCTTTATTAAAAAGAGTGCGTTTTTCTCAAACAAGACCGTTTTTCTCGTCGCGTTTTTCCCCGTGCTTGAAAATATACTTATGAAGAACCACGCCGTGAATTACACCTACGACAGAATGAAGCTCTCGTTTATACTTATTTTTATAGTCTGCGACCTTATGTACCTTATCATCGACAGGGTCAGGGGCTTAAACCTTTACGCTCTGCCTTCTGCCGCCGCTCTTGTTTTAGCCGCCGCCGTATGCGCGGTAAATATCATCTCGTTTCCGGGCGCACGCGAATGGAGCATTGATTATAGGGCAAACAACCGCCTGCTCGCCGATTACTGCACCGCAAAATACACCGAGAAAAACAGCGTATACGGGCTTGACACATACACCGTAAGGGGATATATAAATCTTCTTTTCGGCCGCTCCGTTTATGAATGGTCAAGTGAAGAAAACGATATTAAAAATGCGAGGGCGAGAAATATGCGCTACGCCGTGACTATATATATAGAGCGGTACGGCCAATGGAATTTGTATGAGCTCTCTTATATAGCGGTAAACGATTTGAAGAGCAACACCCGTCAAATTATCAGCGTCAAAAACGGAGCCATTGATGTTTACCGGCAATGATAATTAACAAATCCTTCTCTCATTTTTAAAGGATTATTAATAGCATATTCACATTTAAAATCTATACTTTAAGCGTACTCAAGAGGACGGAGCCGCACCGTCAGAGTACTAATGTTCTACCCTCCTCAATGTACCCCTCAAACTAAAAGTGAGAAAAGGCTCGATTCGCCGCAAGGATCGAGCCTTTTCGTTATTATCGCCCAAATCGCGTTGGCAAAACCGTTTTCTCTCGCTTTATCTATCCATAAAGCCTCGCCGATTATATTCATTGGGCAAACAAGGGACTTGCAAGGTTTTTTATATTATGATAAAATAACACGGTATAACAACGCAAAATTACGGAATATTTTTATCAGTGAAAATTCTTAAAGATCCTTAACCGAAACAAACGCAAGGGAGCGAATTAATCATGTGCGGAATCTGCGGATTTACCGGAGAAATAGTCGACAAAGACAAGGTCATCGAAAATATGGCGAGAGTGATTACCCATAGGGGGCCGGACAGCGACGGCTTTTACACGGACGAGCATATCTCAATGGGCTTTCGTCGGCTGAGCATTATAGACCTCGACGCGGGTCACCAGCCTATTTTCAACGAGGACAAGACCCTCGTAATAAACTTTAACGGCGAAATATACAACTACAAGGAGATAAGAAAAGAGCTTATAGAGCTCGGGCACACGTTTTCAACCAAGGCCGACACCGAGGTTATCCTCCACGGCTTTGAGCAGTGGCGGGAAGGGGTGCTTGACAAATTAAGGGGTATGTTTGCCTTTGCAATATACAACACCGTCGACCACTCTCTTTTCATTGCAAGGGACTTCTTTGGAATAAAGCCCCTGCACTACACTCAGCTCGGCGAGCACTTCATATACGCCTCAGAGATAAAGAGTATTCTCCAATTCCCGAAATTCGAGAAAAAGTTCAATTACAGAACTCTCGACAACTATCTCTCGTTTCAGTATGCGGTTCCGCCCGAAACATTCTTCGAGGGCGTTTACTGCCTGCTGCCGGGTCATTACCTGTGGTACAAGGACGGCAAGATAACGACCACCCGCTATTGGGAGGCAAGGTTTGAGCCGGACGAGAGCCTTACAGAGGAGGACGCGGTAAACAAAATAGAGGAGGTCTTTGAAAACTCCGTAAACGCTCATAAGATAAGCGACGTTGAGGTCGGCTGTTTTCTCTCGAGCGGCGTTGATTCGAGCTACGTTTCGACATATTTCGCCGACCAAAAAACCTTTACCGTCGGCTTTGACTTCGGCAAAAGATACAATGAGATAAGCTGGGCCGAAAATCTGTCAAAGAAAATAGGCGTGGATCATTATTCAAAGCTCATCGGCTCAGAGGAATTTTGGGGCAGCGTGAAGAAGGTGCAGTACCACATGGATCAGCCGCTTGCGGATCCGTCGTGCATCGCGCTATACTTTGTTTCCAAGCTCGCGAGCGAGCACGTCAAGGTCGTTCTTTCCGGCGAGGGAGCGGACGAGCTCTTCGGCGGATACACCTGCTACAACGACCCGAGGGTATTTAAGGTATATCAAAGACTTGTGCCGTATCCGTTAAGGCGCGCCATATGCAAGCTTATGAAAAAGCTGCCGGATATAAAGGGCAGAGATTACCTGATACGCGCGACCCACCCTCTTGAAGAGCGCTTTATAGGCAACGCTTATATGTACGATTTGGATGAAAAGCGACAAATACTCAAGGACCCGTCCATTGCAACGAATCCGTCAAAAAGGTGCCGCGAGCTTTACAAGAGAGCCGAGGGCTGCGACGACGAAACGAAAATGCAGTACCTCGACATAAATATGTGGATGGTCGGCGACATACTCCTAAAGGCTGACAGAATGAGCATGGCAAACTCGCTTGAGCTGCGCGTGCCTTTCCTTGACAAGGAGGTATTCAAGGTGGCTTCGACCATACCGACAAGGCTCAGGGTAAACAAGAAAAACACGAAGTACGCCATGCGTCAGGCGGCAATGCGCCATCTTCCGCCCGAAACAGCTCAGAAGAAAAAGCTCGGCTTCCCTGTTCCCACAAGGGAATGGCTCAAGGACGAAAAGTACTACAATATAGTTAAGGATATGTTTAATTCCGACACGGCTAAAAAATTCTTCAACTCCGATATGCTTATAGGCTTCCTCGACGAGCATTATCAGCTCAAAGAGGACAACAGCAGAAAGGTTTGGACGATTTACATTTTCCTCGTTTGGTACAAAATCTACTTTGAGGGAGATAAGGTCGAGGACGTTGAAGCTTAAATAAGGGATAAAATTCACGCCGACAAGCGAGAGCTTGCCGGCGTTTAATTCTGTCAAAAGAGTGTTTTGCCCCTTGCGGTACATAATTTTTTTATTGGCAAGAGGCGGTGCTGCTTGGCGATGGCGATATGCGCTTTCGCTTAATATTTAAGGCAAAATAACATCTTTGAACGAGTAAGCGGGGAATATAAAGACTAATATAAAAGCCGCTGTGCCTCCGAAAATCTGTGCCTTGCGGCATAGTCTGTCATTTTATTTTCTAAAAGCGGATACTCCTGCCGCCTTCAGCCTCTTTTTTCAACTAAGACCCGCGCTATTCTTCTGTCCTCTATCTTTACAGCAGTCAGCCTTATCCCGTCTATCTCAACCGACGGCCGTTCGCCATCCGACGGTATACTGCCGAGGTGGTCGAGCATAAGCCCGGCTACGGTTTCACTCTCGCCGCAGGGCAGCTCAGCGCCCGCAAGGCTGTTAAGCTCGTCTATTGATATACCTCCGTCGACGGTGAACACGTTTTCGGAGAGCTTTAAAACCTCTTTTTCCTCATTGTCATATTCGTCCTGTATGTCGCCGACTATCGACTCCACAAGATCCTCAAGGGTTATTATTCCCTCGGTGCCGCCGTACTCGTCAACGACTATCGCAAGCTGAGTCTTTTTGGCCGTCATCTCAGTAAAAAGCTTGCTGCAATTTATTGTTTTTGGCACAAACATCGGCTTGCGCGCTATATCGCTGAGCTTCAATCCCTCCGGCACGCTGCGGCACACAAACCGCAAGAGGTCCTTGCCGTAAAGGATACCTATTATGTTGTCTATGTCCTCGTGATACACCGGTATCCGCGAGTATCCTGTTTCAGTCAGCCTCTCAACCGCCGTTTCAAGGCTGTCTGTATCCTCAAGCGCCGTTATATCCGTGCGATGCGTCATAAGCTCGCCCACCGTCGTATCGTCAAAGCTGAATATGTTAAATATCATATTTCTGGAGCTTGAGTCTATTATTCCGCTGTTAAAGCCCGCCTCGACCGTCATCAAAATATCGTCCTCGGTAACGCTCGCCCCCGAGCTGTTTTTGAAAAGCCTTGAAAAAAATCCGCTCTGCTTTTTGCTACTGCCGCCTGCGTCGTCAGACATATATCACTTTCTCCTCCTGATTTAAGAAATAATTATAATCCTATTGTACGATTGACTGTTCGTTTTGTCAATCGTCGAAATCCGCTGTCCGCACAAATAAGAAAAAGTTGTCTGCGGGAGAGCGGCGTTGCGGGGATAAAATTATATCCGCAGGTAGAGCTCTTAAGCTTTCCTGCGGATAATAGAACGATCTGCTTTTATATTTTATAATAAATAATATTATTTTTAATTAAGGTATTGACGAGCTCGGTTCATCGGTATGAGTCTATAAAGCCGCCGCCATATAACAAGACGGGCGAAGCCTCTTTTCGGCACTCGAAAAAGCGAAAGCCTTTATTTTTGCCAAAATCAGATTTATCGACATTCCGATATGTGATATAAGGTCTTACCTCTGTTCTTATTTGTTAAAGCTGTTCGGCGCTCCGCAGTTTGAACAGTGAGAATCGCTTGATTTCATTTTGTGACCACAGCTTGTGCAAAATATATCCTCGTTGGCGCTCTGAACTGCATTGCCGTAATTGCCGTTGCCTGTGTCAGCTGTGTAGTCGAAGCCCTGAAAATCCTCAAATACAGGCCGCTCGTCATCGGATTTTTTATCCGTGCCAAGCTTGTAGTTTATCTCGGAGGTATTCTTGCAGATAATGAGCTTAACGAGCATAAACTCATACAAAACCCTCAAAATCACATTGCCAAATACGATTATAAGCAGGAAGTAGATGAAATTCATCGCTCCGAAGGGGAAGGCGAAAAGCGCATAAAACGAAAACAAGGTTGTAAAAATAGTCAGCGCGTAATACATTATTCTGAGCAGCATCTCCGCAAACAGCTTTTTAAAGCGCAGAAACTGATAAAGCTTCAGCACAAAGCCCTTGTACTTATACTCGTTTTTCGGCGAGAGAAAGAGAAAGTTGATGAGCAGCGCTCCGACGATTGCGACAATTATGGCAACAATAAAGAAAATTATTGTTCCCACCATACTCATATAATAGCTGTTGTACATTATGTAACCCCCATAAAAATTATTTTGTACCACAACAATATATTGCTTGTTGGTTCTTGAAAATTATACTATATTCAGAAAAATCAGTCAAGCGCTTTTGTATAATTTTGCCGCAGGAAGTCGGAAAGCGGGACTTGCTTATCTTCTATCAAAGATTTTCATCCATTTTAAACATTCGGTATTTTGAGCGCTAATTTTGCTGTAATACGCTGTAACATCAGAATTGCTTTCTATTTTCGCAAGTAGGTTTGCGGTATTATTAATTTGCGAAGCAATATATGCCGATTGCTCGTTTCCTTCTTTTATTGCACTGTAAAGCATATACTGATTATCTTCTATTCTATCCAAATGTTCTATTATATTATCAAGCTTATTAATTATTATGCCTTGTATTAATTCGTTTGCATAAATATTATAGGCACCCTCATGTCCCTCTAAAGATATACATCTGCCAGAAGAAAAATATTCACAAAAAGAGCTGATTGCTTCAAGATGTCTATATTTAGGGAAAATTATATTGTAGCTGTAATATTCATTTAAGGTATTTTTTGTTTCCCTATACACCGCCAACAATCTATCCTTTTCTTTATTTAAAATAACTATCTTTTGACTGATATAATAATTATTACGCCTGTTTTTTTCCATTATCTCTGCATTAAGCAGTCGTATTTCTTCGTTTTCCTTATTTAATCTATATTTTGTAGATATTATGTCCCATATAATAATTACAATAGAAATCCCTACTCCTATAAGCGCACCGATTAAAGCAAGCTGAGTTAACCAATCCCACAAACGCCCCGTAAATAAATCTGCTATAATACCACCTGCATATGCAAAAAAGCTATAAACTCCCCTTATTATAATTAGCGCTGCCGCCCCAAGTAAACCGAACCCAGCAATACCGCCTAATATGTCAGTTATCGACTCCTTTTGTTTTTGATTTTCTTCGTACAACGCCTCTTCGGGCTGATTTTTTAAGCCGTTTATCTGTGCATTAATTTTATTATATAGCAAATTTTGCTCATAGAGCGAGGATTCAAGCCTATATATATTTTTAAGATATTTTTTCATAACATTAACATTCATTTCATTACCCCGTTTTACCATTTTCTTTTAATTTATTTATCTTTTTTACCTATACTACATTTAAATGTAGATTGCGTCAAAATTATACTACATTCTAATGTAGAGTGTCAAGAGCAATTTTGTTTGTTATCCTCAATTATGAGGTGGTTTATATGAAAAAAAGACCGGAGGCAAATTACTCCGGAATCGTCTTTAAGCTCGCCGACGTTATGCGGGAAAAGGGATACTCGAAAAATAAGCTCTGCGTAAACTGTGGACTGAGATTTGAGACTGTTCAGGGCTACTACAACGGCACGATAAGCAGGGTGGATCTCTATGTTTTGGCGGCTATGTGCCGCGAGCTTGAATGCAGCGTGCAGGATCTTATGGAATATGATCCGCGCTCAGACGGAGCGAGGGCTTATCCGCCTAAGCCGCTACAGCCCCCTGCCGATCACCCTTGAAGCCTTGTATCACTTGCATCATATATAAAATAAATCTTTTATATATGTTTATACACAAATTGTAAAAGCAATCTTAGCGGCACGGATTTTAGTCTGCGCCGCTTTTCATTTGTCCGCCGCGCTGTTCAGCTCTTCGGCGCGCTTTGCAGCGGCTCTGCTTTTGCCTTTCAAAGACCCTCTTTTTCAATGGCCGCGCTTCACATTAAGCAAATTTTGTGCTCAAAGGATATATTCAATTAGTTCTTTTCCTCGCTAAATTTTCATATAAAGAGAGTCGGGCATAAAGCGGCTGCAAAAAATTTTCATCAGCCGAAAGCGCTGCGGAGCAAACGAGTAAATTTTGGTAATTTCCCTCGAAATTAAGCGTGTTTGCACTTTACATTTAATATGAAAAATGATAAAATTAGCGTAGTACGGTTATAGTCCAATACTATGTCCGCAACAATTCTTGCTTTGTCAAGGTTTATTATTTAAGGAGGTTTTTACCAATGTCCAGAAAAATGAAAACAATGGATGGTAACAGCGCGGCAGCTCATGTGTCTTACGCATTTACGGACGTCGCAGCCATTTACCCCATTACCCCGTCATCGGTCATGGCGGATGAGTCAGACAAGTATGCAGCGGCCGGACGCAAAAATATCTTCGGCAGAGAGGTTCAAGTGACCGAGATGCAGTCCGAGGCCGGAGCGGCGGGTGCTGTTCACGGTTCACTCGCGGCAGGCGCTCTCACAACTACCTACACGGCTTCACAGGGACTTCTCCTTATGATCCCAAATATGTATAAGATCGCCGGCGAGCTTTTACCGGGCGTTATTCACGTTTCCGCCCGCGCGCTCGCAAGCCATGCGCTTTCGATATTCGGCGACCATTCCGATATTTACGCGTGCCGTCAGACAGGCTATGCCATGCTCTGCTCGAACAGCCCGCAGGAGGTTATGGATCTCGCCGCAGTAGCTCACCTTTCGGCTATCAAGGGCAGAGTTCCGTTCCTGCACTTCTTCGACGGCTTCCGCACATCTCACGAAATTCAGAAGATAGAAACATGGGATTACGACGATCTCGCAGAGATGCTCGACTGGGACGCGGTTGAGAAATTCCGCCGCGGCAGCCTCAATCCGGAGCACCCGGTTATGAGAGGTACTGCTCAGAACGACGACATCTTCTTCCAGGCGAGAGAAGCCTGCAACAAGTACTACGACGCTATCCCCGAGGTAGTCGTTGATTATATGAACAAGGTAAACGAAAAGTGCGGCACAAATTACAAGCCGTTCAACTACTACGGCGCTCCCGATGCGGAGAGAGTTATTGTAGCAATGGGCAGCGTATGCGACTGCATAGAGGAGGTTGTCGATTACCTCAACGCCGCAGGCGACAAGGTAGGTCTTATAAAGGTAAGACTTTACAGACCTTTCGTTGCCGACTATATGCTCTCCGAGCTTCCGAAGACTGTCAAGACAATCTCCGTTTTGGACAGAACAAAGGAGCCCGGCTCAATAGGCGAGCCGCTTTACCTCGACGTTCTCGCGGCTATCAACGGCTCTGACTTTGCAAACGTAACGATTCTCACCGGACGCTACGGACTCAGCTCCAAGGACACAACTCCGGGAGATATCGTTGCGGTATACCGCAATATGGAATCCGACGCTCCGAAAAAGAGATTTACAATCGGCATTGTCGACGACGTTACAAATCTCTCGCTCGAGGTCAAGGAGAACCCCGACACCACCCCGTCGTGCACAAAGTCGTGCAAATTCTGGGGCCTTGGCGCGGACGGTACTGTCGGCGCAAACAAAAACTCGATAAAGATAATCGGCGACCACACCGATATGTACGCACAGGGTTACTTCGCATACGACTCAAAGAAGTCGGGCGGACTTACGGTATCTCACCTGCGCTTCGGTTCACAGCCGATCAAGTCAACATATTACATCAGCAAGGCTGACTTTGTAGCCTGTCATAACCCGTCGTACGTTGACAAGTACGATATGGTCGACGACCTCAAGGAGGGCGGAAGCTTCCTGCTCAACTGCCCGTGGGATATAGACGAGCTTGACAAGCGTCTGCCCGGCAAGATGAAGAAGATGATCGCCGACAAGAAGATAAACTTCTATACCATAGACGGTATCGCGATAGGCAAGGAGATAGGCCTCGGCGGAAGAATCAACACGATTCTCCAGTCCGCCTTCTTCAAGATTGCCGACATCATTCCCTCGGAGGACGCAAAGCAGTTCATGAAGGACGCTGCTACAAAGTCTTACAGCAAAAAGGGTCAGGCTATTGTCGATATGAACCACAAGGCTATCGACAGAGGCGCTCAGGACGTTAAAAAGGTAGAGGTTCCCGCAAGCTGGGCTTCATGCACAGACGACAGCGAAAAGGTAGTTGTTACAGAGGGCAGACCCGAGGTTGTTGAATATGTAAACAACATTCTCAACCCCGTAAACGCTTACAAGGGCAATCAGCTTCCGGTTTCAACCTTCTTAAACCACATCGACGGCACTGTTCCTCAGGGCACGGCAGCTTACGAAAAGAGAGGCGTCGCCGTTGACGTTCCGGAGTGGCAGTCAGAAAACTGCATACAGTGTAACCGCTGCTCATACGTTTGCCCGCACGCAGTTATACGTCCGGTAGCCATGACCGACGAAGAGCTTGCAAACGCTCCCGAGGGAACAAAGTCGATCCCGATGATAGGCGTTCCGGAGCTCAAATTCACAATGACAATTTCCACTCTCGACTGCACCGGCTGCGGCTCATGCGCACAGGTATGTCCGGGCAAGAAGGGCGCGAAGGCTCTCGTTATGAAGCCGATCGACTCTCAGCGCGCAGGTCAGGAGGTATTTAACTACGGTCTTACCATTGACGAAAAGGAAGCCGTTTCCGAGAAGTTCAAGGAATCCACAGTAAAGGGCAGCCAGTTCAAGCAGCCGCTTCTCGAGTTCTCGGGAGCCTGCGCGGGCTGCGGCGAAACACCGTATGCAAAGCTCGCGACACAGCTCTTCGGTGACAGAATGTTCATCGCCAACGCGACGGGCTGTTCATCTATCTGGGGCGGCAGCGCGCCTGCAACTCCATACACCGTAAACAAGAAGGGCTTTGGTCCGGCATGGCAGAACTCTCTGTTTGAGGACAACGCCGAGTTCGGTCTTGGTATGACTCTCGGTCAGAACGCTATACGCGACAGACTCGCCGAGTATGTTGAGAAGATAGCCGATCTCACTGACAAGGAAGACGTTAAGGCGGCGTGCAAGGATTATCTCGATACAAAAGAGGACAGCAAGCTGAACAGAGCCGCTTCCGACGCTCTCATTGAGAAGCTTGAGGCTATCGCGGACTGCGACTGCGAGGCAGGTCAGCTCGCTAAGAAAACCCTTATAGACAAGGATTGCCTTGCCAAGAAGTCAATGTGGATCTTCGGCGGCGACGGCTGGGCATATGATATCGGCTTTGGCGGACTCGATCACGTTATCGCTTCCGGCAAGAACGTAAATATACTCGTATTCGACACCGAGGTTTACTCAAATACAGGCGGTCAGGCTTCAAAGGCTACGCCGGTAGGCTCTGTCGCTCAGTTTGCCGCGGCAGGAAAGAGCGTTAAGAAAAAGGATCTCGCCGCTATCGCAATGAGCTACGGCTATGTATATGTAGCTCAGGTAGCTATGGGCGCTGACTTCAACCAGTGCATCAAGGCATTTACAGAGGCTGAAAGCTACAACGGCCCGTCGCTCATCATAGCCTATGCTCCGTGCATCAACCACGGCATCAAGGGCGGCATGAGCATCGCTCAGCTTGAGGAGGACAAGGCTGTTAAGGCAGGCTACTGGAACTGCTTCCGCTTTGACCCGCGTCTTGCTGACGAGGGCAAGAACCCGTTCACACTTGACAGCAAGGCTCCGACAGAAAGCTATCGCGACTTCATCATGGGCGAGGTTCGTTACAACTCTCTCACCCGCTCGTTCCCCGAAAGAGCCGAAAAGCTCTTTGCAGAGGCCGAGGAGGGCGCAGCGAAGAAGTATGAGCATCTTGTTGCTCTTTCAAAGCAGGATTTAAGCGAATAATATATAATTATTCATCATCTTTATTAAAGCAAACGGACCGCCGAGAGGCGATCCGTTTGTTGCTTTACAGGAAAATTTTTTGCAAAAAAAATAAAAGCCTTCGCCCGCCCTTTTGAAAGGCGGCTTTTGCTCGACAAGAGCTTAGAAAAAAACGGACCGCCGATGGACGATCCGTTTTTTCATTGTCATTTGCTTATCTTCTCTATGGATTCTATGAGATACCTCTGTTTTTTGAAAACAAGATTTACAAGAAGCGAGAGATATTTAATTATTATAGTGAGTATGGCGAAGACCCCGAAAAACGAGCCGGTTATGACGAGCATCATTGTGGTAAAGCCCGGCACGGGGTGCCCGAGCACAAACACCAAAAGGGTGTATATTCCGATCCCGAGCGTCGCGGCTATCATAATCAGAGTGAGTATCATTGAGGCGCGGTAGCCGACATTTGTAAACAGTATAAGACTATCAAGAGCGGTTTCACCCCGGTACTCTCCCCCACCCCTTTTTAAATCACCCGAACCGCTCAAAGCCTTATAGCGGACGGTATCGACCTTTAGCCCGCAGTTTGCATACAGGGCCTTTCTGTACGGTATGGTGGCGCTCAGGGAGTGAACGCGATTTATGGCTCGCCTTGACAATATCCTGAACGATTCGGTAGTGAGCTTGTGCTGGAGCTTGGCGCTGCTGTTGAAAAGTCCGTAAAACAAATTCGAGGTGAACCGTTTCTTGCGGTCGCTCGCCGCCGACACAATATCGTACCCCTTTAGGGAGCGGTAATATATATCCGTTATGACCGAAGGGTCGTAATCTATAATATCGCTGTCAAACTCATAGACAAAGTCGCCGATAGACAAATCAACTCCGGCGTTCATCGACATCTCAAGCCCTTGATAAAAGCCCATATTTACAATGCTTACCGGACATTCAAGCGAGCTTTCGCTGTATTCTCTGATTATTTTGGCGCTGTCGTCGTTTGAGGCGTCGTTTACGCAAATTATCTCATACTTTGCAAAGGTCTTTGACAGAACTCCGTTCACCGCCGTGAGGAAATTCTTTATGGTATTTTCGCTGTTGCGGACGTAAACGACCGCCGATATAAAGTTTTTTTCCTTATCATTAACCATTTTTTAGCACCTCGTCAAGATCATATACTGTATTGATTTTTCCCGACAGCACCGAAACAAAGGTCGGGCTCTCACTGTATTTTTTAATCACCGTCGGCCTTGAATCATCAATTTCCGACGCTTTTAGTATCGGCTTCATTGAATAAAGCGAGGAAGCATATTCGAATTTAAGGCTATCCTTTAAGTACTTACGCGCAAGGTTAGACATAAACGGCCATGCGCTCTGCGGCTTAGCCGGACAGTCGTTGCAGTTGCCGAGCCTTGACGGAGTGCAAAAGCCTCCGCTGTTTTTCTGGCACGGAAATGTCGGAACCGCATCGTAGCTCGTCATATGCGGCGTGAATGTTACCGAGGTCAGAGAATGAAGTCCGGTCTTGCCGAAGGGCATAATTGAAAAGAACGGGCCGTCCATAACTGTTATTCCGGTATTTTTAAGCTCGTCCGACACAGTGCAGAGGATTATCTCGCAAAGCTCGTATTTTATCCCGAAGGGCTCAAGGGAGAGCATTTGAAGTATTTGATTTACGCTCGCGTATGTCGAATTGAGTAAAAAGCTCGTAGAGTATTTTTCTCCGTCCGCAAGATTTACGACGTATTCGCCGCCGGACTTTTCTATCGCCGTTATATTCGCGCTGTATTTTATCTCGAGTGAGCTGTACTTTCCTATCTCCTCAAGGAAGTAATCCTTAAGTATCTGCGCGTCATATGTGTATTCCTTTGTCAGAAACGCTCCGTCGCACATACCCTCCTTAAAGTATCTTGAAACCGGCTCGTCCTCGCACATTATATCCGCGTCGCGGCAGAATTTTCTAAACTGCTCCGCATTAGTCCAGCTAAAGTTTGCGCTCGTCGCGTAAACCTGATCAAAGCTGCTGTGAACGCAAAAGCCGTAATCCTCGTTAAAGCGGTCGAAATATCCCCGCGACTTTACCGCCGTAGAGATCGAGCGCGGATAATGGTAGCCCATATGGACGCGCGCCTGATTGATGTAGGTCGCGCGCTTGAATGCCTCGCTGTCACATTCGAGCACGAGCGCGCTCTGTCCGAGCTTTGCACAGAATAGCGCGGAATACAGACCGTAAAGTCCTGCTCCTATTATTATTTTATCGTATCTCAAAAGAGCCACTCCTTTTTCTTTTATAAAGAAAAATTCAAGAAATTATTTTTACGCCTGCGGCGTTGCCTGCTGATATAATATGTTTTTTCAAGGGGCTTGCCGCCCCTTGGAAACCCCGCCTCCCGCAGAAGGCTCTGTCGCTTAATTTTGGAGCGTTCTCCCACGTCAAAGCGCCTATCGGCGCTCACGTCGGGGCTGCGCCCCGACAAGCTGCCGCTCCGCTTCGCTTCGCGGCCTCGCCTTCTCCGCCTATTTCAGTGGAAATAGCTTTTTCTCGGCGGCAAAGGTCGATTTATTGGTGACCTCGTAAACGGAGTAATAATCGTAATAATTATAAACCTCTTTAAGCCCGTACCGAGCCGAAAAGTCGGTCCTTAAATTAGAGGGCTTGCAAATGACGTAATCCGGCATGATATAATTGTCGGTTATTTCAAGCAAGGCGCTTGTATCGCCATTGCGCGTCTTTGGGGGTGTGTAGGTTCTCAGTCCGGTGTAGGGACCGAAGGTGAAGGGGTCGCCGTCATCTCCACAGAAGAACACTATTGGGTCGGAGATTTTTTGGGTGACAGCCTTCTCAAGCTCGACGACGCTTGCGGGCTTTGTCAGATAGGATTCGAGCATAATATTCGGGGTGTAGCGGTCGAGGTACTTATTTTCATTCACACTGAACGCTATCATAAGCACGCAGACGGCGACGGTAGAAACGCCGGCGAAAACGCTCCTTGACAGCATTGAATAGCCGCTTTTCGTCTTCTTTCCCTTTCCTTTTACATTCTCTCTCGAAAATGCGGCTATGCTGCATACGACGGCGGAGAGGAAAAGTATTATCATAATAAAAGACTCGCAGTGATAACGCGCGTCGGAGAAGCCGACTATCCATATCTCGCAGAATTTCGCGGCATATATGAGCAGGCATACGCCGGCGCTTATCAAAAGCCGCTTATTGGAGCGAAGATAATTTTTAAATCCGCCCTTAAAGCCGAAGCGCACAAGCACAACGACAGCCCAAGCCAAAAGAATTATCAAAACGGCGACAGGAATACAGCTTTTTGTAATCGAGTTCCATATCCAGTTGAATTTATAAACGAACAGGCAGCGCAGCCATTCCCCGAAATCGGTAAATATAGAGGGCACGACATATCCGCTCGAATAGTAGCGCTGCGGTATAGACGGGGTCATAAGCCACATTGTGCCGCCGTTGTCGCTTATCCAGAGCTTGCCGAAATTGATAAGCGAGAAAAGTATCCACGGCAGAGTTGGAATAAGAAGCCCGCCTGTATATTTCGCCGTGTTCTTTATTCTGCCGCCCTTTTCCGAAAAGACGAATACGGCGACAAGGCAAAGTCCGGCGACGGCGAGAGCGTCGAAGCGGCACACTATCGCGGCTCCGGCCCCTACTCCGGCGAGCACAGCGCCCTTTGTTTTAAGCTTTGGCAAATCGAGAATGTAATAAGCCAAAACGCAAATGCACAGTATAGTGAGCGGCACGCTCCTCGCGACGCGCATCTCGTTGAGGTACTGGTCGTTTGAGAGCATATATATAACGGCGAGAGCCGCGGGATAAGGCGTTTTAAAGTGCTTAACCGATATTTTCCAAAGCAGAAGGCAGGTCGCGCAGGCTATTACAATGTTGATAACGGTTCCGCTGTAAATTTGCAGTCCGGTCGCCTCGCAGACTATCGCGACAATCGAGGGGTAGAGATACGGAAATGATATTCCGAGGTCGGTATCGACTATATACTGCCTTATGGTATCCACCGAATAAAAGCTGTGGAAAAGATTTTTGCCTATATCAAAATATGAAAAGGAGTCCGGGGAATACAAATCGTAAACGCAGATGCTGTACTCTATGGCAAAAAGCGCCATAACAAGTATGACAACGGCGCAGATATGCCTGCTTCTGTCCTTAATAGGAAAGACGAAGCCGATATACACAAGAGCGAAAAAAATCAAAAAGATTATCATATAAAGCACAGTAGACTGATACAGCTCCACGCCGAAGCTCAAAAGCAGGGCCGCTGGAGAGAGCAGTGCGACAGTCTTTAAAATATAATTGCCCTTCAACACGGACGGCACAAGGCCTTTGCACAAAATCAGGCAGACTGCGCCGAGGGCCAAGCCTAACAATACGCTTGAGAAAATATAGGAGCCGCCCGCCGGATTATACGCTTGAAAGGATACAAGCACGAACGACGGCATGAGAAGCATAGCTATATAAACAGCAAGCTCTCCGCGGCTCTTTGGCAGTAGCCTGCTAAAAAAGCCGTTCAAAATTCCGTCCTGTGATTTAACTGCCTTTTCCATTTTTATTTCATCACCCGTTTGGAGCGCACCCTCAGTTTTTGGGGTTATACGCTCCGAATAAATTTTTAAACAATATTTTCATAAGCTCCGCATTGCCCTTTATCGGGCTTATCTTCGTCGGAGTTTTCTCGTTTTTGGGATACGCCCTCGTAACCGGTATCTCGCACGCCTTCAGTCCGAGCCTTGTCGCTCTTACCGAGAGATACGCAAGAAGCTCATAGGTCTGAAAAATATCCCTGTACGGCTGAAGCTGCGGGTGGGTTATGTATTCTCTCGAATACGCGCGGTAGGCGTTTGTAGTGTCCGTGAACCATTTATGCGCGGTGAGCGAAATGACCGGAGCGTGTATTAGTCTGACCGACACAAGGCGCATAAGCGGCGTGTTTACGGCTCTGCCGCCCTTTATAAAGCGCGAGCCCTGGATAAAGTCGTATCCCTCGCCGAGCTTTTCTATAAAGCGCGGAATGTCCTCTATCGAGTCCTTGTCGTTTCCGTCGATCGTCACAAAGCCCTTGTAGCCGCGATTTTCCGCCCACCAAAAGCCCATTCTAAGCTGTGCTCCCTGCTTGCCGGAGTCCTGCTTTGTCAGCAGCGTGTTCACTCCGAGCGAGCGCAGCAGGCCCTCCTCAGTGCAGCCGTCCTTTGAGCCGCCGTCGCAGATTATTATGTCGCAGAGCTTATCTATGCCCGCTCGCTGAGCCTTTAAGAGCTCGTTTTTTATTCTCTCGCCCTCGTTTATTATAGGTATCAAAACGCAGTAGTCGCTGTTTTTTTTGGCGTACTCGTCGCATGAGAATTTCGGCACTCCGCTTTGTCGCTCGTATATCATTCCATTACCTCCGCTATATATTTGACGACGTTCTTGACCAAGCCGAGGTCGTTTTTATTTCCCATCTCTATCGAGAGGAAATTGTCAAAGCCCAGCTCTTTGAGCTGTAAGTGCAGCTCTCTTTTCTCGATCGGGGCAAGCTGAGGCTCGGATATATGGATATGATTTACAAGGCTCAAATTTTCCCTCACGCAGTCGAGGGACTCGTTATTATATATTATCGTTCCCAAATCGACGTTCACCGAGACGCCCTTGCTGTTCGTTTTTTTGCAAATATCGAACGCCTCGGGAGTAGTGTTCATAAAATTCGTGTTGTATATCGGCGGGTTCGCCTCAAGCGCGAGAGAGGTTCCTCCCTGCGCGGCGTATTCACCTATCTCGTGAAAAAATTCAAGAGCCTCCTGCACGCGTCCTCCGTCCGGAATGACCCTGTTTTTCGGGCAGCCGAAAACGAGATTGCCGCAGTCTGCGGCGTTTGCAAAGTCGACGGCCCTTTTTGTGTAATCTATCAGCTCGCGGCGTTCGTCCTCGCTGCCGAATATGCTCTGGGTTTTGCCGAACCATATCGATTGCATGGACGATATTTTAAGGCCGTATTTTTCATATAGACGCTTTGAAAAATTCCTTATCTCGGCAAGCCTTGCATACGGCTCCTCCGGAAAGAGCCTCGTCGGAGCTATTTCAAGTCCGGAAAAACCGCTTTGGCTTATAAATGCGTACATCTCCTCGTCATGCTCGGCGCTCCACGCTATATTTGAAATTGAAAGCTTCATATCATCCGCCCCTTTTTATTTTATTCTCCCGTCTGCTCCCGCACAAAATCGGCTATATCCTTGAGCACGCTTTCCCTCGTGCATATATATCCGTCTTTGCCGCCGAAAAGCTCGGCGTATTTCGTTTTGAAGTCGTAAAGCGGCGGCGCGGCGGCTATCTCATTTACAAAAGCCTCGCCCCTTATCATTTTGTATATATCGCCGGTGCAAACCGGCTCGACCGCCATATTGACGAGCTTTAGTCCGTTTTTGATTATGATCTCAATATGCTCCCATAGCCTTGCGAGGTTGTAAAACTGGAAAACGCCCCTGCTGTCGGTGAAATTCAGTGCAGAAAAGCCGAGGCGCAAAAATTCGCTTCTAAGCGCCGGTTTGTCGTCGTCTTGACAGTCGAGCTTATAAAAGCCGTTGTCCTGCTTTTTGTATGAGGCGGCTATCGCTCCGCTTTTTGCTGCGAGCTCCGCGTATTTCTCCTCTTTAAGCATGGAGGGGATAATATTTATCAAATCGTATATAAAGTTCTTTTTTATATTTTTGCCGAACAGGCCCGGCAGTCTTACTATGTGGCAGCTCTCCGCATACTCTCTCACGCGCTGTTCAAGACGGTATCTGTCAAGCCCATACGGCTGGAGCCCGCCGGTTTCTATCGGTGTATCCTCGTCCGCTCCGTTTGGAGATTTGTAAACGTCTATTGTTGAGATGAGCACGAGCTTCTTCGGGTTTATTTTTTTTATATTTTCCACGGCGTTGTCAATTATCGCCATGTCGCCCTCGGGGTCGCTGTTCGCCAAAAATTTCTCCGCGCGCACCCCGCTGTAAACACAGAGGTCGGGGTTTGAGCCGAAGGCTTCGGAAATATTCTTCGAGTTGAACTTGCCGTCAAACTCGTGAGCCGAAGCTATATTTGAACCGACAAAGCCGGTATATCCGACAATAATATCCATAAATTACTCTCCCGTTTATGTGTTTTTTCTCTTTAAAAAAGCTCCCGCTTGCGCGGCATACACAAAATTTTTGATTTTACATCTACTAAAGTATACACTAATACCGCCCTTATGTCAATTTTAATGATTTGGTTTTAAGCTACGCGGGACTGTTTTTGCACCTTTCGCCGCTTCACATTCCCGCCCCAAGAATTTTCTCTTAATTAAGCCTTTAACGCCGCAAATTATTTTCACGGCACAAATTTAAACTAAAAATAACTCTGCAAAAAAATAAAAAAAACGGCAGCCGTGCCGCCGCAGAACGATAAGCGGCGGTTTTAGCTCCGCAGTAAAAAAAGCAGCCCGCCGGATTGCTCAAAATGCCGTTCACTTTTATTTATGATATTTGCCTCCGCTTGAAATCATAAAGGCTCTGTAAATCTGCTCTAAAAGCATAACGCGGGCGAGCTGGTGAGGAAAGGTCATATCGGACATTGAAAGCTTAAAATCAGACCTCGACTTTACCTCTGAGCTTAGCCCGAACGAACCGCCAATGACGAGGGCTATACTGCTTTTGCCCGAAACAGCCGCTTTTTCGATATATTTTGAAAGCTGAGGCGACGATAGCTTTTCGCCCTCTATGCACAGCGAAACAACGAGATCGCAGTCTGCGGCCTTTTGCAAAATGCGCTTACCTTCGGAGAAGAGCACCCTCTCTATCTCGGAATTTGAGGGGCTGTCGCCGCATCTTTCCTCCGAAAGCTCCGTTATCTCAAGTCTGCAAAAGGCTTTGAGCCGCTTTGAATATTCGGCGCAGGCGTCCTTGAGATATTTTTCCTTCAACTTACCTATGCAGATTATGTTGATACTTATCATACAAGCACACACTCTCCGCTCGTTTCGGGGGGCGCTACCATCAGAGTAAAATCCCTGTCTCTTTTCATTTTTCTATTTGAAAGCTCGTATATAGCCGAGCTTTCGGCTATCGTCGGCATATTGTTCTCCCTGCTCAAATGGGCGAGGATAAATCGGGTTGTACCGCTTTCTACAAGCTCCGGTAAAAGCTTGGAGCACGCGTCGTTTGAAAGATGGCCGCTGTCAGATAGTATCCTGCGCTTTAGATGATAGGGATAAATTCCGTTCATAAGCATACCAACGTCGTGATTTGACTCAATTATTACAGCGTCGCTGCCGATTATAGCGTCGTGTATTTCCTCGGTTACCACGCCGGTATCCGTTGCGAGAGCGATTTTCGTGCCGTCGGAGGCTTCGACAGTATAGCCGACGCTTCCGGCGCAGTCGTGAGAGGTAGCAAACGGCTTTATCAGCATATTTGCAGCCTCAGCTCCGGCGGTACCGATCTCAGCATAGTTGACCCTTTCGTTTACAGCTCCAAGGCGCTCAAGAGCCCAGAGTGTTTCGCCGGTCGCGTACACTCTTATATTATGGCGCGACGCAAAAACCCTGAGCCCCTGAATATGGTCGGTGTGCTCGTGGGTGACGAATATTGCCTTTATTGCTCCAACGTCGATATTATAGCCTGAGAGAGCGCCCTCAAGCTGCTTTGCGCTGCGCCCCGCATCGATTAAAATACCGCTTTCCGACGCGCCTATGTAATAGCTGTTGCCCTTGCTGCCGCTGAACAGCGGACATATTCTCGCCATTGTTAAACCTCCGAAGCAATGAAGTTTTTATACGGGAAGTCTGAGCTTCCAACATGACCAAGCCCGCAGAGCCTAATAGCGGCTCGTAAAAAAGTCCTGCCCTGCGTTTTAAAGCCGCTTCAATCTTTTTAATTTTTAACTAAGGCGGCAATTTATTTTATAAGAGAGCGGCGGGAGAAATCTCCCGCCGTCAGGCCATTACGACCTCGGTCGTAGTCATAGTTCTTTTTTTGGTTATATCGGCTCCGAGATTTCTGAGCTTTTCGACTATGTTCTCATAGCCTCTCTCGATATAGCCGATGTTTTCGATCTCGGTAGTACCCCTCGCGCAAAGACCCGCGATGAGCATTGCCGCGCCGGCTCTCAAATCGGTAGCCTTCACCGGAGCGGCGTCAAGGTGATCTACGCCCTCGATAAAGGCGCTCTTGCCCTCAACGCTTATCTTTGCGCCGAGCCTTGCAAGCTCAGACACATATTGAAAGCGGTTTTCCCAGACATTTTCGTTTACAATGCTTATACCGCGCGCGGTAGCGAGCAGAGCCGAAAACTGCGGCTGCATATCCGTCGGAAATCCGGGGTGCGGTTGTGTCTTGATAGTGCATTTTTTAAGTCTGCCATGGCTTATTATCCTGACGGCCTCGTCGTATTCGTCGACTGTAACGCCCATCTCTCTGAGCTTTGCCGAGATGACCTCAAGGTGTCTTGGAATGACGTTGCTCACTACAACGTCGCCGCCCGTCGCAGCGGCGGCCACCATATATGTTCCGGCCTCTATCTGGTCGGGTATTATGGAGTATGTCGTTCCGTGAAGAGTACGCACTCCCCTTATCTTTATAGTGTCTGTGCCTGCGCCCTTTATGTTCGCGCCCATAGAATTGAGGAAGTTTGCAAGATCGACTATGTGCGGCTCCTTAGCGGCGTTTTCGATTTCGGTGTAGCCCTCGGCCTTTACCGCGGCGAGCATTGCGTTCATCGTAGCGCCGACCGATACAACGTCGAGATATATTTTATTTCCCACAAGCTTTTCAGCCTCGACTCTTATAACTCCGTTTTTAAGAGTATGCTTTGCGCCGAGCGCCTCAAAAGCCTTTATATGAAGGTCGACCGGACGCACGCCAAAGTTGCAGCCGCCGGGCATTGCGACCTCGGCTTTTCCGTATTTTCCGAGCAAAGCGCCCAAAAGATAATACGAAGCCCTCATTCCCTTTACCTGTTCATAATTTGCGACCTGGGTGAATATTGTGGTCGGATCTATCTCAAGAGTAGTTTTATTGACGTTTTTTACGGTTGCGCCCAAGCCCTGCAAAATATTAGCGATAAGCGTAACATCGCTTATATTCGGGACGTTTTCGATCCTGCACGGTGACTCTGCGAGGACTACCGCCGGAATTATTGCGACAGCCGCGTTTTTTGCGCCGCCAATCACGACCTCGCCGTGCAGCTCTCTGCCTCCGTTAATCACATACTTATCCAAAAGCCATGCACTCCCAATTAAATTTCGTATATTTAGGCTCCAAGCGGTTTAACGACAGCCGCGATGAAATAACATCTTTTGTTCATACTGTGTAAACCGTATATAGTAAAATTAATCACATTAAACAAAACTTTAACATAAAGAATGATAATACAATTGGAGCGTGTTGTCAATAAATTTTGCGATCGTCAAAATGTTTTTAATGACATTTGTCAGATTTTGACGCAGCAGAGAGAAGAAATCTATACAATCAGACCGTCCGTACAGTTAAAGCTGTGCCTTGTCTAAGCTCAAATCTGCGGCGAGGAAACGGCTTCGCTTAAATCCTCGTTCACTGTTTCGAGAATTTTAGAGAAGTAATCTCCAACGCTCATATTGCTATTGTCGCCGCCGATAAATTCGCCGTCGTCCATGCTAAACACAAACCTATCGTTTTCGGCATTTTCAAACACGGCGTCCGGCTTTGTGACGTCGGAATAATTTTGCTCCGCCTTATCAAAATACGTCTTGAACTTTTCCTCACTCAGCCAGTCGCTCTTTGAAAGCTCTTTTATTTTTTCGGTGTATTTGTCGAGGTAGTAGCAGTCGTCGTCAAGTATGGTGAGCCTGTAAAGCGGATTTACCTGCTCGGACCTGTTTCCGACGGACATCGGCGAAAACGGCGAGATAGTAGTCATAGCGTTGCCCGTCGGGTTCCAGCCGACGCATATGCCGAGAACGCGGTCGTCGTCATAGGGAATGAACACGGCCTTGCCGTCGCTCTTTCTGAAATACACATAGTGGTTATTGTAGTTGTTGCGCATATCGTCGGGATCGCCCGCAAAGTAGGTGAGAGCGGCGAAGTTTATAAAGCTGTCCGCATCAACAACCTCATCAAACTTATCCTTTGTAACATCGGGGTCGTTTATTACCTTCAAAAGATTTTCAAGGCTTTCATGCTCGCTTGATTTTTTGTTCGTCTTTAAATCAAAGTTGTACTTTTCTCCCTTGTCCTCGTCCTCAATGCCATAGGTCACGGTCGTTTTGTAGTTTGCGGGTTTCATGGTCCACGCCGCCTTGTAAAGGTCGCCGCCCCAATCCTCCTCCGGAAAATTGCGCTCTATAAAATTGCCGTCGACCTGCTCGTATATTGAAAATACTCCGCAGTAATTTTTGCCGATCGTAGTCGCGGCGAGATTCATATTCGGCGATATCACGCCATTTTCACGGAACATCTGATGAACGTAGTATTCCCTTAAATAAGTATTGTCATAATTTTTGTTCCATTTTAAATCTATTCCGTTCAATGTCGCAAACGTTCGCTTTTTCCTTGCGTCGCGTTCATCGCTGCTGTCCCACTTTTTAGCGTCCGCGCCGTAGTACTCCTCGTCGTCAAAGGTTTCGTCAAAGCTCAGCTTTAGGTGTATGAGGTTATACATCTCGTTTTTCTTTGCGTCGTAAAAATCCGTGAGCGAGAGATTTCCCTTCATTCTCACGCCAACCTCATCTATCTCGTGCTCCTCATCGCCAATTTTTATGGTCACCTTGTCTGCCATTCTGTATATCGGCGACTTTGAGTTCATGCTTGAATATTTCTCATAGTCCTGCTGCATTTTTGCAAGCTCGCCGTCTGAGATGTCTATTTTCACCTCTATTTTATTGTTGAGGTCGAAAAGGCTGCGATAAAGCCGCTCGTCCTCGGATATCTGCTCGCTTGAGCAGGAGGACAGGCAGCACGACAGTATGACCGCCGCCATTGCAGATATTAAGGCTTTTTTTGCTGTTTTCATATTTTATCCTCCCTTATACGTTCTGCCAATATTTTCTGTCGAGGTTTCTGTATTGTATTGATTCCGCTATGTGCTTTGATAATATTATCTCGCTCGAGTCGAGGTCGGCTGCCGTTCGCGCTACCTTAAGCACTCTGTCGTATGCTCTGGCGGAAAATCCCATTTTTTCAAACGCCGTCTTCAGCATTTTTGACGCCGCCGAGTCGAGTACGCAGTATTCCTTAAGAGCCGACGGCGTTAGCCTTGCGTTGCATCTTATTTTTGTGCCCTCATATCTTTTTTGCTGGATAGCTCGCGCGGCGTTTACTCTTTTCTTTATCTGCTCGGAGCTCTCTTCGTCGGTGCGAGAGCTGAGCTCATCGTAATTCACCGCAGGAACTTCAACGTGAAGGTCGAGCCTGTCGAGCAAGGGTCCCGATACCCTTGACAGGTATCTTTGCACCGCTCCCTTTGTGCAGGTGCATACGCGGGTCGGGTGGCCGAAATATCCGCACGGGCAGGGGTTCATAGCTGCGACGAGCATAACCGAGCACGGGTATGACAGAGAGCCGCTCACCCTCGATATGGTAACGACGCCGTCCTCTATCGGCTGGCGCAGCACCTCCAGCGAGCTTCTGGCAAATTCGGGCAGCTCGTCGAGGAATAATACCCCGTTGTGCGCGAGGGATATTTCACCCGGGCGAGGCACGGCGCCTCCGCCCGAAAGTCCGGCGGCTGAAACCGTGTGATGCGGCGAGCGAAACGGTCTTGCGCTTATCAGCGGCGCTCCCGGCGAGAGAGTTCCCGCTATCGAATGTATCTTTGTCGTTTCTATCATCTCATCAAATGTCATATCGGGCAAAATTGAAGGCAGGCGCTTTGCGAGCATACTCTTTCCCGAACCCGGCGGCCCTATGAGAAGTATGTTGTGCCCGCCCGCCGCGGCGACCTCCATTGCGCGCTTGGCCTCATGCTGACCCTTGACCTGTGAAAAGTCGGGATAATCGGGCGGAAGCTGCGATTGCATCTCGATCGGCCTTGCGGCGGCGATTTCTTTTTTACCAACAAGGTCCATATAAAGCATATGTATGTCCTTAACCCCTCTTACCTCAATTCCGGATACAACCGCGCCCTCCGCCGCGTTTTCGGCAGGGACGTATATTCGCTCGAAGCCGCATTGCCGAGCCTTTATCACCATAGGCAGTATTCCGCGTACCGCCCTCACCGTTCCGCTGAGGGACATCTCGCCGATAAAGGCATATTTGGGATTTACCGGCAGGATCTGACCCGTCGCCTGCATTATGGAGATTAGAATGGGCAGATCATAAAACGGCCCTTCCTTTTTTGTATCGGCAGGCGCAAGGTTCACCGTTATTTTTCCTAAGGGAAAATCAAAGCCGGCGTTTTTCATGGAAGAGCGCACCCTGTCGCGCGATTCCTTCACAGCCGCGTCCGGCAAGCCGACTATATCAAAGGACGGCATTCCGGTCGATACATCCGCCTCTACCTCTATAACATAAGCGTCAAGACCGAAAAGTCCGAGACTTTTACATTCTACGACCATAGCTTTCAACCCTTTCGTTTTAACTCTTTTTATTAATCCGATCGCACTTATATATAAATCCTTGCCCTTGAAACGTCGGGCGGCGTTTAAGCGAGTTATATTGATGCAAATAAAATTACAATTTAATTCTATCATATTATTAATTATTTTTACCTACGCAAATTAGACAAAGTTTTTATAACTAATATGTAAAAATTAACTTGTAAGCACCTTTAGATAAGGGCGCTGCGCCCGAAGGCGGGCTTTTTAGTCTGTATAATGTCGCGCCGAATGTCTATGATACATTCATTGGGCGACATTGGTTCGGGCGGCGACCGGCGCGGCCGCAGGCCGCGCGGAAAAACGCGGTGCTCATGAGTATATATTCCTTTCCATGGCTGCCGCCGCGTTTTTTGCGCCCGCGCCGCTGCGCGGCGTGGGCGCGGTCGCCGCCCGAAGCTACCTGATTTTTGTACAAATATGGAACGAGAGAGCGCGACAACGCAATTTTTTAAAAAAATGCATATAATTTTTCAACATTTCTTGGTGGAGTGTACCATATATTTTTAAAAATATTGACTTTTTTCGCATTTTAAAGTATGATTAATTTGATTAATTAAGTCGCAGGTTTGATTTTAAGAAAAAATAAGGTCGATTAACCGGATGAGGTATATGGTATGCGCAATGATACAAGCGGCGGGTCCGACGCGGTACAAAGCGACGAACAGCTGATTGAAAACATTCGCGGCGGAGATGAAATGGCGTTTGAACAGCTTTCTGAAAGATACGCCCCAATGATATACGGCAAGGCTTCCGATTTTGAGCACAGCGTTCCGTCGCTTGATAAGGACGACCTCGTTCAAGAGGCTTACATCGCCTTTCTTCATGCGGTAAACAGCTATCGTTTTGAAAGAAACACGGCGTTTAAGACCTATGCGAACCGCTGTATTTTCAATAAGCTTTCATCTGTTTACAATGGCGAAAAGCGGAAGAAAAAAATACCATATGACTGTATGATACCGATAGACGACGAGGAACAGATCGCGGTCGACGCGATAAGCCCCGAACAGCGCTTCATCGACGAAGAGGGGTTTAACGCCCTGCGCGAAAAAATAAAGAACTCTCTTTCCGCATTTGAGCGAAGGGTTCTGTCACAATATCTAAGCGGCAGCTCCTATATACAAACGGCACAATCTCTAAATACAACTACCAAAGCAGTTGATAATGCGCTCGCGCGAATCAGAAAAAAACTGAGGAGCCAGAGTGCATTTGACTGATATATCATCATTATCCCGCCAGCTTGCGCGGAGCGTTGCAGATAAATTGGCAACGGCGCCGATTCGCTCAGGGATAAAAAACAAATAACCAAAGAGAGGTAAAACAAAATGTACGAAGACAAGACTCTTACTTGCAAAGAGTGCGGCAACGAATTTGTGTTCACAGCCGGTGAACAGGAATTTTATGCTGAGAAGGGATTTGTAAACGAGCCACAAAGATGCAAGGCTTGCAGAGATGCTCGCAAGAATGCCGGAAAAGCAGAGCGTGAGATGTTCACCACAACTTGCGCGTCATGCGGACAAGAGGCAAAGGTTCCGTTCAGACCGCGTGAGGACCGTCCTGTTTATTGCAGCGAGTGCTTTGCAAAGATTAAGGAACAGGAAGAAAATTAATTGCTTTAAAGGTTATTAATGCGCAAATTCTCCTCCGAGCTTTTTCGGAGGATTTTGTGCTTTTCGGGGAATTTTACAAGGCTTTAGGGAAATAGGACTTTTGACTACGCCCCGATGCTTCTTAAAATTCTCAAAAGCTTTATTGATTTTATTTTGTTATAGGGGTATAATACCGTATAAAAGGTGTATTATCAAAACAATGAAACGGAGGAATTTAAAAATGGCACAGATAGACAAAAACACAATAATAGGCGACATTCTTGACCTTGACGAAACAACGGCTCCATTTTTCCTTGAAATGGGAATGCACTGCCTTGGCTGTCCGGCCTCGAGGGGCGAAAGCCTTGAGGAGGCTTGTGCACTTCATGGAATCAACGCGGACGAGATGGTTGAAAAAATAAACAAACACCTTGCCGCTCGCTGAAAACAGCGCTTTTATGGCAGCCCCGCCGACTTGTGCCGACGAGGCTGCTAATTTATTTTATTTGCAAGCGGCCGGATTTAGAGGCGCTTATGCCTCCTTAAGACAGGGAGTGATATTTTGAACATAGCAATAAAGCTTGACGGCCGGCTTTCGAGCTGCGCGGAATTTGTCAGGAACGGGGCAAGGCTTGCGGACATTGGCACAGATCACGCATACCTGCCGGTGTATCTTGCGCTCAACGGGAAAATTAAAAGCGCGATAGCGGCTGATATAAACAAAAGGCCGCTCGAAAGCGGAGCGGAAACGATAAATCGCTTTGGCGTGTCGGATATAGTTAAGGTGCGCCTGTCCGACGGGCTTGCGAAAATATCGGCCTGCGAGTGTGACGATATAGCGATAGCCGGAATGGGCGGCGAGCTCATCTGCTCTATAATATCAAGGGCCGACTGGCTCAAAAACAGTGAAAAGCAGCTTATATTGCAGCCTATGACCCGGGCAGAGGTTCTTAGAAAATATCTTTACAGAAACGGTTTTGAGATAATCAAAGATCGGGCGGCTCAAAGCGACGGAAGAATATATGCCGTGATGCTCGTCCGTTACTGCGCGGAGCCAAAGGAAATCACAGACGCACAGTCATATATCGGCGGGTTCGGAAACGAAGATGAGCTCGACATAGCTTACATAAAAGGCGTTGCCGCTTCGCTTAAAAAAAAGCGCGACGGACTTGCGGCAGGCGGAGATATCAAAGGCTCTGCGGCCGTGTCCGATATAATCTTAGAGATAAACGAGTTTTTGCAGGGGGGTAAAAAATGACAAGAATAAGCGAGATATATTCATTTATAGACAGTATAGCTCCGTTTGATACGGCAATGGATTTTGACAATGCGGGACTTTTATGCGGCGATATTAACGGGGTCGTCAAAAGAGCGCTCGTGTGCCTTGATATAACTCGAGCGGCGGTGCTTGAGGCGGAGTCGCTCGACTGCGAGCTTATAATAAGCCACCACCCGATAATTTTCAGACCCATAAAAAGCGTGCCGCGCGACAGCGTTCCTTATATGCTGGCGCAGAGGTCGATAAGCGCGATATGCGCCCACACAAACCTTGACCTCTCTCCGGTGGGAACCAACGCGCAGCTTGCTAAGTTGCTCGGACTCCGTGGAACCGCCTTTGTCGACGGCGAGTGTCTTATGGTGGGCGAGCTCGAGGAGGAAATGACGGCTCTTGAATTTGCGCGCTACATAAAGGCGCGCCTCGGCTGCGGCGGACTGCGCTATACGGACTCTATGAAAAGCGTTAAGACCGTCGCGATATGCACCGGCGCGGGAGGCGATATGGTGTATGCGGCAAGCGGCAGAGCCGACGCTCTCATAACCGGAGAGATAAAGCACCACGAGCTGATAGACGCCGACAAAGCGGGGTTGTCCGTATTTGATATAGGACATTACCGCTCGGAATTTATAGTATGCGCCCCGCTCGCCGAAATGCTGAGGAGACGCTTCGCAGAGGTCGACTTTACGGTTTCAAGCGCCGACCGTGAGCTTACATACTATATTTAAATATTTAAACCGACCGGCTATACTTATGCTTTACAGCCCGTAAAAGCTCCCCTTGCTCTGCGAACGTCGTCATACTCAATAAAAAATAAAATTCATTTTAAAACAATATAATAAACAGCTCCAAATTTTAAGCTCCGCTTTTCTTCCGGTATTGACAAGCTCTCGACGGGAAATATATTATTTAGTATGGTCTTGCGGCCTTTATCGAGGCAGAGCGTTAAAGACAAGAAAAAATTAACGCCGCAATACAGCGCGGCTATACTATATATACGGACGGATGTGTAAAATGAGCTATAATGTTGTCGTACTTGATATTGACGGTACGCTTGTAAACTCTAAAAAGAAAATAACAAAAAGAACGCACGACGCGCTCACAAAAATACAGAACGAGGGAAAAACGGTTGTAATAGCGAGCGGCAGACCGCCTCAGGGGGTTATGCCTTACGCGCGAAAGCTCGGCTTTGACGAGAGAGGAGGATATATACTCTCCTTTAACGGCGGCAGGATAACCGAGGTGAAAAGCGGTGAAACCGTTTACAACAGAATATTCCCAAACGAGCTGCTTAAGGAAATATGCAGCGTCATAAAGGACAAACGGGTAACGATAAACACATATCGCGACGATATTATAATATCGAGCGGCAATATGAATAAATATTCCCGCGTCGAATCCGAGATAGTCGGAATGGATATGAGGATGGTGGACGACTTCGCCGAATACGTTGACTTTGATATAAACAAGTGCCTGCTCTCGGGCGAACCCGAGGATATTGCCGAGCTTGAGGTGATACTCGGCAAAAGGTACGGCGACAGGATAGGCGTTTACCGTTCCGAGAGCTTCTTTTTGGAGCTCGTTCCGCTCGGCGTGGACAAGGCGCACTCGATAGAGATACTTTTAAACAGTCTGAGCCGCTCGCGAGAGGAATGTATAGCCTGCGGCGACGGCTACAACGACATTACGATGTTAGAATACGCCGGACTTGGCGTTGCCATGGGCAATGCCAACGACGAAATAAAAGCGGCGGCGGATTTTGTAACGCTCACAAACGACGAGGACGGAGTCGCCTATGCGGTTGAAAGGTTCGTTTCATAAGGCATATTTAAGACGCGTCGTTTGATAATATTTCACAGTCGGGGTAATAATGCGATAATATCTCCCCCCTATCGGAGCCCTGACGAGCCATACCGTCGGCCCCGAATATACTCATGCCGACAGGTACCCCGCTGCCGGAAACGCTGAATATTATATTTTTGTTGCTAACGGCCGTTTCAAAGCTTGGACTGCTTAGCGAAAAGGCGTTCATTATTTCTATGCCGGTTTTATTTTCACCGCATATCTCGGCTGTAAGCACCGTGCCGCCGGACGATCTGCTTTTTATTTTTATGTATTTCTCCGGATCGCTCGGTATATTTTTAATGCCGAATTTTTCGGAAATGATTTTTTTGGCCTCGTCGACCGTGTATGAAGCGGTCGATTTTATATCGCAGGTCATGTCCCAAGGGCTCGGCACGCTCTTGTGACAGGGAATGGCCTCTCCCAAAATATCAAGTGCGTTCTCTGTAACGCCTCCGCAGGATTTGAATATCCGCGCGTCGATAGGCTTCCCCTCATATTCAAGGCGAGTATTCAACCCGTAATCTGCGTATTCCTCGCAGGCGGCGTAAAATTCATTTCCAAAATTCTCGCACGCCTTGTCCTTTGAAAGAAACGTCGGAGCTTCTCTCCCCTTTTCGCAAAGCTCAAATTTGATTTTTCCCGACCTTCTGCTCTCGCGCAGGGTGCTCAGCCTTGAATACAGAGCGGCGGCTATGGCGTATCCCGCCTCGTCTGCGCAGTCGCGCGGAATTATGGCGGCCAATGCTCCGCTGAGAGCCTCCTTTTCCGAGAGCGTTTTTTGACTTTCGTCGGCACATAAAAGCAAAAATCCGTTTTTTGACATATCACCTCCGCTTGCGGAGGCTTTTTTGCCGCTTGAGGCGGACTCCGAGCTTGGCTTGCCTCCGCCATTATCCGAATCCGATTCAAAATTCGCTCTTGGGAGCCATATTATCGCCGGTATAGCGGCCATGATCAGGAACAGCGCCGCTATACCTATCAATATTTTTTTCATAAATTATCACTTACCGTCACACTATGATTTTTTCGCCGGTCGAATCCGATTGTCAGCAGGAAAGCCGTCCATGCCGAAGCGCAAATAAAAAATCCTTCAACCAAAAGCGCAGGGGGCGACAAAGCGGCGGACTTCAAGCTTTGGCTGCCGTTTGCGGCGAAGCGAAGGAAAATAAACAAACGCCTCTACATCAGCAGGTTGACAATGGATTGATTTTGAATTAAAATATATAAGATGCTGCGATAAAATATCGCAGGCTCTTAAAATAGGACTATATTAGATTATATTATCCGAAGATATATTTATTACTTCGGCTGTAAAATAAGAAGGAAGTGCTGTTGTTGAAAACCAAGTTGATGTGGATACCGTTTATACCTCTGCTTGTGTGCGGAGTAATGCTTAAAATGTATCAGGCGCTCTTCGACCCAAAGGGCGTTGACGTAGGGCTCGTTACGGGCGGCAAGCTCGCAATCGGCTTTGGGGCTGTCGTGATAGTGACCTTTTTGCTTTTGTTTATCATCGCAAAGCTCGACAAAAAAACCTCTACATATTATAACGTAAAAAGGAACATACCGGCGGGCGTTTGCGCTGTGATCGCCGCAGCGCTTATGTTTATGGACGCGGTGACAATGTTTTCCACCGGGGTAAACATTATCAACCTAATAGACGCTTTGTTTACCGTTTTGGGCGGAATAGGTATAATAATGATGGCGCTGCATTCTACAGTCGGCGCTAACAAGGACAAAAAGCTTTCGTGGCTTATGGCTGTTCTGCCGGCTCTGTGGGGATTTGCGCGCACTATCATAACCTTTATAAACGACACTACTATAGCCTCTGAATCACGGGATATGACAGATATAGTATACATGGCGGCCACAACTATGTTCTTTTTCTGCTGCGGCATGGTGTATGCCGGGGTGATGGGCAGCGTCATGGGCAGAAACGCTGTAAAGGGATGCTTTGTTTACGGCATGACGACCATTCTCGTTTCAGTGGCTTATACCGCCTCTCACACGGCATATCAAATCAAAAGCGGCACTTTAGATTTTATGTCCAACCTCAGAATGTATGAGTTTTGCGCAATTGCGTTGTTTGCCCTTTTCCTGCTGATAGAGCTCACAAAGGGAATGGGGGTACGCTCGCGCGAGGAATACGAGGCCTTGGGCATATCGCCGAAGAAAGCCGTTGACGAGGACGAAGATGAGGACGACGGGGAATATTACGCCGGACTCGCTCTTGAAGAAAAGACGAGCGACCCCATAATGCTTGAAGCCGAAAGAACCTTAAAATCGGCGGTGGGCGAAGACGACACAAGGGAATTGATTGAAAAGTATTCGTCCGAGATAAGTTCAAATGCCCCAGAGCTTGATTTGGACTCTGTGAATTTCGGCGAGGAATACATTGATGATGACGATGTAGACGGCGAAGAAAATATGACGTATGTGGATTATATAACGGACGGCTCTGAGGTTGAAAAGGCTGCCGAAGATGAAACAACAGTCGGCTCCGCCTCGGATATATCCGATATTGACGTTGACCTTAAAAATATCGACAAGCTCATAAACGAGATAACCGGCGATTGATAGAAAAAATTATTCTTGACAAGTAAAAAAAATAGTGATAGCATAACTCTATGGAAATATAATAAAAGAAAAGCTGCGACAGGGACTGAGTCCTTTGATAATGCCCGCCCAGAGAACGCGTCCGCCGGCTGAAAGGCGCGCCGTGCATAAAGCACTCATACCGCCCTCGAGCTTTCCGCCGAAATAAGGCGGAACGGTCGGCCCCGTTAAAGGCTGTCAAGGGCAGGATAAAATCGGCTCAAAGCCTTATCCTGCTGAATTTGGGTGGAACCACGGACTTTTATTTGAAGCTTCGTCCCATTTTGGGGACGGAGCTTTTTTATATGCTCAGGCGGCTCAATTTCAAGCTCCCGCTGAAAACTCGTTTTTTTAAGCGTATGCGCTTATAAAAAGCATATAGCCGCCGCTTTATAAATTCACCCGCACAATTATGGACTCGGTTATGAATAATGATAAATCATTTAATAAATAAGAAAGAGGCGTGAAAAATGGTAAATGTAAAAATGTCAAACGGAAGCGTGAGAGAGGTCGAAAGCGGAAGCTCGGTCGCCGAAATTGTAAAATCTATGGGCGGCGGCTTCTTCAAGTCTGCGTGCGTGTGCAGGATAAACGGCGAGCTCAAAGACCTGCGCACACCGATAGAGAGCGACTGCGAGCTTGAGGTGCTTACTTTCGACCATCCTGACGGAAAAAAGGCGTTTTGGCACACGGCTTCGCATATTCTCGCGCAGGCCGTAAAGCGGCTGTACCCAAGCGCAAAGTGCGCGATAGGTCCGGCTATCGACAACGGATTTTATTATGACTTCGACGTTGAAAAGCCGTTTTCCAACGACGACCTGCAAAAAATAGAGCAGGAGATGAAAAATATAGTCAAGAGCGGCATCGAGCTTGAGCAGTTCAGCGAAGAGCCGCAGGACGCAATAAAGCTTCTCGAGGAGAAAAACGAGCCGTACAAGGTCGAGCTTGTACGCGAACACGCCGGAAAGGGCGAAAAGATAAGCTTTTATAAGCAGGGAGAATTTGTGGATCTCTGCGCCGGCCCGCATCTTATGAACGTATCTCCCGTAAAGGCGTTTAAGCTCACGAACTGCACCGGAGCGTATTGGAGGGGAGACGCAAGCAAGGCTCAGCTATGTAGGGTTTACGGCATAGCCTTCCCTAAGGCGAGTATGTTAGATGAATACCTTGAGATGCGCGCCCAGGCGATAGCGAGGGATCACAATAAGCTCGGAAGGGAGCTTGAGCTGTTTACGACCTCTGAGGTCATAGGACAGGGGCTCGCGATACTTCTGCCTAAGGGAGCGAGAATAATCCAGCTTTTGCAGCGCTTTGTCGAGGACGAGGAGCAAAAGAGAGGCTGGCAGCTCACAAAAACCCCGTTTATGGCAAAGAGCGACCTTTACAAAATTTCGGGTCACTGGGATCACTACAAGGACGGTATGTTCGTGCTCGGCGACGAAGAAAAGGACAAGGAGGTTTTCGCTCTGCGCCCGATGACCTGTCCCTTCCAGTATCAGGCTTACCTCAACAGGGGACGCTCGTACCGTGATCTGCCTCTCAGATACAACGAAACCTCGACGCTTTTCAGAAACGAGGCGAGCGGCGAAATGCACGGGCTTATCCGCCTGCGTCAGTTCACTATTTCGGAGGGGCACCTTATGTGTACTCCCGAGCAGCTTGAGGACGAGTTTAAAAGCTGCGTGGAGCTTACAACCTTTATGCTGAAGACGCTCGGACTCTATGAGGACGTATCCTACCGTTTCTCTCAATGGGATCCGAACGACAGGGATAAATACATCGGCACGCCGGAGCAGTGGAACGAGGCTCAGGACAAGATGGAAAAGATACTCAAGCATCTTGAAATACCGTACTCGGTAGGCATAGGCGAGGCCGCCTTCTACGGTCCTAAGCTCGATATTCAGATAAAGAACGTCTACGGCAAGGAGGACACCCTCATCACCATACAGATAGACCAAATGCTCGCCGAGAAATTCGGCATGGAATATGTTGACCGCGACGGCGTAAAGAAGAATCCTTACATCATACACAGAACATCAATAGGCTGTTACGAGAGGACTCTCGCCCTGCTTATCGAAAAGTATGCCGGAGCCTTCCCGCTTTGGCTTGCCCCGGTTCAGGTAAAGCTTTTGCCGATAGCCGACAGGCACGTCGAGGAAATATCCAAAGTCAAGGCCGAGCTTGAAAGCAGGGGAATACGCTGCGAGCTTGACGACAGAAGCGAAAAGATAGGCTATAAGATAAGAGAGGCTCAGCTCGAAAAGGTTCCGTATATGATACTCATGGGAGATAAGGACATCGAAAACGGCACTATCTCCGTGCGTTCGCGCAAGGACGGCGACATAGGCTCGATGAGTGTTGACGATTTTCTCAATATGGCTCTCGACGAGATTGCAAGCAAGGCAATAAAGTGATGATATTTAGGGGGCTTGCGCCCCCTTTTCGCTTGTCGATAAGCCTATCATTCGACTAAGCGTTCGCCGACCTCGGCTTTACCCGCCTGCTGCGGAACCGCAGTATTTTTTTATTGACTTAATGTCGCACAAAGCTTATAATTAGAGTGTTAGCAATTTTGCAGACTTTGTCTGCTTTTATACGGTACAGAAAGGATATGTTATTTTATGAGCAGAGTTTACAACTTTTCGGCAGGCCCGTCTATGCTACCGGTTCCGGTGCTTGAAAAAGCGGCGGCGGAGATGCTTGATTACGAGGGCAGCGGCCAGTCGGTTATGGAGATGTCGCACCGTTCAAAGGTCTACGGCGGGATAATCGAGGGCGCGGAATCTCTTTTGAGAGAAGTAATGAATATTCCCGACAACTACAAGGTTCTTTTCCTTCAGGGCGGCGCTTCATCGCAGTTTGCCATGGTTCCGCTCAATCTCATGACAAAGTCCGGCAAGGCCGACTATGTTATAACGGGTCAGTGGGCCAAAAAGGCATACAAGGAGGCTGCGCGCTACGGAAACGCCAATGTTGTGGCGTCCTCAGA
The DNA here is from genome assembly GCA_947632045.1 of uncultured Clostridia bacterium. Taxonomy (GTDB): domain Bacteria; phylum Bacillota; class Clostridia; order Oscillospirales; family Acutalibacteraceae; genus UBA7067. The sequence goes on from CANRNQ010000011.1 coordinate 44,321, forward strand.
GGACAAAACCTTTTCATATATCCCCAAGCTTGATTCGTCTACCTTTACAAAGGACGCGGACTACTTCCACATCTGCATGAACAACACAATTTACGGAACGGCTTATCATGAGCTTCCGGATGTCGGCGACGTTCCGCTCGTTGCGGATATCTCGTCATACATACTCTCACAGCCTATCGACGTTTCAAAGTTCGGCGTTCTCTACGCCGGCGCTCAGAAAAACATGGCTCCGGCAGGCGTTACAGTCGTTATAATACGCGACGACCTCATCGGAAACGCCATGGATATAACCCCGACAATGTTCAATTATCAGACGCACGCCGACAACGGCTCAATGTTCAACACACCGCCCTGCTACACCATATATATAGCAAAGCTCGTTTTGGAGTGGGTAAAGAACGAGATAGGCGGTCTTGAGGCGATGAAGGAGAGAAACGAGAAAAAGGCGAAGCTGCTCTATGACTTCCTTGACAGCTCAAAGCTCTTTAAGGGCACGGTAGTGCCCGAGGACCGCTCTCTTATGAACGTTCCGTTTGTCACAGGAAACGCCGACCTCGACGCGCTCTTTGTCAAGGAATCCACCGCAAAGGGCTTTGCAAACCTCAAGGGTCACCGCACAGTAGGCGGTATGCGCGCGTCCATCTACAACGCTATGCCTTATGAGGGCGTTGAGGCTCTCGTAAAGTTTATGGCGGAGTTTGAAAAGGAAAACGGCTGATCATTTTACATACAAGGAGCGATCTGACAAATGTATAATATTAAAACACTCAACAAAATTTCTCAGGCCGGACTGTGCCGCCTCGGAGCCGATTTCAGCTGCTCCGACGACGTTCAAGAGCCGGACGCCGTGCTCGTAAGGAGCGCGTCTATGCATGAAATGGAGCTTCCCGCAAGCCTGCTCGCAATAGCGAGAGCCGGCGCGGGAGTAAACAACATTCCTATCGACTCATGCAGCGAAAAGGGTATCGTCGTATTTAACACACCCGGAGCCAACGCCAACGCCGTTAAGGAGCTTGTTATCGCCGGACTTCTTCTCAGCTCGAGAAAGATAGTTGACGGCGTTGAATGGGCAAAAACCCTAAAGGGCAACGGCGACCAGGTCGGCAAGATGGTCGAAAAGGGCAAGAGCGCATATGCGGGTCCCGAGATAAAGGGCAAGACCCTCGGCGTTATCGGACTCGGTGCTATCGGAGCCCTTGTTGCGAACGCGGCGGCAGCTCTCGGAATGAGCGTCTGCGGCTACGACCCCTTCCTCTCGGTTGACGGCGCTCTCAGGCTCTCGCCTGCCATGAAGCACTGCGTAAGCCTCGACGATATATTCGCTCAGAGCGATTACATAACAGTTCACGTTCCTCTCACGCCTGACACAAAGCACGTTATCTGCGCTGAAAACATCGCCAAGATGAAGGACGGCGTAAGGATACTTAACTATTCAAGGGCCGATCTCGTTAATTCCGCAGACGTGCTCGCCGCCATTGAGAGCGGCAAAATAGCCGCCTATGTAACCGACTTTGCGACAGACGATTTACTCTGCACGCCCGGAGTTATCGCAATGCCTCACCTCGGCGCTTCAACCCCCGAGAGCGAAGAAAACTGCGCGGCTATGGCTGCGGACGAGGTCAAGGATTACCTTGTAAACGGCAATATCACAAACAGCGTAAACTTCCCGAACGTCAATATGCCGAGAACGGCAGGCATACGCTTCTGCATCCTTCACAAAAACGTTCCATCCGTTTTACAGCGCAGCCTTCAGGTTCTCAGCGACAACGGCGCGAACGTGGAGAATATGGAGAACAAGTCGAGAAAGGACTACGCCTACACAGTCGTTGACGCGAGCGGCGCGGCTGAGGCTCTCGGCGACGAGATAGCAAAGCTCGACGGAGTTTTAAGAGTAAGGGTAATAAAATAAATAATAAACGCCCTGCTTCTAATCCTCTATAACAAAAAGCTTTTATTATGTAATAAAATTATCACACAGCAGTCCACCGTTTATTTGCGGTGCGGCTGCTGTTTTTTAATAAAAGTTTTTTAATTATCTAATTGCAGATAATTGCAGACAAAACCACAAAGAGCCCGCCGAAGCGGACTCCTTGTGGTCTAGGATTTTTTTAATAATGGTAAAACAAAAATAGAAAAACTCAAAATTACTCGTTCTTCTCAAGCTCGGCATCGCCTGTGTCGCCGAGAAGATTGAATCTGAACAGCTTTGACTCATCATCCTTGTTTTCGCATACGATGTAAGCCTCAGCGATTTTTCCACCCTCTATAAGCTGTGTAAGACCAACAAGCTGGCAAAGCTTGCTCTTAAGATTAAGGTGGTCACCCTCTCTTGTAACTAAAAATACATTGCCCTCGCAAGTGTCAAGCACGGCGAGGAATTCAGTTACATCGATGTCGTGCAGTTCAAGAATCGGTGTCATAAAATATTCCTCCTTCTTAAATAAAAAGTTCGTGCCTACTCTGGACTTGTAATCACATTTCGGAATTTATTTGATCAGGTCTTTTCTCAACCTGTGTCTATATTATAGCCGCTTATTTTGGGATTGTCAACAAAAACTTGATGTTAATTTTGTAGATATCGCCTTTAAATTGCGTAAAATATAAAATTTCACTCTGCATTTTTTACAATTCCGCATAAATTAAAATTATTCTTTTATGCAATTATTCTTTGCCTCCTCGAAGATTTTATAAAAAATGTGCAGAGATTTTTTTCCGTAAACGATTTATCTATGCATTATACCAAAGTTTTAAAAACGGGAAAATTTTTCGGATTTTCTCCCGTTAATTCCCGTTTTTGGGCTCTTTAAGGCTTTCAAATAAATTAAAAATTAAGTCGAAGTAGGCAATGCAAAATTAAAAACGCTTTAAAAAATAAGCAGAGGCGCTCCACCTTGGAAGCGCCTCCGGAATGTACAAATCATTTGAGTATTGCAAAGCTGCCCGAGGGCATAGTAATTGTAGTTCCGTCTAAGCTGCATTGCGGAGTGTTGCCGTCCTTATCGACGTCCTGCGCGCAGGCCTGCGCTACAATAGAGGAATAATTGAGGCTGTCCTTTGGTATCTCTGCGGTTTTTTCATCCTGGCTCATATTGTAAAAGAGAATGAGCTTTTCGCCCTCATACTCAACGACCATGCCGGATATAGTCGCTACATCCGTCTTAATGAGGTCGGTTATAGTTCCCCTCGCGATTGCCGGATAAGAAAGCTTGATGTCTATTATTTTCTTATAGAAATTGAAAAGCGAGTTCTTGTCCTTGATCTGCTCCTCAACGCTCTGCTCAGGACTGTAATCCTCCAAGCTGTTATCCGCTACGCCCGGAGCCTCGCTGCATCTGCCGCTCTCATCGTCGTAGCTCCACGGCATACTCGAGCGGTATGTTCCGTCGTTTGAAGGGCCGCCCTTTATGCCGACCTCCTCGCCGTAATAAATAAACGGATTGCCCGGCATTGTCAGATAAAGCATAGCTCCGCATTTTTCCTTAAACAGCTCGCCCGAAAACGCGAGCGCGCTGCGCGGCATATCATGATTTGATAAGAACATCGCGTCCACAGCGTCCTTATTGCTGTCCTTCATTATGCTGTTCCAGTTCTGTACGCTTTTAAGAAGCGACTCGACATTGTGGCTGTTTACTGCGGTAAGAAATTTTCCGCTGCCCTTATCCGAAAACGGGAAGTTGAACAGACTGTCTACGCTCGACTTGTAACGCATAGAGATTTCGCTGCTGCCGCTCCATTCCTCGCCGACAATGTAAACGTCCTCTTTTATGCCGCGCGCCGTGTCCATGAGCCACTTTAAAAATTCGTTTCCGTCAGTCGAGGCAGAGTCGTAATATTTTACAGCATCAAGCCTGAAGCCGTCGCAGCCGAGGTCTATCCAGAACTTCATTATATCCTTGATCTCCGCCCTTACGTCCTCGTTGCTGAGGTTGAGCTCGGGCATTTCGCTCGAGAAGTTTGACTCGACAAGCACTCCGCCCTTTGTGCCCATCTGTGAATAGGCGGCGTTTTGCGTCGTTTTGCCCGGCTGAGCCGTATCGTAATATTTTGCGTAACCGTCCCTGTTGCCGGCGTCTATCTCCTCTACCGCCTTTTTATACCACTCGTTATCGGTGGAGGTGTGATTCAAAACGAGGTCGATTATAACCTTGACCCCTCTCTTGTGACATTCCTCGCAGAGCTTTTTAAAGTCGTCGTTCGTGCCGTATTCCTCATCGACCTTTTTATAATCGTCAACGTCATAATGATGATACGAACCCGACGCCATTATAGGCATCAGCCAAATTCCGTCGGCCCCGAGATCCTCGCCGCCCGTGGGATCGCCGTCGTTTATATAGTCAAGCTTTTTTATGAGTCCCTTCAGGTCGCCTATGCCGTCGCCGTCGCTGTCATAAAACGAATAGACAAATACTTCATAAAAATTTCTGTACTTGTCCTGAGATTGGGTCGGCGTCGCAGTCTGCGGCGACGAGCAGCCCGCAAGCACGGCGCTTGACAGGGCGCACGCCGAGAGCGCAAGGCACAAAGCTTTTTTTAACATACACATTCTCCCTTGTATTTATAATTTTTAATTTTAAAATTAGTTGCCGGAGGAATTTATTTTCGGCGCGGCGTTGCCTTTAACGCGCAAATGCGGCAGGATTTCCCGCCGCATCTGCCGAAAATATTTTCAATGTATTTTTTATCCTTTTATCAGCCCTTAACGGCTCCGCCTGTAACGCCCTCAACATAATATTTCTGCATCTTGAGGAAGAGCGCGGTTATCGGCACGGCTACAATTACCGAGCCGGCGCAGAACTGGTGGAAATAGCTGTTGATAAATTCCTTATCAACCATTCTCCACAGACCGATTGCGATAGTATATTGATCTACCTGGTCAACGAGGAGCAGCTTTGCGAATATGAAGTCTGCCCACGGGCCGGTGAATGAGGTCAATATAGTGTAAACAACGATAGGCTTTGACATCGGAAGGATTATCTTCCAGAATATCTGATTTCGTGTTGCGCCGTCGATTGTCGCCGCTTCATCAAGAGCTCTCGGAACCGTATCAAAGAAGCCCTTTGAGATAGCGAAGCCCAATCCGGCGCCGGCCGAATAAACAACTATAAGGCCAACAATGCTCTGAGTAAGTCCCATTATCTTGAGCAGATAATATATGGCAACCATTGTGAGGAAGCCCGGGAACATACCGAGAATAAAGCCTACGTTTATGATCTTCTTACGCGATTTAAAGCGCAGGCGGCTGAAGGTGTAGCTGACCATCAATATCGAAAGCGTTGAAATAACACACGAGAAGCACGCCACGATGAAAGTGTTGAGGAACCATCTCGGATAGTTTACTTTACTCGGGTCGATTTCCGTGAACAGCTTGACGTAGTTGTCAAAGGTCCACGAGCTTGGGATAAGATTTGTCGAATAAACAACTCCCTCGCCGCTGAACGAGGTCATTACAAGCCAAACGAGCGGCATTATCCAGATCAAACAAAGAATGGTAAGGATAACGTATATTATTGTATTTGAGATATTTCTTCTCAATTTATAACTCTTTATCATGAGAACGCCTCCTCATCCTTGGAAGATCTGGTCATATTAAAGGTAATAAGCGAAAGCGTAGCGCAGAAGATAAATACCAGAATACCAATAGTAGCAGCCAACGAGTAATCGTTTCGTCCCGTTGTCAATTTAAACAGCCATGTAACAAGCAGGTCGGTTTCACCGGCATTGTAAAGATACGGATCATTCGGTCCGCCGCCCGTGAGGAAGTAGATTACGTTGAAGTTGTTGATGTTGCCTATAAACTGCTGAATAAGAGCTGGAGTCATAACAAAGAGCATATACGGCAGCGTTATCTTGACAAAGGTAACGACTGGTCCGGCGCCGTCGATACGGGCGCTTTCGTACAGCTCTTCGGGAATATTCATCAGAATACCGCTTGCGGATAGTATCGTGTATGGAACGCCGATCCACAAGTTGACGACGAGTACTGTAATTTTCGCGTTCCACCCCGCAGTAAGGAAGGGGACAAAATCCATTTCGCCGACAACGCCCATGTGACGGAGCAATACGTTGAAAAATCCGTTATCATTGAGCATCTGAGCCATAAGAAGCAAAGTAACGAACTGCGGAACCGCAACGGTCATAACAAACATTGTTCTGAACAGCGATTTGCATTTGATGCCCTTTTTGTTTATCATAAGGGCGATGATAACTCCCACGATGTAGCAGGAGATCGTGGCTATAATAGCCCAGCAGAACGTCCAGCCTACGAGCGACTGGAAGGTCGCTGCCTTTTTGGGGTTTCCGGCAAATATGTCGAAAAAGTTCTGGATACCTATCCAGTCGAAATGTCCGTTCATCGGGTGGTTTCTGTCGAAGTTTGTAAACGCGATCAAAATCATAAAGATGAGCGGAAGTACCGTAAATGTGCAGATGAGGAGCGTCGGAAGAGAAAGAAGGGTAACGTGATAGCGCTCGTCAAGCAGAGTAGCTAAGTCCTCTTTAAGACTATTTATATGCTCACCGTTTCTTTTCCTCTCTTCAAGAGCAACATTGATTCTTATATTCACTATGTAAAGGAATATGAACAAAACCGTAACTATAATCGCCAAAACGCTGAAAAGCATTATCAGCATCGAGTTATCCGGTTCAGGCATTACGGGCATTCCATCAACATAAATTGTTTCTGTTCCCGCCGCGCCAAGTGTTAAAAACTTGGAAAGGTGTTGCCACGCGAAGCCTATCATAAAGGCAAAATACGCGATCTCAACCGCAAGAAAGACAATACCCTTGACTATCTGTCCTTTTACCATGATGCCAAAGCCCATGATAAGGTAAGAAATTTTTGTTGACCAGTCTCCTTTTACGAAGCTCGTACCATAGAATTTGAACGCATGACCAATTCCAATGAAGAAAGCAGCGATCTTCATTCCGATAAACTTGAAAAACTTTCCGAGGTTCTTCGGCAAATTAACAAAGAACATTTTTAATTTATATAAGAACTTCTGGAACGGATTGAGCTGGACATATTCAATAAAATTCATGGTTTCACTCCTCTTTGTCCGTAAAATGAAAGGTTTAAAAAGACCTGCTGTTTTGTCGCGTCAAGCAGCCTGCTTATGCAGACTGCTTGACGCAAATCGGATATCAGCTAATTGCCGATAGAAAATTATCCCTTGGTAATGTTTTTAACCATTTCCTCATACTGCGACTTAAGAGAAGCGTCATCATGCTTTTTGTCCTTATTAACCATATAGGCTCCATAAGCACCTGTTGCGTCCCAGAAGCTTGAGCAGATGTTAACCTGGGGAACAGAATTCTTCTGGCTCTCATAAAGAGCGTTTAAGCATACGTTGCTTGTTACAAGATCAGACTCAGCAAGAGACTTGATCGACGGGCCCCAGCCGCACTCCTCGCATCTTTCCTTCTGGCAAGCTTCGCTTGTGAGGTAGAATGCAAGAGCCTGTGAGGTGTAGGGGTATTTTGTCTTGGCGTTAACGCCGATGTTCTTGTAGCCGTACAGCGGAACTAAAGGCTTATCCTCGCCGTCTACATTGATAGTCGGGAGCTTAGCCGCGCCGAGCTTGTCGCCGAGAGCCTTTTCCATATTCTTTATCATCCAAGATCCGCCTACGCCTGCGATGTGCGTGCCGTTCTTAAAGCCTGATACAAGAGTCTGGTTTACGTCTTCGTCCTTGAAGTACTCGTTAGCGCAGAGGTCTGCAAAGGCCTTTGCAACCTTTGTAACGTCTTCTTCGTTATAGTTGAGCTGCTGGAGAGTATTATCATCCGGATTAAGTCCGAGAGTTCCGCCCGCTGTGAACGGAATAACCGCGCCGTAGAAGCCGTTGCCTACGTTGAAGGCAAACTTCTTCTTTGTGTCGGTGCAAACCTTCATGATGCCCTCCATGGTCTTAACGTCGTCCTCTGTGAGAGCTTCATTGTTATAGAAGAGGATATAGCTGTTATCGCCCGTCTCCGGGAAAGCATACGGGAGTTCCTCGGCTCCGTCTTCACTTGCGTGCAAAACTGACTTATAAGCGTCATCGAGGTTAGCGTTCTTAATAGCGTCAACAAACTGGAGTCTTACAGGCATACAATAGTTGCCGTTGAACAGCTCCATGCCTTGGTCTGACGCGAAGCCGAATACATCGGCGGCGTTGTCCGGGTCTGTTCTTACGTTCGCCTGAGCGTCCGCCTCGCCCTGAGCAACGCACTCGATCTGAATGGTTCTGCCGAGCTTTTTAAAGTTTTCAACGAAGTCCTCGCACTGCTTTTTGAGAAGCTCCAGAGTCTCCTGCGGGCCCCAAACCTTGAGCTTTACGTTATCCTCTTTTGAGAGAGCAAGATCAGCGTCGGACATTATATCGTCGATAGTGAGCTGTTGAACCTCCTGCTGGCTTGAAGAGTTGTCAGCCGGAGCGTTGCTTGAGCCTCCGCTCGAGCTGCCGCCGTCAGATGTTGTTGATCCGCCGCAGCCTGCAAAGGCAGTAACCGCCATCAAAGATGCAAGACCAACGCCAAGGATTCTTTTTGTGTACTTGAACATTTTGATTCCCTTTCTTTCTAAAAAAATATTTTAATGATTATTTTGTCACGGCGGAAGCCGTGTCTTTTTGCAAGATGCATCATTTGGAAAACAAATAGTGAATTTTGTTGAAAATTCACTATAAATTTGCGCATAACACACCTAATGCTGTTTAAATAATATCATAGACGCTTAACAAATGCAACACCATTTATTCATTTTTATCAATGTCTATATATCTGAATTTATTTTTTGTGCAGTTTTCACAGAGGTTTGTGCGGCAAATTAATTTTTTCTTTTATTTTTTTTGAAAATTCGTGATTTTGACGAATACACCTTGTTAATAATAAACATAAAAATCCGATTGCCTTTGTCAATAAAGTTAATTTTATATTATTTTTTAAGCCGTTTTTGCTCCTTTGCGGCTCCCTTAGTTCACATACTGTTAATTTTTATCCATACGTTTATTTTTACCCCAAAAGGCGCATATAATTAGTGTTAAGACTATAAAGCCATACATTACCTTGACAACGTGTTTTAATTAATCTAAACTATATTTTGCACAGATTGCACAGGTGCGAATGTCGCGCCGGCAAGTCAATGTAAAAAATCAATTGATCAATTGATAAATTAATTATTTTTAAAAATACAGTTTAATCTTTGGAGGCATTTAAAATGAAGCTCTGCCGACTGCTTGAAAAAATCGACCACACTCTTATCCAAGGTGACGAAAGCGTCGAGATCACCACTCTTGTTTACGATTCCCGAAAAACAGAGAAGGGCAGTGTGTTCGTCTGCCTGAAGGGCTTCAGCTCCGACGGGCACGAATACGCAAAAAAGGCTGCCGAAATGGGAGCTGCGGCTATAATAGTTCAGGACGACGTAAGCGTTCCCGAGGATATCACGGTAATAAAAACCGACGACACCCGCAGGGCTCTCGCTTATATGAGCGCGGCATATTTTGATTATCCCGCCGCAAAACTGAAAACGATAGCTATAACCGGCACAAAGGGCAAAACGACTACCGTCAGCATGATACGCTCTATACTCGAAGCGGGCGGTATAAAGACCGGCACTATCGGAACGGTCGGGGTCGTTATAGGCGACGAAATTTACAAAACCGAGAACACCACCCCCGAGTCTTATGAGATACAGTATTACCTGTCGAAAATGGTCGAGTCAGGCTGCGGCTGTATGGTGATAGAGGCATCGTCGCTCGGACTTAAGTGGCACCGCACCGACGCGATAGACTTTGATTACGGCATATTCACTAATTTCTCCGACGACCACATCGGCGGAGCAGAGCACAAGGATCTCGACGAATATATGCACTGCAAGAGCCTGCTGTTCAAGCAATGCAGGCTCGGCATAATAAACATAGACGACAAGAGCTTTGAGGGCATAATAGAGGGTCACAGCTGCGAGCTTGAAACCTACGGCTTTAACAACGACAAGGCCGACATAATCGCATATGACGACAGACTTATCTCTCGACCGGGCTATCTCGGAGTAAGCTTTAAAACAAGGGGAAGACTTGAAATAGAGGCGGACGTTCCTATTCCGGGCAGATTCAGCGTTTACAACGGGCTTGCGGCGCTCTCCGTCTGCCGCCACTTTGACATTGACAAGAGCGCGATGAAGGAGGGGCTAAACAGGGCGACCGTCAAGGGCAGAGTCGAGAGCGTGCCGGTTCCGGGCGATTACACCTTGCTTATCGACTACGCGCACAACGCTATGAGCATGGAAAACGTGCTCGTCACGCTCAGGGAATATAATCCGCACAGGCTCATCACTATGTTCGGCGCCGGCGGCAACAGGCCGAAGGTTCGTCGCTACGAGATGGGCGAGATAAGCGGCAGGCTGTCGGATCTATCCGTTATTACGACCGACAATCCGCGCTTTGAGGATCCGATGGACATAATAAATGACATCAAAGTAGGCATTGACAAAACCGACGGAAAATACATCGTCGTTCCGGACAGACGCGAAGCGATTCGCTGGTGCATTGAAAATGCCGAGCCGAGGGATATAATAGTGCTCGCCGGAAAGGGGCACGAGGATTATCAGGAGATATGCGGAGTCAAGCATCACCTTGATGAGCGCGAGGTAATAGCCGATATACTATCCAAAAAAAATAATTAAATAAAAATACCGCCGTGTTCCAAAAAGCGCACAACGAACGCGCATTTTCGGAATACGGCGGGCAAATCGCCTTTGCATGGCAGCTTCTTTAGCTCAAACGATCGAGCGTTTATCGCCTTAAAAAATGAAACGCATAAAAACACTTGACTTAATCCTCAAGATGTGTTAATATAACACTTGCTGTTAAGCAATTAATATAGGGGTATAGCTCAGTTGGTAGAGCAGCGGTCTCCAAAACCGCGTGCCGAGGGTTCAAGTCCTTCTGCCCCTGCCACAAACAAGTCCTTAAAAATGGCTTAGATAAGCCGTTTTTGAGGATTTTTCTTTTATTTCAAAGAGTTTGTTAAACTTGAAATTTTACTGTTTTCTATCAGTTTTCTATCAGTTTGGTGTTTATTAATTGTAGAAAAAGTTGTAGAAATCATACAGGAGCAAGACTGTTTGCAATCGCCAGCTTTGAGGTTTTATCAATGTGGGCATAAAACTTTAAAGTTGTCGTTGAACTGCTATGCCCTAGCCACTCTGCCACCTGAACTGCATTAAATCCATCATTCAGCAAATTACTTGCCACGCTATGTCGTAAATCGTGAAAACGTATTGTTGGCAAATCGGTTTTCTGTATTATCTTGTGGAAAGTTCTACTAAGATAATTCGGGGATATTTCCTTTCCGTTATCAAAGGTACACACATAGTCATTTAAATAATAAGCACTGTCAAGAAGATTACGATGCTCTTGTTGCAACTGTTTTTGCTTTATCAAAACTTTTCTGACTTGCTTTGTCATCGGTAAGGTTCTGTTACTGCTTTCGGTTTTAGTTTCCGAAGTATAGTTACAGTCCCCTGTGATTTCTTTCGTACACTGCTGTAAGGTTTCTCTGATCCAAATGGTTTCGTTTTCAAAATCCACATTATGCCATTTAAGCCCTAATACCTCGCTACGGCGCAAACCATAAACAGATGATAAAAAAGTCGGGAGATAAATGGGCGTATCTTTTACAGCTTCAATTAACTGTCTAATCTCACTTCTATTTAAAAATTCCGCTTTGAATTTTTCAGTCTGCTTTGGTGTTTTTGCCGCCGTTGCAGGATTCACACTTATTAAACCTTTCTCTACCGCATCTGCAAGTGCTTTTGAAATATTTTGATGGTGATGCTTAATAGTCGTTACACTAATACCACCGACCTTTGACCTATAATAATCGCTTAATTGAAACGGCTTCAATTCTTGAAGCTCTACATTCAGAGTTTTGAAGTAAGGTATGATATGGTTTTCCATATTACCCTTATATCCACGATATGTATTCGGTCTTACTTGGCCTTTGATTTCAGACAACCATTTTGTAAAATATTCGTGAGCTTTAATGTTGGTATAGTATTTTACATTTTTTCTATCCCACTCTACGCACAAGTCACGCAAAACCTTTTCGGCTTTCCTTTTATTATTCTTTTCGGGATAACCTGTTGAAATCCATTTAGGTTTACGCTTTCCTGAGCTATCATATAGATTCAAAACGGCATAATACTTGCCGTTTTTTACTGCTAAAAATCCTGTTGTCGGCATAATTTCCTCCTTCCAAAAAGCCGACTAATGTTCAACGCTATGATTATAACATAATGGTCGACTTATGCAATTATGCGATTTGGTTTTTCTCAACAAACTCAATAATGCTCTTTTTAGGGATAATATATTTAACACCAATGCGAACATATTTAATTTCCTTTTCTCTTAATAGCTTATAAACATTCGACCTCCCAATGTGAAGCATTTTCATTACATCGTCAATCGAAACGATGTCACCATATTCTGAAAACATAATTTGATTTTCTGTTTTACTTTTTTGACTATCCATATTTTTAATCCCCTGTCTTTTCTTTGACTAATTGATTATCTATTCTTTCCATTTCTTCATCGGCTCTTGAAGCAGCGACGCAGCAACACATAACCACTACGCCGAAAAAAGCACCTATAAATAAGCCTATAATAAATCCTATCATTTGTTTTCGATTCCTTTCTTAAATGTATTTTGCAGTCCTAAACTGACAGTGAGTGCTATCTCAATTTTGAGAAGCGATTTCAACTTGATGTTGCCCATTTTCCTGATTATCCTTCTTTTATCAATCGTCACGACCTGTTCTGTGAGAGCCAGTGACCTTTTTGAAAGGCAGGCTCCTTTCACTTTAATGTGAGTCGGAATTCGCGCCTTTGTTTGTCTGGATGTGATAGGGACAACGATTGTTGTAGGACTATGTTTGTTTCCTTTATTGTTTTGTACGATAACAGCAGGACGGATTCCGCCCTGTTCGCTACCAAAGCCTTTCCCGAAATCTACTAAATAGACTTCTCCTCTAATAAGTTTCAAAATAATACCCCCGTATTATGTAAACAGCGCGTACCATAATCAAATACGCACCGTTTTAGTTTAATTGCATACATATCGCACGAACAGTTGCAAGTAGCAATCATCTGTTCATTAATGATGTCAAAGCCGCTACAGAGCAAAATACAAAGGCAAATCGATTGACAAGTTCTTAAGGACTTCATTCTGCCGTTGCCTGTATAAAGTCCTGCTCTGTAAATTGCGGCTTTTGTTCGGTATTCGTCCTCAACACCCCCGAACGGGAACACATCAGACGGTCAACGCATATTGACCTCATTAGCCTTTCAGCAACTACAAGGATCTCTCATAGCCGTTCTCATTGCCTGCGACGGTTTTATCACGCTCGGACTGTGACTAAACGGAAGTATCATTATGCCCTTTGTCTGTCATCGCCCTCCTTGATTTTGCCTATCAAGGTCGAAGTCCTGAAGGCTGCATAGCAGTGTTCGCTTCTGTAGCTTGTCCGAAACACGGACAACAAAGGGAAAGTTTCTGATGTGCTGATATTAAGTTTTCAAAGTATTTGCCAAATGGTTAGGCATAAGAGGAAAATTATCCTCTCACCTTTTATTCCACACTTTTTCAGAATTTGTTGCAGACTATTTTAAAAGTTTTTTCAATTTCTTTAAAATAACATTATGCTTCCGGCTGATAGTGGAATAATGCACATTCCATTCTTTTGACAATTCTCTGACTGTCATCGGCTTGTCGCTATATAAGCGAGCGACCAGTTCTTTTTCATCATCAGTTAGGGTCTGAATAGCCTGATAAAGCTTTTCAAGCTGTATTCTATGTATTGCTTCGTTCTCTACATCTGTCTCGGAATCCTCAATCACCTCCTCTCCGCTGAATCTTCCACCGAAGTCGCCCTCTTGAATTGCATACAAAGAAATTTCGCTTATACCGCTCTCCTTTTTGATGTCTGCAACATATTGAGCGCGGCGCTCACCTTTACGTATTTTTCTGACTTTAGAGGGTGGAACCTCAACAAAAATACTGTCCTCGTTATCTTCTTCGGCGGTCAGCTTATAAAATCTCTTTCCTCTGTGAATAGATAAATATTCATAAGCTGCCTTACCCGATAATCTTATAAATCTTCTTTTTCCATCGGTAGAGAAGATGTCACCGTTTTTATCTTCAATATAATAAATTGACAATTATTTTCCTCCGTTCAAATTTGAATTGCAAAATTTCAAATTGAACGGAGGACCTCTAATTCTACTAAGCACTTCGTCCTTTCCGCTTTTAACGCAAAAAGGAAAAAATAATGCCAACAGAATATAGCGTTAAAAGCTATAAACTTGTCGGCATTTCGTAAGCTCGTTCCTACTGATTAAATCAGCGTTTCCGGCTGTAGGCTCGTACTAAGTCAATTATTTAATTTTATATGTCAACTCCCACATATGATTTACATATATAACAACGAGTTTCAGTTTTATGTATTCCTGCGGCATCTTTTGTAAATATACTTACTGTTGGTTTTCGATGTTTTAATAAATTGAGCGTCATTAGTTTTCTTTTACAACATGGACATCTCACGTCAAACTGATATAATATTTTTTCTTTTGTATCAACCACAATATTCCACCTCTTTTGTGTGTACATAGATGTACACACTTGTTGCAAAAGAAAATCCAGGTTTACTACCTAGATTTTCATATTATACAAAGTTTAAAAATATTTTTCTGTAATCATATCAATAATTCTCTGAAGATCATCAGTACTAACATCATACCTTTTAGCTAATCTTAATATTTGGTGAACCTCCTCATTTTCCATAATATACTCCACTAAATCTAGTGCTAAAGTAGGATATGTCTTTGATGAGGCTGCCAAATCGAAAAGTATTTCTTCTTCTTCGCAATTAAGTAAAAGTGCTTGTCCTATTTTTCTAACAACTATATCATTTGGTGCAGATCTTAAACCGTTTTCTATTTTAGATAAGTATTCCGGCGATATGCCTATTATGTTTGAAAAGGCTCTAAGAGTAATTTGTCTTTCTGTTCTTTTTTTATTTACAAATAACCCAAAACTATTTTTCATATTGTTACCTTTGGTTATAATATTGCAGTATATACACTATTCACAGAAGATTTGTTGATAGCTTTTTACATAAGTACGCTTTCGTTTAAATCAATTGCTATTTCTATCCTGAAAAAATGCAAATATATATTTAAAACTGCATTATAAAAGTAGATTTGGAGTTCGTCTTTACTTTTAAAGGCACAAAGTGAATTAAATATCTCAAAATACGCACTAATAAATTAAGAGTTAAGTCATATGTGAATTACAACCTGAACTTATATATTATATACTTAATTGGGTGATATTATGTTGGATTACAAAGCTATTGGTCGAAGAATCGCACATTATAGAAAAAAGAGTTTCTTAACACAGGAAAAGCTTTCAGAAAAATTAGATTTTTCAGAAAGCTATATGAGCCAAGTAGAACGCGGAAAAGTTAAATTATCTTTGGCGCGATTAGACCAAATATCAGAAATACTAAATGTTAATATTGCATTATTGATTTCTGATGCAGATATAAACAATGATAAATATGGGGAGATTGAGTTTATAGAAATAATCAAACATTGGACACCCAAACAAAAGAATATTCTTTTGTCTCTTCTAAAAACAGCTGACGAACAATTCAACCATAACAATTAAGATAAATGACCATTGTTTAAATAATAACTGATGGCTTGACAAATTACCAAAATTCATTTAATCAGTCCTTATCTAAAAGTAAAACGGTAATTCTTTTTATCAGCGAAACAGCCAACGTAAAATACTAAAAAAATTCCAATACATTTTCTCACATCCTTTATTTTTTTACTATTTATAAAGGATGTAATGGACAAATAAAACAGATGTTGGAGTATATTAACCTAATTATGGAGCGAAATGAAGTTTAATTATGATAGTTGCAATATGTGATGATGAATCAATTTTTAGAAATAATCTTAAACTTATACTCATAGAATACAAGCAAAAAATGCGTTTACATCTAGATATAGTCGAATTTTGTAATGGAAACGATTTATTGAATAGCAATTTAACTTTTGATATAGTTTTTCTTGATTATCAAATGCCCGGAGACAACGGACTAAACGTTGCAAAATCTTTAAGGTTACGACATAATATTTGTTCTATTATTTTTATTACCAGCTACCCTGAGTTTATGATTGAAGCATTTTCTGTTAACACTTTTAGATTTCTCATTAAGCCGTTGGATAAAGGCAAACTCATATCAGCTATAGATGATTATATAAAAGAAAAAAAGATGTTTTCGCCAATAACAGTTAATACATATGATGGACAGCGCGTAATCAACTCAGAAGATATAATCTATCTTGAAGGCGATGGAAAATATTGCAACATTCGAACAACTAATGGTTTTTATCATAGTTCAAAAACATTGTCCAGCGTATTTAAACTATTACCGACACATTGTTTTTTCAGGACGCACAAATCATATGTCGTCAATTTATATTGTATTTCCCTCATAAGTAATAACTGCATTACCTTAAATAATAACGAGAAAGTTAAAATTAGTCATAATAACATATCAAGGTTTAAAAGAGCTTACAGCACTTTTATCTACCATTTTAAAGCAAGGAATTAAAATGTATTTTCTGACATCTCTTGAATCAATTATTTCTTTTTGCTTAGACTATTACATTCTTTCGTATCTGTTAGAATATAAAGCAAAAAGAAAGTATATATTAATTATTGCGAGTGTATATTTGTGTTCATACTCGTTTCTTTCAATTTACATAAAAAATGAAACTCTCTTCAATCTACTTGCCATAATTACAAATTTAATCATATGCCTTATTTTAAAAACAGTATTCCAAAAAATCAGGTTACGGTTAATATTTAAAATACACATCTTCATATGTTCCCTCGACATAATAATAACTTCAATTATATTATTTCTGTCCAACAAAATATTTACTGATAGTGAAATAAAAACCATTAGCTTTTTAGCAAATATAATATTTACAATATTTATCTTGTGTATTTGCTTAATAAATGTTTCTTCTTTTAGAAAAATGATTTACAACACAACAGCCATTGTAAAAAATATCATTTTTCTTTCTCTAATCATAAGCACTTTTTTCTTAAGTTTTATTTCAGGCGCACCCTACTTTAACAATATAAAGGCTTGGAATATAACAGTAAGAATTGTTGCAGTTGCTTTCATTCTTATTATAGGTGCGGTTTTTCCTGTAATGATTTCAAATTCTATTTCAAAATCTTTTTATCGTAAAAAATCTGAAATGTTTGAAAAACAAATTCAAATACAGGCAAATTACTACATAGAGTTGGCAAAATCAAGTCATGAATTACAAAAATTTAAACATGATTTTAAAAACGTAAGTATAGGAATAAAAGAATTTGTCAAGCAAAATAGAATTGGTGAAGCTCTTGAAATTATAGATAAATATAATGAAAATTTATCGTACTCTCCCAACACCTATAAATTCAGTACCGGCAATGAAATTGTTAACGCACTATTATCTGATAAACAAAAAATGGCTGCTATATCAAACACAAAAGTTGTGTTTCAAGGAGCTATTCCAGACGATTTCATATCCCCCATAGATCTGTGTATAATTTTAGGAAATGCACTAGATAACGCTATTGAAGCTTGCGAGAAAATTTCTGTTAAAAATGAGAAAATAATAACATTTACTTTCGCTTGTTCCGGCGGGCTTGCTTTTATAACAATTACAAACCCTGTGAATAGCGATATTCAAATACATAAAAATTCTATAATGACAACTAAACAAGATAAAATAAATCATGGATTTGGCATATATTCTATTAAAAAGGCTATAGAGAAATACAATGGTAATTTAGATTTGTTGTGTGATAA
>CANRNQ010000012.1 GCA_947632045.1 uncultured Clostridia bacterium
CCGGCGCGCTGCGCACGCAGCGCGCCGGTCGCCGCCCGAAGCCCCATCTCCCGCTCAAAGCCTTCGCGGGAATATGCGCGGCAGACAATAAGCCCGCGCTACTCCGCCTTATCCACGCGTTCAAGTATATAATCGACCGAAACGTCGTAATAATCGGCGAGCTTTATCAAATGCTCGACAGGTATAGTCTGAAATCCTCTCTCATAGCGGGAATAAACAGTCTGCTTTATGCCGAGTATTTCGGCTACGTCAACCTGCCTAAGGTCATGGTCCTCCCGCAAATCCTTCAGACGGCGAAAATACATGAAAATCACCTCAATAGTATCTTTAGGTACTATTGACTTTATCATACATAGTTGCTATAATTAGATTGTAGTACTAATAAGTACTATATCATTCGCATAAACAACTCCGTTTTATTGAAAATTTATTTTAAGGAGGAATCGGTATGTTCGATAATATCTACAAAAAACAAAAGCCTCGCCGTTGTTGTAATCGCCGCATGGATTATTAGCAGAACGAAAAGCAAAGTGAAATTTAAAAACTGTAATAAAGGAGAATAAAAAATTATGTTTGATAATATAGGCAAAAAAATTAAAACTCTCGCTGTCGTTCTTACCGTTGTCGGAATAGCGGCGAGTATAATCATAGGAGCTTATCTTTTTCTTTTTATCGGCATTGTATGTCTTGTTGTAATGGTAGTCGGACCATTAATCTCTTGGATTGCCGCGTTTGCGCTTTACGGATTCGGAGAGCTTGTAGATAAAACGGCGGAAACAGCTGAAACAAACAGGCGGTTGTTAGACATTATATCACATCAAAACGGAATAGATTTGGCTTCTCAAGCCGATACGATGCGTGGCAATGTGAATACAGTGGGAGAACAAATTACAAATACGGCTGCCAGCGCCTGTGGCGCGGCGCGGGACGAGCAAATAGATAAGGAGCAGGAGGTTTCAAGCGAATATGCTCCGCTTCCAAAACATCTTAGCGAGAGGCTTTATGTTTTAAATGATTTAAAAATGAAGCATCTCATATCTCAAGAGGAATATAACAAAAAAGTCAACGAAATACTTGCAGAGAGGGATAGTCAAAGGAGAAATTAAAAATTGGCAGAAAAACAATTTCAAATTCTTCAGATTCACCTTGCGAACGGATAAATCTTATCAACAAGCTATAAATCACAACCCCCGACAACGGAGCTTTTAACGCTCTCTCCGCTGTCGGGGGGCAATTTTAATAATATATCTTTTCACCTCATATGCTTTAAATGAGCCTTCTCCTCTGAGCCTCCGCTATAAGCTCCGGCTGAATGAGCGGATATGTAAGCTCGCTCGGGATATTGTCAAAGAGAGCGACGCTCTCAATCTCACTGTGAAGCTCGCTTTCAAACTCCTCGATGTCGGCGCAGTAGAGCATACCAAAGCTCTCGTCGCCGCAGGGATTTATCATATTCCTGCCCGACACCGAGTACACGCATACAGGCTTTATCACAAAGCGCTTTGCTCCGGTCTCCTCCTTAAGCTCGCGTATAGCCGCGTCGATTATCTTTTCGCCGTCCTCGCGGTGACCTCCGGGTATCTCATAGGTTTCTCTGTCCTTGTGTCGGCACATTACCCATTTGCCGTCTGCCCTTGAGATTATAACCGCGAATTTGAGCTGTGAATCGTCAGCCTCATCATAAAAATTTACCTTCATTTCAAAAACCCTGTTTGTCCTTCCTTTTTAATATAACCTGCCCGCAAATGCACCCGCGACTTTTGGGGGCGGACTTTTATCGGGCAGGCTCGTCGGAGCCTGCTGCGATTAAAAATACATAAGCCGTTGGATTGCGCAAGAGAGATATACAAGACAATATATATGGTAATAATATAGTCATTTAAAATATATCCCGAATTTACTCCAATATAATTATACAGCAAAAAAGCTTTTAGTCAAGCTGATTTTTTCTCGGTTGTCAATTTATATTTTTTGACGATAAAGCGCTAAATATCGGCGGTCCCGCCGCCTTTCGCCGGAAAAATAGAAATTATTTTGTCGATTTAAAAGAAAATTGTAGACATTTTTGTATAATATGGTATAATATTAACAAAATAATCTTTGCTAATTTTACGCCGTCCGTTTTTCTGCGGCACAGCGGCAATATAAGCCGCAGAGCGTTTAAACGGCGTATAAATTATATATGACCCGACCGCAGGCGCTTTATGTCCCTCTCCGAGGAACGCGCTGCAAAGGCATATGCGGCGGCGAACATTAAAAATCGGGATACGCTTTTTGCGCCCGAATATAAAAGGAGGTGTTTTATGGATCTGAACGGACTAAAACCGGAGAAGGTGTTCCGTTTCTTCTCGGAAATATCAAAAATTCCGCGCGGCTCGGGCAACACGTCCGCCATAGCGGAATACTGTATGGATTTCGCGCAAAAGCGCGGACTCGACTCCTTTCGCGACGGCTACGGCAACGTGATGATTTTCAAGGGCGGAAGCTCTGGCTATGAAAACAGCGAGCCGGTCATTCTTCAGGGGCATCTCGATATGGTCTGCGAAAAGCGCGCGGACTGTGCGAAGGATATGGAGCGCGACTGCGTTGACGTTCTTGTTGACGGTGAATACATAAGAGCCGACGGCACCACCCTCGGCGGCGACGACGGCATAGCGGTGGCGTATATACTCGCCCTGCTGGACGACGGCGGCATTTCTCATCCACCGATAGAGGCGTTGTTTACTGCCGACGAGGAAATCGGTCTTATGGGCGCGAACGCGCTCGACGCGTCGCGTCTAAAGGGCAGGCGGTTAATAAATATCGACTCCGAGGAGGAGGGCGTTATAACCGTGAGCTGTGCCGGAGCCGTTCGCTCGCGCTGTATTCTCCCCGTTTCCTGCGAGGACGTACCGGAGAATATGTCTGCAAAAAGGCTGACGGCAAGC
The DNA here is from genome assembly GCA_947632045.1 of uncultured Clostridia bacterium. Classification (GTDB taxonomy): domain Bacteria; phylum Bacillota; class Clostridia; order Oscillospirales; family Acutalibacteraceae; genus UBA7067. The sequence goes on from CANRNQ010000012.1 coordinate 2,928, forward strand.
GGATTTGTCGGCGGCCATTCGGGAATAGACATTGACAAGGGCAGGAAAAACGCCGCCATGCAGCTCGCGGAGTTTCTGTATGAGCTAAGCGGCAAGATCGATTTGCGTATAGTCAGCTTTCATTCCGGCGGCAGGCTCAACGCTATACCGAGGGACGCAGAGGCTGTTATCTGCATAAGCCCGCAAAGCGAGGGCGAATTTCAGGACTGTCTTGCCGCCTTTAACGAACAGCTCCACGCAGTATGCGCAGAGTCTGAGCCGGACGCAGGCATACGCGCCGAAAACGCGCCGCCTCAGTCCAGATGCGCGGACAAAATCGGGAGCGGGGCGGTAATATCGGCAGTTGTGCTCGCTCCGAGCGGAGTTTCAGCAATAAGCCCCGACATACCTTTCCTTGTGCAAACCTCGTCGAACCTCGGACTTGTTTCGCTCGAAAACGGAACTCTTGAGCTTGGCTTTATGGTGCGCTCCAACACGGAGGACGGCAAGGCAAAAACCGCGCGCCGTCTGCGCTGTTTGGTCGAGCATTTCGGCGGCAGTATCGAATTGCAGGGCAATTATCCGGCTTGGAAATACAAAAAGCTCTCGCCGCTGCGCGACATAATGACGGAAACCTATCGGCAAATGTACGGCTCGCAGCCGGAGGTCTGCGCCATACACGCGGGGCTTGAATGTGGAATACTGTCCGAAAAAATAGCCGGCGCGGACATGGCGTCGATAGGGCCGAATATGAAAAACGTCCACACGCCCGACGAACGGCTTGAAATTAAATCCGTACAGCGGTGCTGGGATTATCTTTTGAGGGTACTCGAGAATCTTAAATAGGTTCATCAAATTTAAAGGAGAACATAATTTATGATTACAGACGGTTTTATGTATATTGCCGCTTTAATATTCATCGCAGCTCTGCTTGTGTGTCTGCCTAAAATCTTTAAGGGCAAGATACCGCAGAAGATATTTAAATTCGCGCCCCCGATAGTTCTTATATATCTCGGGCTTATGCTTTTATGCACGCTGAAGCTTTGGAACCTTGAAGCGACCGCGGACGCGTATAACGGACTTAAAAACCCGATTTTATACGCCATGCTCTTTATTATGCTTTTGCGCTGCGATTTGAAAAAAATCATTCGCCTCGGCCCCAAAATGCTTATAGGCTTTTTCGCCGCGACTCTCTCGATAGGTCTCGGCTTTGTCGTTGCCTATATGATAATGTCTGGCGCTCTCGGCGCGGACGCATGGCAGTCCCTCGGCGCTCTTTGCGGAAGCTGGATGGGCGGCGGCGGAAATATGCTCGCCATTCAGGCGGCTCTCAACGTTCCGGAATCCATGATGGCTTACGCCCTTGTTATGGACTCCATTTGCGCCACCCTTTACGTTATGTTCCTGCTGTGGGCTATCAACTTCTCAGAAAAGTTCAACAAGTGGACAAAGGCGGACACGAGCGTTATCGACAGCGTTGGTCTTGCCCTTGAAGCGGAAGCCCGCGCAAACACAAAGCCGCTCGTATGGCAGAACATAATGATACTCCTCGGCGCGGGACTTCTCGTTTCCGCGACCTCTCAGGAGCTTGGCAATATGATAAACGGCTATCTGCCCTTCTTTGACAAGGCGACCTGGACGGTTCTCATAGTTACCGTTCTCGGCCTTGTATTCGCCCTTACTCCGTTTGGCAAGCTCAAGGGCACCGAAGAGGTTTCAAACGTAATGCTTTACATCGTTATCGCCCTGATAGCCTCGCGCGCGGACCTCTCCGCCATGGGCAACGCCCCTGCATGGCTGCTCACGGGATTCATAATCCTGCTCATTCATGTAGGCATAATGATACTTCTCTCAAAGCTTTTGAAGATAGACATTTTCACCGCCGCAGTCGCCTCTCTCGCGAATATCGGCGGAACGGCTACCGCTCCCGTACTCGCCGGAACCTACAGCAGCGCCCTTGTTCCCGTTGGAATCATCATGGCTCTGCTCGGATATGTAGTCGGCACCGGCGGAGGACTTTTAGTCGCGAATATCATGAGCATATTCGGCTGACGGCATATTTAATATATAGGCCTGATACATTCGCGGGGCTGCCGGTGAGGAAGCCCCGTCGCTTGTCGCTAAAACCGATTTTGAAAGAATAAAAATAAAAGCTTTTGCCCGCCTTAAAAAATGGGCAAAAAAAGTTTTACAATAAAAAAATCTCGGAGCAAGGAAAAACCTTGCTCCGATTTTTTGGTCCGAGTGACTGGAGTCGAACCAGCGGCCTCTTGAACCCCATTCAAGCGCGCTACCAAACTGCGCCACACCCGGATATATGAAGCCGACCGTCATTTTGATTGCCGACTTGTTTGTTTTTTATTATTCCGCGTCGAAGAACTTTGAGTGTATCGCGCTCACCGCTCTGTCTGCATCGTTGATGTCTATGAGAACCGAAACCTTGATCTCGCTTGTGGAAATCATCTGAATGTTTATCTGATTATCATAAAGAGCCTCAAACATTTTCGAGGCTACGCCGGCGTGCGTTTCCATTCCCGCTCCGACGATGGACACCTTTGCGACGTTCTCGTCGAGCACAACGCTGCCCGCGCCAATCTCTCTTGCGTACTCGTTCAAAAGCTCAAGAGCCTGCTTGCCCTTTTCCTTCGCCACGGTAAAGGCGATGTCCTTTGTGTTATCTCTGCCAACAGACTGAAGGATTATGTCGATATTGATGTCCTTTGAGGAAAGCTTTGAGAATATCTTGAACACGATCCCCGGCTTGTCGGGAAGCTCGGTTATAGAGATCCTCGCAACGTTTGTATCCTTAGCGACGCCGCTTATCAGCATTTTTTCCATTTTCGCCGTCTCCTTAACGATAGTGCCCGGGGCATTTGTCAGGCTCGAAAGCACCTCAAGCTCCAAATTGTATTTTTTAGCCATCTCAACGCTTCTGTTGTGAAGCACCTGAGCGCCGAGAGTTGCAAGCTCGAGCATCTCGTCGTATGAAATCTCGCCGAGCTTTTTGGCGTTTTTGACCTTTCTCGGGTCGGCTGTGTAAACGCCCTCAACGTCGGTATATATCTGGCAAAGATCCGCGTGCAGAGCGCAGGCTATTGCGACCGCGCTCGTGTCCGAGCCGCCTCTGCCGAGCGTCGTAACGTCGCCGTAGCGGCTTATGCCCTGAAAGCCCGCAACGACAACTATATTTCTTCGGTCAAGCTCGCTTTTGAGCCTTTCCGAATTTATTCTTCTTATTCTGGCGTTTGTGTGCATTGACGTTGTTTCAAAGCCCGCCTGCCAGCCTAAAAGCGAAACGACGGGATAACCGAGCTTCTGTATCGCCATCGCAAGCAGAGCTATTGAAATCTGTTCGCCCGCCGCAAGGAGCATATCCTTCTCGCGGTTGGTGGCGTCGGGATTTATCTCATTAGCCTTGTCTATCAAATCGTCCGTTGTATCGCCCTGTGCGGAAACAACTACAACTACGTTGTTGCCCTTTTTGTAGGTGTCGGTGACGATTTTGGCGACGTTCATAACTCTTTCCGCGTCCTTAACGGAAGTTCCGCCAAACTTCTGTACTATAAGGCCCATTGGTATTCCTCCCAATATTTTCCCTCTGAGAGATTAAAGCCTCTCGCGCTTTCCCCGTTTGGAAAAGCGTCCTTAACGATTTTAATAGCTTTCTCTCAAAATGTCAAGAGGAAAACGCAAATTATTCAATAAATATCTTAGCGCCTTCGCTTTCGGGCGATAGCGTCAGCATTCTCCAGCCCTTTATCCCCTTTTCTTCAAGAGAGGCTATCGCGTGCTGTTCAAACGTCGCGGTGCCCTCTTCATCTACGATAGAAATTATCGACGGGCCGGCTCCGCTGACGCAGGTGCCATATGAGCCGAGCTCATAGCTTAATCTGAACACTGTGTCATAGCCCTCTATAAATTTTTTTCTGTACGGCTGGTGAAGTCTGTCCTGAACCGCAACGCGCAGGTTCTCAAGACTGCCGGAAAACAGGGCCGAGGTCATAAGTGCCGAGCGCGAGAGATTGAACACCGCGTCGCTGCGCGAATATTTATCGGGCAGAACGCCCCTTGCGGTTTCGGTTTTCAGCTCAAACGGCGGAACGAACACCGCAAAGCGTATATTATCCGCGACCGGCACGGTCACGCTGTATATCCTGCCGCCGTCCATAGCCGAGGTGACGAGTCCGCCCGTTATGGCGGGGGTGGTATTGTCCGGATGTCCTTCTATTTTGACAGCCAACGTTTCGAGATCCGACCTTGAAAGCGGATTGCCGAGAAAGCGATTCGCGCCGACAAGTCCGGCGACTATACACGCCGAGCTGCTGCCGAGTCCGCGCGTCATGGGGATATTGTTTTCCTGTATCAATTTAAGCCCGGGCAGCTTCTTTCCACATTCCTCATAAAGCCTCTGCGCCGACCAATATATCAGGTTGCTCTCGTCGGTCGGTATTTTTATATCGTCCTTCGACGAGATCTCAATGGCGTCGCTCTCCTCCATCCAAACCTGATTATAAAGCGTAAGCGCTACGCCGAGGCTGTCAAAGCCCGAGCCCAAATTTGCGCTTGTGGCGGGAACCTGTACTCTAATCATATTACAGATTACCCATGCGTATTCTTGATTCTATTTTTACGCCCGCCTTTTCAAGCGACTGTGAGCGCTCGCTAAATTCCCTTATGGTCATCTCGGGCGCTATAAAGGCCGCCTCGTTTTCTCCGGAGGAGGCTCTCGCTATCATTTTTACGCTGCCGAAGGCTTTCTCCGCCTCTGCTTTTATGTCAACTCCGCCGCTATATGACGCTCTGACGTACATTGAGCATACGCTCTCCTCATATGGCAGAACATAGCCGTCCTCGCCGTCCGCCCAGAAAAGGTATTTTCTCGCCTTGAAGTGCTTTATACAGTCGATAACGTCGGCGACTACCGCGCTCGCCGTGGGCATTTTTCCCGCGCCCTTGCCGTAGAACACAACATCGCCCGTCGAATCGCCCCTTACCATTATGCCGTTGAAAACGTCGTCAACTCCGGCAAGCTGGCTGCCGTTTGGCAGCACCATGGGTGCGACAAAAATATCTATTCTGCCGTCGTCGAGCTTTTTAACGCTGCCTATCAGCTTGATAACGCCGCCCCATGCCGCCGCGTAGGAAACGTCGGCGAGGGTTATTTTTGTTATGCCCTCCGTATGTATATTGTCCGGATAAACGTGCTTGCCGTAGGCAAGGGAGGCGAGTATGCATATCTTCCTCACCGCGTCGAGCCCCTCAACGTCTGCTGTGGGGTCCTTTTCGGCATAGCCGAGGCTCTGCGCGAGCTTGAGCGCGTCCTCAAACGACATTTGATCCCTTATCATCTTTGTGAGGATAAAGTTTGTGGTTCCGTTCAAAATTCCCGCGACCTCAACAACGTCGTTCGCCGCAAGGCACTGGCTCATCGGGCGAATGATGGGTATTCCACCGCCGACGCTCGCTTCAAAGAGAAAATTCACATTGTTGTCCTGAGCTATACGGAGCAGCTCCGCGCCCTTTGCGGCGACAAGCTCCTTGTTTGAGGTAACGACGCTCTTGCCCCTTTCAAGGCATTGCTTGACAAAGTCATACGCCGGATGCAGCCCGCCCATGACCTCGACCACTACTCTTACGTCGTCGTCGTTTAAAATAATATTGAAGTCCTTTATGAACTTCTCCTTGAGCGGGTTGCCCGGGAAATCTCTTATATCGAGTATATATTTTATATCTATCTCTTCCTTGGCTCGTTTTGCAAGGCTCTCTCTGTGCGTAACGATTATCTCCGCCACACCCGAGCCCACAACGCCGTAGCCCATTATTGCAACACTTACCATAGTACACACCTCTTGCCAATTTTATTGTCTGCCGGTATTTCTCCGGCACAAATATTCCGACTGTTTAAGCGGCCTCATTTCCGCTTTCTCCGCCGTCGGCTTCATTCTCCGACGCTTCTCCGCCGGTATAATCAGAGGAGGTATCTCCTCCATCGCTATCTCCATCTCCGCCGGTGTAATTAGAGGAGGTATCTCCCCCACCGCTATTTCCGCCGGTATAATCCGACGATGTATAGTTGTAATCATCGCTGCTGGAGTACGTTCCGTAGCCGTAGCCATAGCTCGACGAAGATGACGAATAATTGCCATAGCCCGACGAATATCCGTGATAGCCGCTGCAATATTCCGGCATATTGTCGTCTGTATAATAGCCCATCTTTGTGTTGTAGCAATAGCTTGAAGCAAGCTTACCCGTGCTCTCACAGTATGCGACTGCATGAACCTTATCCGAGAGCTTATACTCCTTCGGCTCCTTATCCTCAAGATAATGCGCCATAAGGTCGTGGAAGGTGTGCTCAGCCTGATTAAAGGCGTAATCGCTTATTCTCGCCGGAGAGTCAAAGCCCACCCAGCTTCCTAAAATAGCATATGGCGACATTCCGATGAACCAGTGGTCAAACTGATTATCAGTCGTTCCGGTCTTGCCTATAATATCCCAGCCGTCTATCTTAGCTATATAAGCCGCCGTATGGCTTGGATTGTTATAAACCACGTTGTAGTGCAGCAGCCTGTTCATTATTGTGGCTGTTTCCTCCGAATACGCCTTGGCAGGCTGATTTTCGCGGTTATCAAGTATCACATTGTCGTTTTGGTCGGTAACATAATAATATGTGAACGGCTCATAATATCTTCCGCCGTTGCCCATATACGCATAACCCGCTACCATTTCCCTTACCGTAACGCCGCCGTTCATACCGCCTATTGAAAGAGCGCCGAGGTTTTCGGAATCTTCGCTTGAGAGGTTCCTGAAGCCCATTTTATTTATAGCCTGATTATAAGCCGTTTTTGTGCCGATGAGCTGCATGGTCTGTACCGCCGCCGCGTTCAGCGAGCGCTCTATCGCCTCCGGCAGAAGAATATCATGGTGATAGGTCAGATCCGAGTTGTTCGGGCCCGACTCCCACTGCTTTTTGTCCTCGTCATATTTCCATTTTTCTATCGGCTCATCCTTAACGTATGACGAGAAGTTGTACTCGCCCTTTTGAATAGCGAGCGGATAAACGATGACCGGCTTTATTGACGAGCCCGGCTGCAAAACAGAGTCGTTCGTTCTGTCCCAAATCAGCGACGAGGTTTTCTTTTCGCGGCTGCCCACCGTTGCGATTATCCTGCCGTCAAACCCCATCATAACTATTCCGGTCTGAAGGTTGGGGTCGTGCGAGGTGTCGATATTCAGAGCGTAATTTTCCGCGAAATTCTGCATATCCTCATCCATCGCGCAGTAAATCTTAAGTCCCTCGGTATAAAGCTTTGACGAGGCGCTTGCCTCGCTGATGTCGAGCGCCTGCGCGAGATCCTCGGTCAGGTCAACGAGCATTGCGTCCATATACCAGTTAGGAACATCGCTTTTGTTTTCGTTATCCTTTTTGCCGCTTTCAAGCATCGGGTTGTTGTGGTTCCCGACGAATTTCATTTTTTTAGATTCCTCTAAAGCCTTGTTATATTCAGCCTTTGTAAGCTTTTCCTGGTCGTACATGGCCTTGAGCACCGTTTCGCGGCGTTCACGGTTTTCATCCGGATATTCAAGCGGGTCGTATGCGGACGGATTTTGGGTTATTCCGGCGATTGCCGCGCACTCCGCCGGAGTACAGTCCTTTATATGCTTTGCAAAATACAGGTTTGCTGCCGACTCAACTCCGTTGCAGCTTCCTCCGTAGTTTACTATATTCAGATAAGCCTCAAGGATTTCGTCCTTTGTGTATTCTCTTTCAAGATTCAGCGCTCTGAATATTTCGTTGAGCTTTCTTGTTATGCTGACCTCGTTATCATTTGTTATATTTTTTATCAGCTGCTGGGTAAGCGTCGAGCCGCCAAAGCTGTCGCCGCCGCTCGCAAGGCTGAACACCGCCCCGAGCGTTCTTGTCCAGTCAACGCCGTGGTGATCGTAAAAGCGCTTGTCCTCAATAGCTATCTGCGCGTCCTTCATGGCGTCGGGTATTTCGTCAAGATCAACCCATATCCTGTTTTCATTGCTGTGCAGTCTGTCGTATTCCTTCCACTTGCCCTCGTCGTCCTCAACGTATATGAAGCTCGTGAGGTTGAGCTTTGAGGCGTGAAGATCTATTCCCGTCGGCTGATTTGCAAGCTGCAAAAGATATATGCCGACCGAAACGCCGACCACTATCATGGAAATTATTAATATCAGAAGAATTGTGGACAAAATTTTCCACGCCGCCGAAAGGCATCTTCTCGGCAAACTTTTTTCGACTATCGCCACATTATCGTTGGCGCTGTCATCCGTAAATTTGCTGATGTCTGTTTTCCTCACAGGTTTTTCCTCCTTGTGCATATTAAATCCCGTATATACCGCAGGCTTATATCCAATGTATAAGCTTACTTTTATAAGCCGACTGTCGGTGAGTACACATTCCTATTTTGAATTATAACACTAATACTGTAAAATTTAAATGTTTTTTTCAAAATTTTTCGATTTTCAACGATTATTTACCTTTTTTTCACATTTGTTTAATAAAGCACACAAATTATTTTTGTCATAAATTGCGCCGTATAAACGCCGACAAAAAATTAAAGATAAGCATATAGATTAATTCATATTGCAAAGGACGTGTTTTTATGAGCAAGCGTTTATTATTCTCCCTTGTATTCACCTTATGTTTTCTCGTCTGTGTAGGAGCGGTTTCGGCACTCGCGCCCGCAACCGCCACCACGAGCTCCGGCGCGCCCGCTGCCGCCGGCAGCTTTGTCATAAAAGATTTTCACGGAAAGATCGCCGTTTTTGAAAGCGGCTCGGATTCACCCGTGCAGATAACCGAAACGCTCACAAGCTCTTTGCCGAGTGTTGACACGACAGAGCTTAAATCCGGAGTTTACGCTGCCGACGAGCGCGAGCTTCGCAGGCTGCTGGAGGATTATTGCAGCTGACAGCTTTCGCGCTTTTTTAAAAGGCGGTCGGAGGTAGTATATTTATAGCTTGTGCTCCCCCCCACAGCCGCCGGCGCCGAAGCTTTAGGCAAAATTGAGAGTAGGTTTAAGATTAGGGCGGCGACCGGCGCGGCTGCGCCGCGCGGAAAAACACGGCGAAAAAATTCTTTGGAGAAGGGACCTCCCTGCCCCGCCGTGTTTTTTGCTCCCGCGCGCCGCAGGCGCGCGGGAGCGGTCGCCGCCCGAAGCCCTTCCTCAAGCACTCACTCAAGACAACATAAGCGCCGGCCCCGGTCGCCGCACGCACCCCGCCCCCAAAATCCTCGACGGCTATTTTTCATCTCGGTACTTTACCTTGACAAATCGCCCTTATAGGAATAAAATTATTTAGGTTATTTAACTAATTTAGGCGTCGTTCGCGGCGAAACGCCTTTGCGCCACCAAACCCGCAGACGATTTCCTTGAGTGAGGAGTTTTATGAATGGAGGATTCCTTTTCCGATAAGCTGAGCAGCGCAATGGAAAAAAGCTATGTGCTCTTTTCGCGCGTTGAGCGCTCCATGCTGACAAAATCAAAGCGGCTCAACCTTTCGATAAGCGAACTTAGCTTTATTGAAGAGGTAAACAAAAATCCGCTGGTCGGCAAAACAATAGGCGAGATAGCCTCCGAGCTGATGATAACTCCGGCCTCCGTTACGGCAATGGCGAATAAGCTCGAAAAAAAGGGCTATGTCACAAGGCGGCGGAGCCTCTCCGACGGAAGACAGGTGTTTATCCGGCTGACCGACAGCGGAAAGCGCGCCGACAGGATACACAAGCGCTTTCACCGCAGCTTGGCGGATACTATATCAATGAACATGAACGAAAACGAGAAAAATCTTCTGGTGAGCTGTATCGACAGAATAAACGTCTTTCTGAACGCCAGACTGAAGAAAATGGAGGAATTCAAATCATGAGTTTCAGTATTTTAGGCACGGGACACGCAGTGCCGGAATACATATTGTCAAATGAAGAGCTTTCAACAATGGTCGACACAAACGACGAGTGGATACGCACGAGAACGGGTATTCACAACCGCAGGGTCACAACGCATGAAACGACAACCGAGCTCTGCGTTTCGGCGTCAAAGCAGGCCCTCGACGAGGCGGGAATAACCGCAAAGGAGCTCGACCTCATAATCTGCGCCACAATGAAGGGAATGTATATCACACCCTCGCAGGCGTGCGTAATACAAAAGGAGCTCGGAGCCTCCTGTCCGGCGTTTGACGTAAACGCCGCCTGCTCCGGCTTTATATATGCGATGGACGTTGCCGACGGCTTTTTTGCAAGAGGAAAAATAAAGCACGCGCTGATAGTCGCTTTTGACAACCTCTCAAATATGACCGACTGGACAGACCGCTCCACCTGCGTGCTGTTCGGCGACGGCGGCGGCGCGGTCGTTCTGGGCGAGGGCGACGGACTTAAATCCATATACCTCACGGCGAGCGGCAACACGGACGTGCTTTACGCCCCGAGGGGCGAGCTTACCTCCCCCTTCGACAAGCACGAGGGAGAAAAGCCGGTTCTGCATATGGTGGGACAGGAGGTATACAAATTCGCCGTTACCAATATGGTCAGGGGCGTGCGCCGAGTCGTTAAGGACGCGGGTCTTGAGCAGAGCCAGATAGACCACATGATACCGCATCAGGCGAACATAAGGATAATCGAGGCGGCAGCCGCAAAACTCGACATTCCGCATGAAAACTACGTCATAAACATAGGCGAGTACGGCAACACCTCGGCGGGCTGTATTCCGATAGCGCTCGACGAAGCAAACAAGGCGGGAAGACTCAAAAAAGGCGACTACATAGGAATGTGCGCCTTTGGCGCAGGGCTTACAACAGGCAGCTGCGTAATACAGTGGACAAAATAAGGAAAGGTAAGGCGTAAGGATATGATTTCAACACCAATAAACGAACAGCTCGGAATAAAGTACCCGATTTTTCAGGGTGGAATGGCATGGGTCGCAGACGCAAGCCTCGCCGCAGGCGTAAGCAATGCGGGCGGACTCGGAATAATCGCCGGAATGAATTCAAACGGCGACCAGCTGCGCGCGGAGATAAAAAAAGCAAGGGAGCTTACGGACAAGCCCTTCGGCGTAAACGTGATGCTGATGAGCCCCTTTGTCGAAGAGGTAGCCGAGGTCGTAGCCGAGGAAAAAATCGGCGTAATAACGACCGGCGCGGGCAATCCCGGCAAATATATGAAGAAGTGGCTTGAGGCGGGTATAAAGGTCATACCCGTCGTTCCCTCGGTTTCGCTTGCCAAGCTTGCAGAGAGAAACGGCGCGTTCGCCGTTATCGCAGAGGGCGGCGAGTCCGGCGGTCACGTCGGCGATCTCACGACCATGGCTCTCGTGCCGCAGGTGGTCGACGCGGTATCGATTCCCGTCATAGCCGCAGGCGGCATAGCGGACGGCAGACAGCTCGCCGCCGCGTTTATGCTCGGCGCTCAGGGAGTTCAGGTCGGCACGCGCTTCCTCGTTGCAAAGGAATGTACGATAGCTCAGGAATACAAGGACAAGGTTTTAAAGGCAAAGGATATAGATACCGTGCTGACGGGCAAAAGGCTCGGTCATCCGGTGCGTTCGTTGAAAAACGCGTTTACAAGAGAATATTTAAAGCAGGAATACAACAGCGAGGTTTCCGACGAGGAGCTTGAAAAGCTCGGTCTCGGCGTGCTTCGCGCCGCCGCAAGAGGCGGAGACGTAAAGACGGGCTGCGTTATCGCGGGTCAGGTCGCGTCTATGGTCAAGGAGGAGCAGACCGCAAAGGAAATAATCGAGGATCTGTTCACTCAGGGAGAAAAAGTGTTGGGCGGTGCTATGAAATGGGTAAAATAGCGTTTGTGCTCTCGGGTCAGGGAGCTCAGTACACCGGCATGGGAAAAGAGCTTTGCGAATGCTCCGCCGCCGCCAAAGCCGTTTTCGACGCTGCGGACAGCATACGCCCGCAGACCTCCGCTCAGTGCTTTGAGGGCACAAAGGAGGAGCTTTCCGTAACAAAAAACACTCAGCCCTGCGTTTTCGCGGTCGACCTCGCCGCCGCAAGAGCGGCGCAGGAGTCGGGAATAAACGCGGATTATGTCGCGGGCTTTTCGCTCGGCGAGATAGCCGCCCTTGCCTTCGGCGGAATAATGAGCGACGAGGAGGCGTTTAAGCTCGTATGCAGGCGCGCGGAGCTCATGAACGAGGCGGCGGAGGAAAACAAGGGAGCTATGGCGGCTGTGCTGAAGCTCACGCCAGAAAAGGTCGAGGAGATATGCTCCGGCTTTGAAAAGGCGTGGCCGGTAAACTACAACAGTCCCGCGCAGACGGTCGTAGCCGCTCAGGAAAGCGAGCTTGAGGCGCTTTGCGCCGCAGTTAAGGAGCAAAAGGGCAAGGCTGTTCCGCTCGCGGTCAGCGGAGCGTTCCACTCGCCGTTTATGGAGTCGGCTTCGGCGGGTCTTGCGGAGTATCTCTCCGGCAAGAGCTTAAACACACCGAAAATTCCCGTTTTCGCAAACGCGACCGCCATGCCCTATGAGGGCGACTTTTCCTCCCTCATAACGCGGCAGGTCAAAAGCCCCGTGCTGTGGCAGAAAACGGTTGAAAACCTCGCCTCGCTCGGCGTTGATACATTCATCGAATGCGGCCCGGGCAAGACGCTTACTGGTCTTATAAAGAAAATAAATCCCGAGCTTAAAGCATTTAAGCTCGAAAACAAAGAGGATCTGGACGCAGTAAGGGAACAGCTCCTCGGATAATAAAATTCCGTTGTGAAAGGAAGATACATATGAGATTTGAAAATAAGACAGCCGTTATAACCGGCGCGTCAAGGGGAATAGGAAAGGCAATCGCGCTGACCCTTGCAAAGGAGGGCGCGAACATCGCCGTTGTCTTCACCGGCGACGACGACAACGCCGCCGCGACAAAGCAGGAGATACTCGACCTCGGCGTAAAGTGCGAAACCTATGACTGCGACGTTTCCTCGTTCGAAGCGACAAAGCAGGTGTGCGACGCCGTTATCGAGGAGTTCGGCGGCATAGATATACTTGTAAACAACGCCGGAATCGTCAGGGACAAGCTCGTTTTGAGGATGGAAGAGTCCGACTACGACGCGGTTCTCGCCGTAAACCTCAAGGGCGTGTTCAATATGATAAAGAACACATACCCGCACTTTATGAAAAAGCGGTACGGCAGAATAATCAGCACCTCGTCGGTAGTAGGGCTTAACGGCAACGCGGGACAGGCGAACTACGCCGCCGCAAAGGCGGGCATAATAGGACTTACAAAGTCCGTCGCAAAGGAGCTCGCCGCAAGGGGAGTTACCTGCAACGCGGTAGCCCCCGGATTCATTCAGACAGATATGACGAACGCGCTGAGCGACAAGGTTAAAAAGCAGATAGCCGAATCCATTCCCGCAAGAAAGATGGGCACCGTTCAGGACGTGGCAAACGCGGTAGCCTTTCTCGCCTCCGACGACGCGGCCTACATTACGGGCGAGGTCATCAGGGTAGACGGCGGAATGGCGATGTAATATACTATTACCGGCGATAAGCCTGATTTTAATTTTTATTTTCTTTAATTTTCTTATGAAGGAGAAGGAGAAGGCTCATGAGAAGAGTAGCAGTTACCGGTCTGGGCGCGGTTACGCCCGTCGGGAACAATGTTGAAACGACATGGAATTCTATCAAAGCCGGCAAAAGCGGCATTGACTTTATAACAAAATTCGACACCTCGGAGCTAAAGGTGACGGTAGCCGCCGAGGTCAAGGACTTTGACCCAACTGAGTATGTTGAAAAAAGAGATTTGAGAAAAACCGACGAGTTTACGATATACGCGGTAGCCGCCGCTCAGCAGGCGGTTGACGACAGCGGGATAATCGGCAATATCGACCCCGAGCGCTTCGGCGTTTACATCGGCTCGGGAATCGGCGGTATGCAGACGTTTTACGCTAATTCCATCGCTATGGACCACAGCGGTCCGAGAAAGGTTTCCCCCTACTTTGTACCGATGATGATAGGAAACATGGCCTCCGGCACGGTCGCCATACGATTTAAAGCCCAGGGCGTGTGCCTGCCGATAGTCACCGCCTGTGCGACCGGAACGCACTCGATAGGCGAGGCGTTCCACGCGATAAAAAACGGCTACGCCGACGCAATCATAGCCGGCGGCGCAGAGGCGGCGGTCACTCCGCTTACGATAGCCGGATTTTCAAGCTGCAAGGCTCTCACCACGAGAAACGACCCGAAAACCGCCTGCGTACCCTTTGACAAAAGGCGCGACGGCTTTGTAATGGGCGAAGGCGCGGGAATAGTTATCCTTGAGGAATACGAGCACGCGGTCGCAAGGGGAGCTAAGATATACGCCGAGATCTGCGGATACGGAAACAGCTGCGACGCTCACCACGTCACCGCTCCCGACCCGGAGGCTGAGGGCCCCGCGAGGGCTATACGCGCCGCCGTGAGCGAGGCGGAAATACCCGCCGACGGCAAGATTTACATCAATGCGCACGGCACAAGCACTCCGGCAAACGACAAAACGGAAACGCTCGCCATAAAAAAGGCATTCGGCGAGAGGGCGAAGGAGCTTTTCATCAGCTCCACAAAATCAATGACGGGTCATATGCTCGGCGCGGCGGGCGGCACAGAGGCCGTTTTGTCCGTGCTCGCGCTGAAGGAGGGCATACTCCCGCCGACCGTCGGATATGCCGAGCCGGACGAGGAATGCGACCTCAACTATATACCCAACGCCGCAATAAAGCAGGACGTGGATTACGCAATGTCGACCTCGCTCGGCTTTGGCGGACACAACGCCTGCATAGTTTTCAAAAAGCCATAAAGCAAGGAGAATGATCATGTCTATGTTTGACTTTGAACAGATAAAGGAGCTTATCGGCTCCATTGACAATTCGGGAATCACCTCGTTTGAAATAAAGGGCAGCGACGGGGAAAGGCTCGTTATCAAAAAAGAGATAAAGCAGGAGATAATCTCAGCTCCCTCACAAGTTGCCGAGACTCGTCCTGCCGCTCCGGCTCCGGCTGCTCCCGCTGTACAGGAGAGCGCCGCTCCCGCCGAGCCTGAAGAAAATTACAGGATCATACCGTCCCCGATGGTCGGCGTGTTTTACTCCGCGCCCTCTCCGGATTCGGAGCCTTACGTCAAGGTCGGTCAGAGCGTAAGCAGCGGCGACGTAGTTTGCATAATAGAGGCGATGAAGCTCATGAACGAGGTGCCCGCGACCGAAAGCGGCGTTATAGCCGAGATATGCGTGAACAACGGCGACATTGTGGAGTACGGTCAGCCGCTGTTTAAAATCAAGTAACAGGAGCGTTTTTTTATGAACCAGGAAGAAATAAAGAAGATAATCCCGCACCGCGACAATATGCTGCTCGTTGAGGAGGCCGAGGTGATAAACGAGGTCACCTCGCGCGGAAAAATCACTATCAGGGGCGACGAGTTCTTTTTAAAGGGACATTTTCCGGGCAATCCGGTTGTTCCGGGCGTTATTCTCTGCGAGATGATGGCTCAGGCGAGCTGCGTCCTCCTCGGCGAAAAGGCCAAGGGCAAGACCCCGTTTTTTACAAAAATGGACAACGTAAAGTTTAAGAACACCGTTCGTCCGGGCGACACCCTTGAATCGGAATGTACCCTGACAAGGAGTCGCGGCGCGTTTTATTTTGTCAGCGCAAAGGGGTATGTAGACGGAAAGCTCTGCGTCAGCGCCGATTTAGCCTTTGCCCTTGTCGACGACGACAAGGCGTAAATATATACGACCGCGCTCAGCGCACAGGTCGCGCGGCGGCATTTTCAAGGCGGAAGCCTCGCTTTTGCGGGCCTTCCCCGAAATAAGCGCGCGCCGCAAAATTTCATCACTGTCATTCATTTTTCACTATTACATACGGAGGCAATGCAATGTTCTCTAAAATTTTAATCGCTAACAGGGGCGAGATCGCCGTAAGAATAATAAGAGCCTGCCGCGAAATGGGCATTTCAACAGTCGCCATTTACAGCGAGGCCGACAAGTCCGCCATGCACGTTCAGCTTGCGGACGAGAGCTACTGCATAGGCGGCTCACAGGTTGCGGACAGCTATCTTAATATGGCTGCAATTCTTTCCGCCGCGGTTGTGTCGGGCGCTCAGGCTATCCACCCGGGCTACGGCCTTTTGAGCGAAAACGCAAAGTTTGTTTCGCTCTGTGAGCAGTGCAAGATAGAATTTATCGGGCCGAGCTCGGAGATGATAACGCTCCTCGGCAACAAAGACACCGCTCGGAAAACGATGAGAGAGGCCGGCGTGCCGGTAACGCCGGGCTGCGACGTTGTAGAAGATATAAACGAGGCTAAAAAAGAGGCTGAAAAAATCGGTTTTCCTCTCCTTATCAAGGCGAGAAGCGGCGGCGGCGGCAGAGGCATACGCCTTGTCAACAGCATGGACGAGTTTGAAAACGCCTTTCTCTCCGCCTCCGGCGAGGCTGAGCTTGCGTTCGGCGACGGCGCTGTGTATATGGAAAAATATTTAAAGCCCGTTAAGCACATTGAGATGCAGATACTTTGCGACAAGTATGGCAAGGTCATCTGCCTTGGCGAGCGCGAATGCTCCGTTCAGAGAAAGAACCAGAAGCTCATTGAGGAGAGCCCGTCCTCTGCTATCACTCCGGAGATACGCCAAAAAATGATGGAGGCTTCGGTCAAGGCGGCTCACGCCGTCAATTACTGCAACGCCGGAACCGTGGAGTTCCTGCTTGACAGCGACAAGAATTTCTACTTTATGGAGATGAACACCCGGCTCCAGGTTGAGCACGCCGTGACTGAAATGGTGGTCGGCATTGACCTTGTGCAGTGGCAGATAAGAATAGCCGCCGGCGCTAAGCTCACTCTTGAGCAGGACAGGGTATTTATGCACGGAAATGCCATTGAGTGCAGGATAAACGCCGAAAATCCCGACAAGGGCTTTATGCCGAGCTGCGGCACGATAACTCGCCTTCACGTTCCCGGCGGCCCCTGCGTTCGCTTTGACAGCGCCATATATCAGGACTACACAGTGCCTCCGTTTTACGACTCGATGATAGGAAAGCTCATTGTCCAGGCGAGGGGCCGGGAGCAGGCGATACGCAAGATGAAGATGGCTTTAAGCGAGCTCAATATTCACGGTGTGGACCACAACCGCGATCTCCAAATAGAGATTTTATCCGATCCCGATTTTGTGTCGGGGGAATACACGACAGATTTTATGGAGAGGTTTGAGGCGAAAAAGCGCGGCGAGGATATGTGACCGCTCGGCGTAAGCGGGCGCTTGTTCGGCTTATTTATTTATTTTATGCCTATGGCATTCTCTGCGGTTCATTCCGCTCAGGGAGTGTCATAGGTTATTTTTATAGCGGGGTTTGGGCTGCCGTGCGGCTCGTTTTTAACCTCTGCTGCTAAGGCTTGGGGTTCGGGCGGCGACCGGCGCGGCGCAGCCGCGCGGAAAAACGCGGCGGCCGGGTTTGGGACGGCAGGCGGCTGCTTTGCCCGACCTTTGTGCAGCTTACCGCGGCTACAGCTCACGACCCCGCCGCTTTTTTCGGCAAATTTCCGCCGGAGGCGGAAATTTGCGGTCGCCGCCCGAACCCCTGTTCCCCGCTCAAGCCCGTATGGACGCGTCTACACGGCAGCCCCCTTTCCCCCAATCTTCCCCAAGTCGCCGCTTCGCTTTTCCTCCCTATAAAAATTTCTTTTTTATAATATCCGCTTAAACGATTGTATATTTTTGTGCTTTGCAGTATAATAGAATTTACACAGTATATGCTTTAAGCAATGTGCCATCTTTTTAAAGGGATTGTGACAAATGTTTAATAACGATCTGTTTACTTTTTTAAAACCAAAAAACGAGCTCGAGCAGACAAGCGAGGGCATAGACGTAGAATATACGCCCGAGGTGCCTGAGGCAATGTGGGTCAAATGTCCAAAGTGCAAGGCTCTCCTCCTCACGGCGGATCTTGAGGCAAACCACAAGGTCTGCGGAAAATGCGGATATTATCTCCGCCTTTCGGCGCGAGAGCGCATATCAATGCTCATAGACGACCACTGCTTTGAGGAGCTCGACAGCGACCTCACATCAGAAAATCTGCTCGCCTTTCCCGATTACGACACAAAATTAAACGGAGCTAAGCACAAAAGCGGCGAAAACGAATCGGTCGTTACGGGAGTTGCCGAGATAGGCGGCTGCAAAACCGTGCTGGGAGCGATGGATTCCGGATTTATGATGGGCAGCATGGGAACCGTTACGGGTGAAAAAATAACGCGCGCGTTTGAATACGCAACAGAACACCGCCTGCCCGTCGTCATGTGTACCGTATCTGGCGGAGCGAGAATGCAGGAGGGCATACTCTCGCTTATGCAGATGGCAAAAACGAGCGGAGCGGTAAAGCGCCACAGCGACGCGGGTCTTTTGTACATCACGGTTTTGACGGATCCGACCACGGGCGGAGTCACGGCAAGCTTCGCCATGGAGGGCGACATTATACTCTCCGAGCCGAACGCTCTCGTTGCGTTTGCCGGTCCGAGGGTTATCGAGCAGACGATAAGGCAAAAGCTGCCGAAGGATTTTCAAACCGCGGAATTTGTCGAGGAAAAGGGCTTTATCGACGCTGTGGTACCGAGGAAGGATCTGAAGGCGACGATAGCAAGGCTTCTCAAAATGCACGAATAAGCCGCAGCTTCACCCGAAAGGAGAGAAAATATTGTGAGCGCATTTGATAAGGTAACAATAGCGAGATCAAATAACAGACTCACGTCTGTCGATTATATAAACAGCCTGTTCGGCGATACCTTTTTTGAGCTGCACGGCGACCGCCGCTTTGCCGACGACAAGGCGGTCATCGGCGGCATCGGTATGCTCAGGGACGATATGCCCGTAACGGTTATCGGGCTTGAAAAGGGCAGAAGCACAAAGGAAAGGATGGAGCGCAACTTCGGCATGGCTCATCCGGAGGGATACCGCAAGGCTCTGCGTCTGATGAAGCAGGCGGAAAAATTCCGCCGCCCCGTTTTATGTCTTGTTGACACGAGCGGAGCCTTCTGCGGAATAGGTGCGGAGGAGCGCGGTCAAGGTCAGGCGATAGCCGAAAACCTTATGGAGATGATGACGCTTAAAACGCCCATTCTCTCTATTCTGATAGGAGAGGGCGGCAGCGGCGGCGCGCTCGGGCTTGCCGTTGCAAACGAGGTATGGATGCTTGAAAACGCCGTTTACTCTGTGATAAGTCCCGAGGGCTGCGCGAGCATATTGTGGAAGGATCCCGAAAAAACGGCTTATGCCGCTGAATGTATGCGCATGACCGCGCAGGATCTTTTTAAGCTAAAGGTCATAGAGAGGGTCATAAGAGAGCCAAAAACTGTCGAAAGCAAGATGTTTGACAGCCTGCGCGGGATAATTGCTACGACCTTCGACCGCTACAACGAGATGTCAACTCAAGAGCTGCTCGACAGCCGTTATAACCGCTTCAGAGTTCTCGGCAACAACGTAACTCCGCTTGAGCCGGTTTTAGAGGAAAAGCCTCAGCCAGAGCTGTGATAATATTTTTATTTATATTCGTATTCGACATAATTTTTACTTTAAAAATCGCGCCATTCCCTCTTTTCCGGGAGTGGCGCTTTGCACGGGTGATAAAAATGAAAATAGTTCTTACCGACGTAATAACAATAACAAATGGGGAGGACGATCTCTCGCTCGCGCCGCTGCGGGAGCTTGGCGAGATAATCGCCTATCCGCTGACGGACTATGAGGAGATACCGGCGCGCATAAAGGACTCAGACGCTGTTATATGCAACAAAACGCGCCTTGACAGCACGAGCCTTGCGGGAGCTGAAAATTTAAAATATATCGGCCTATGGGCGACCGGCTTTGACAACATAGATATAGCATACTGCCGCAAAAACGGCATAACCGTCTGCAACGCGGGCAGCTACTCGACGAGCGCCGTCGCACAGCACACCTTCGCGCTCATTCTTGAGCATTACAGCAGGGTCGGCGCTTACAGCGGCTTTGTACGCAGCGGCGGCTGGAAAAAGAGCCTCACGTTTTCGCCCATTGCATACAGGACAAACGAGCTTGCCGGCAAGACTCTCGGCATAGTCGGATACGGCACGATAGGCAGGGCGGTTGCGAAAATCGCGCGCGCGTTCGGAATGGACGTTCTCGCCTTTAACCGCAGCGGTAAAACGGACGAATTTGCGCAATACGCTCCACTCGACCGGCTCTTATCCGAAAGCGATATTGTGACGACGCACTGCCCCCTGAACGACGACAGCAGGCTAATGTTCAACGTGCGCACATTTTCTCGGTTTAAAGAGGGCGCTCTATTTATAAACACTGCGAGGGGCGGGCTTGTTGACGAGCAGGCGCTTAAAGACGCTGTGCTGTCGGGTCATTTGAGCGGCGCCGCGATAGACGTTCTTTATCCCGAGCCGATGTCCGACAGCTGTGTGCTTTCCGGCGTTGAGCGGATAACGATAACGCCGCACGTTGCCTGGGCTCCTATTGAGACGCGCCGCAGACTTTTGTCGATAGTCTGTGAAAATATAAGGGCGTTTTGCGGCGGAACGCCGCAGAATGTTGTGAGCGATTAGGCGGCGGGTAGATTTCAGCCGCCGCGCCGACTCGTTTATCCTATGTGCTTAACGCGGGATTGGTTCGGGGCGGCAAAAAATGCGGCGAAAAAAACTGTGCGGCGGGGGCAATGCCTTCCCCACCGCATTTTTCCGGTCCGCTGCGCGGACCCGGGCGCCGCCCCGAACCCCCTCCTCGCGAAGAAACTCATCGCGGCAAAGGGCGCGGCAGTCCGAGTCCGCAAAACACCTGCCACGTTACTTGTTATACCAATTATATTGTTTTACCACATATTACTTCTTAACGGCTATCTTTCCGCCGCAGGTACACCTATAACGCTCCGGCCGCTTCACAAGCGCGCTTCGCTTGTATCTGTGAAACTCTCTGCCGCATTTACGGCAAACAAGAGTGTACGGCGCATTCCGGCGCATCTCATCTGCTCTCTCGCTTTTTACGGTTCGCCTTATCTGCTGAGCTGTCGCGTCGCCGAACAGCTTTGCATATGAGCTCCACAAACGGCCGTGATTGGAACAGCCGTCGCAGGTGTGCAGCACCTCGTGGGCTATCACGTTTTTAACGCCCGCCTCGTCTGAAAGCACAAACTCCGATAACACTATCTTATACTCTCCGCTCTTCTGCTTCTCGCAAGCGCCGAGTATCGTCCTTCGGCGCGAGTTTATAAAAACGTGCGGGATTATCCTGTCAGACACGGGAATGTTGAGCGACCTTGCGAGCCTTACAGTATTGTCAAGTATCGCGTCAAGCTGCCGCTCGGACAAATTTTGCGTTTTGCCGCTTAAAGCGCCGTAATTATCAAATCCTTTTTCTTCTTTATCCATTATTAATCGCGCGGAACCGTATAAGGTCCCGCGCGTTTTTCGCCTCCGTGCTATTCTCTTATCGGCATTATCGTGCCGCCGCCGACAACAACGTCGTCGCTGTATAACACGACCGCCTGTCCCGGCGTTATCGCCCTCTGCGGCTCGTCAAACTCGACCATTATAGTGTCCTCGTCGATTGGATGCACGACCGCCTGCGCCTCTCTCTGACTGTAGCGCGCCTTGGCGGTCACTCTCATAGGTGAGAGTAGCTTATCGACGGCTATCAAATTTATGTTGTCGGCGTAAAGCCGCCTCGTGAACAAATCCTCGTTTTCGCCGAGCAGCACCTCGCCCGTTTTCGCGCTTTTCTCAAGCACATATATCGGGTGGGCGTAGCTTATTCCCAGCCCCTTGCGCTGGCCGACGGTATAGTGGATTATTCCCTTGTGTCTACCGAGCACCGTGCCGTCCTTATAGACAAAATCGCCCTGCTTTGACTTTACGCCGAGAGTATTCTCAAGAAAGCCTGCATAATCGCCGTCCGGCACAAAGCATATGTCCTGGCTGTCGCGCTTTTTCGCGTTGATAAGCCCCTTTTCAAGCGCAATATCCCGCGCGCGCTCCTTAGTTATTTCGCCCATAGGAAAGAGCGTATGCTCAAGCTCGTGCTGAGTCAGGACATAGAGGACGTATGTCTGATCCTTTTTCGCGTCCTCTGACTTTTTCAGGAGATAACGCCCGCTTGCGCTGTCGTACTCTCTTTTAACATAGTGACCCGTGGCTATCATATCGTATTCGAGCAGATTTGCCCTTTGCAGGAGCCTTGAAAACTTTATGTGCCGGTTGCACTCAATGCAGGGATTCGGCGTTAGCCCGTTTATATAGTCGTCGGCAAATTTGCCTATGACCTTCTCCTTGAATGCATCGCTGAAATTAAAGACATAGTGGTCTATGCCGAGCTTGTAAGCTACACGGCGCGCGTCGTCCACATCGTCGAGCGAGCAGCAGGTTTTATCCGTCACGCCTATATCCTCGTTGCTGTAAAGTCTGAGCGTCGCCCCGCAAACGTCATACCCCTGTTCAAGCAGCAGCGCCGCCGCTACCGAGCTGTCAACGCCGCCGCTCATGGCGGTCATCACTCTGTTATTCATAAATCGACCTCTTAAAAATTACGAAAATTCAAGGGCATACAGCGTAAATTCATTATTTTTGATTGCCCATTGTTTTTACAAGAACTGCCTTCTGCGCGTGCAGACGGTTTTCCGCCTCCTCAAATATCTCGTTCGCGTGAGCCTCGAATACCTTTTCGGTTATTTCCTCCTCGCGGTGAGCCGGCAGACAATGCTGTACCATGCACTCCTCGTGAGCCGCCGCCATAAGCTCATCGTTGATCTGATATCCCTCAAAGGCCTTTCTTCTCTTTGCCGCCTCGCTCTCCTGACCCATAGACGCCCAAACGTCCGTGATGAGCACGTCTGCGTTGACCGCCGCGTCTATCGGCTTGCGGTGCAGTTCAAAGCAATCGTAACCTGCGGCAAAGTCAAGTATCTCCTGCGGGGGCTCATAGCCCTCGGGGCAAGCAACGGATACCGCCATGCCCGTTTTCAGTCCGCCGACGATCAATGAATTCATCATATTGTTGCCGTCGCCTATAAAGCACATTTTATGTCCCTCAAGCGTACCCTTAAATTCACGAATGGTCATCAGGTCCGCGAGCACCTGACAGGGGTGGCAGAAGTCCGTAAGCCCGTTTATAACCGGAATTGAGCCGTAGGTCGCCAAGTCCTCGACCTCCTTCTGCTCAAACGTCCTTATCATAATTCCGTCAAGGAATCGCGAAAGAACTCTCGCCGTGTCCTGCACCGGCTCGCCTCTGCCTATCTGCATATCGTTTGCAGACAAAAACAGCGGGTTGCCGCCAAGCTGATACATTCCCACCTCAAACGACACTCTTGTCCTTGTGGAGGCCTTTTGAAATATCATTCCGAGGCTTTTGCCCTCGAGATGCTTGTGCGAGATATTGTGCTTTTGCTCATATTTGAGCTGATCCGCAAGGTTCAGGATCTCGATTATTTCCTCGCCGCTCAGGTCGAGGAGCTTTAATAAATGCTTCATGAGTATTTTCCTTTCGGTTTTATTTTATATATTAATATAATATTTATATCTTTATGCTTCGTTTGGGTTTGTAGGCTGTCGCGGTGACCGCTTATACTATATGCATGAGGAGCGTCGGGTTCGGGCGGCGACCGTCACCTTTCCGCCGCATGCGGAAAGGTGACGGTCGCCGCCCGAATCCCCGTCTCCCGCTCAAAGCAACTGCGGCACACCGGCGCGACAGCTCCCTGCAGGAAAAGCGTAACTTCAAACAATGACTCGAATCATATTGCGCCCTCGAGTATCTCAAGTCCACTATCAATGTCCTCATAGGAAATATTGAGCGGAGGCAAAAGGCGCACAAGATTTTTCGCCGTCAGCACGAGAAGCCCGTTTTCAAGGCACTTTTCTACCACCTCGCGGGCGTTGTCCTTTTTAAGCACAACGCCTATCATCATGCCCAGCCCGCGAACGTCGGAAACGCCGTTCATCTTCAAAATTTTACCCTTTATATATTCGCCCTTTTCCCTTACGTCTTTAAGAAATTCGGGGTCACCGACTCTCTTTAGAACCTCTATTGAGCCTGCGCACACCACCGGATTCCCGCCGTAGGTTGTGGCGTGAGTGCCGGGCGTCAGCACGGCGGAGAGCCTTTCGCTGCACATACAGGCGCCGAAGGGAAGTCCTCCGCCGAGGCCCTTTGCCGAGGTGAGAATATCCGGCTTTATGCCGTAGCTTTCAAAGCAGTACAGCGTCCCCGTTCTGCCGACTCCGGTCTGCACCTCGTCGATTATAAGGCAGAGGTCGTTATCCCTGCAAAGGCGCTCAACCGCGAGGACAAAATCCTTGTCAAGCGGCATAACGCCGCCCTCGCCCTGAATAAGCTCCATCATAACGGCGCAGGTTTTGTCGCCGATAAGGGAGCTTACGCTGTCGACGTTGTTCGCCTCCGCAAATACAAAGCCTTCCGTAAAGGGAAAGAAGTAGTTGTGGAAAACGTCCTGACCGGTTGCGGCGAGCGTCGTTACGGTTCTGCCGTGGAAGGAGTTTTTTAGAGAGATTATCTCGTTCCTGCCGTCGCCGTAATTGTCAAAGCTGTACTTTCTCGCGAGCTTTATCGCACATTCGTTGGCCTCCGCGCCCGAGTTTGAAAAGAACACCTTTGAGAAGCCCGTTTTTTCACAAAGCAGCTTGGCGCACTCCACCTGAACCGGGCTTGTATAGAGATTTGAAATATGCTGAAGTCTGCCCGCCTGTTCGCTTACAGCCTTTACCCAGCCGTCGTCGCACCAGCCGAGAGAGTTTACGCCTATGCCGCTCGTAAAGTCTATGTACTCCCTGCCGTCGCAGTCGAGCGCGTGCGAGCCCTTTCCGCTTTCGAGCGCGGCGTTAAATCGTCCGTAGGTATTCATTATATATTTATTTTCGTCGTTTTTTATATTATCAAATTTCATCTTCGTTTCCCTCCGTATCAAAGGCATAAACAGTGAGATCGTCGCATTTTTTCCAGCCTATCGACGGCCAGAACGACTGACCGAGCTCGTTGTCCCTAAAAACAAAAATATGGGTCTTGCTTATGCCGTCCTCCTTGAGCTTTTCCACTGCGCGCCGAGCCATCGCCCTCGCTATTCCGTGCCGGCGATATTCGGGCAGCACCGCCATGTGATGTATAAATCCCCGCCTGCCGTCGTGACCCGCGAGAACCGTGCCGACTATCCTGCCGTCCATTATAGCCACCTGACTCATGCCCTCGTTGCGCTTTAGGTATTTTTCGAGGTTTTCGCGGCTGTCCGCGCGGCTGAGCGCCCTTTTGGTCGTTATCTGCCACAGGGCGTAAACCTCGTCATATTGACTTATTTCCATGCTGACTACTTCCATAGCTCATCACCCATCAATAAAACATCGTTCCTATACCTTCGTCTGAGAACATCTCGATAAGTATGGAGTGCTTTATCCTGCCGTCTATAATATGAGCGCGCTTTACCCCCTGCCTTACCGCCTCAACACAGCAGTCTATCTTGGGGATCATTCCGCCGCTGATTATCTTCTCCTTTTTCAGGCTCGGCACATCGCTTACGTTCACGACCGGTATAAGGGTGTTTTCGTCCTCCTTGTCGCGCAGCAGGCCTCTTATATCGGTCATAAGTATCAGCTTGCACGCCCCGAGCTTTGCGGCTATCTCCGCCGCCGCTATGTCGGCGTTTATGTTGAACACCTCGCCCTTGTAGCCGCCCGCTATGGTGGAGATTATCGGCACATAGCCGTCCTTTATCAGATCCTTTATTGGCTTGGTGTTTACCTCTCTTATCTCTCCGACAAAGCCGAGATCCTCCGCCGACAGCATCTTTTCCGCCATCAACATTCTTCCGTCGAGGCCGCAAAGCCCCATCGCCTTGCCGCCCTGCATCTCAAGGTGCTGAACGAGGCTCTTGTTTACCTTTCCGGCGAGCACCTGCTGAACTATATCTATCGTTTCCTCGTCGGTCACTCTCATGCCGCCTATAAACTCGCTCTGCTTACCGATTTTTTTGAGCATGGAGCTTATCTCCGGCCCGCCGCCGTGTACCAGCACTACGTTTATGCCTACAAGCTGCATCAGCACTATGTCGCTCATTACCGCGCTCTTCAGTTCGGGGCTTATCATGGCGTTTCCGCCGTATTTTACCACTATCGTTTCACCCGAATATTTCTGTATATACGGGAGCGCCTGCACGAGCACCTGCGCTTGATTTTCTTTGTTGTTGTCCATAGCTTTTCGTCCTTGTTAATTATATTTCGTTTATATTTTAATTATATTTTCTCTTATTTTTCTTCCGTCGCGCCGCCGAATAAATTCTATCCGCAACAGCTAAATTCTCCTGCAATCCCTTTTCGCCGAAAGTATATTTACCTTACTCTTGAAGTTTATCGTAGAGCTTAAATTTTGAATTAAAATAAATCCTTAAGCGAGAGGGTGGAGGTGCAGGAGGCATCGCCAATAAGCGCCGCCGAATAAATTTTATCCGCAACAGCTAAGTTCTCCTGCAATCCCTTTTCGCCGAAAGTATATTTTACCTCACCCTTGAAGCTTATCGTAGAGCTTAAATTTTGAATTAAAATAAATCCTTAAGCGAGAGGGTGGAGGTGCAGGAGGCACCGCCAATAAGCGCCGCCGAATGAATTTTATCCGCAACAGCTAAATTCTCCTGCAATCCCTTTTCGCCGAAAGTATGTTGCGCCTTAATTCTTGAAGCTTATCGTAGAGCTTAAATTTTGAATCAAAACAATTCCTTAAGCGAGAGGGTGTAGGTGCAGGAGGCCCCGCCAATAAGCGCCGCCGAATGAATTTTATCCGCAACAGCTAAATTCTCCTGCAATCCCTTTTCGCCGAAAGTATGTTGCGCCTTAACCCTTGAAGCTTATCATAGAGCTTAAATTTTAAATTAAAACAATTCCTTAAGCGAGAGGGTGGAGGTGCAGGAGGAGCGCCAGCTCCTCCTGCAAAAAAATAAAATTTTAAGTAGCAGTCAACGCTGCGCAGCAGCGTTGACTGCGGTCCGAGGACCGAGGCGGGCGAGATAGAATTGCGATGAGATCGGGAAAATTATCCCTTCCAATAACTTGACGAGAGAATTTTTTCGAGGTCGAGCAATTCATCGAAGTCCGTGAGGGAGTTGGCTATTTGCCAATGACCGAAGCGGGCGAGATAGAATTGCGATGAGATCGGGAAAATTATCCGTCAAGTTCGGTAGTCGCCGTTTATCCGAACATACTCATACGTCAAATCACACCCATAGGCCTCCGCACAAGCCTCGCCGTCGTTTAATTCAACCGTTATCTCTATTTCATTTTCAAGGAGTATCTCCTTGGCAAGCTCCTCGGAGAATTGAACGCCGAGCCCGTTTTTGCAGACAAGTATAGAACCCTTTGCCGATTTGTAATAAACGTCGACTTTTTTTACGTCCACATCCATACCGCTGTAACCGACGGCGCAGAGGATTCTGCCGCAGTTTGCGTCCGCACCGAACATGGCGGCCTTGACAAGGCTTGAGCCTATTACGGTTTTAGCTATGCCCTTGGCGGCCTTCTCGGTCTTTGCGTTTTTGACGGAGCAAATAATAAACTTTCCCGCGCCTTCGCCGTCTGCGGCAAGGCGCTTTGCAAGGCTTTTGCAAAGTAGGGTGAGCGCGGCGACAAAGGTCTTATAGGAATCGTTTTTCTCGGTTATCTCCGCGTTTCCGGCAAGCCCGTTCGCCATGATGGCAAGGGTATCGTTCGTGGAGGTGTCGCCGTCAACGGTAACCATGTTGTAGCTTACATCCGCCGCCTCAAGCAGTGCCGATTTGAGCATTTCCGAGGAAACTGAAGCGTCGGTCGCAATGAAGCTGAGCATGGTTCCCATATTTATGTGTATCATTCCGCTGCCCTTGGCTATGCCGCCTATCGTGACGGTTTTGCCGTCAAGCTCAAAGGTGACCGCAGCCTCCTTTTTGACGGTGTCCGTAGTCATAATAGCCTCGGCGGCGTTTGTCCCGCCGTCCGCCGTTATGCTGTCCGCAAGCCTGTTTATATTGTTTTCAATAGGTTCTATCGGAAGCGGCTGGCCTATAACTCCTGTGGAGGCGACTATAACGTCGTTTTCGTCTATGTTCAAAGCACCGGCGGCAAGAGAGCACATACGCTCCGCCTTTTCAAGCCCGTCGGCGTTGCAGGCGTTGGCGTTGCCGCTGTTTGCTATAACCGCCTGAGCCACGCCGTTTTCAAGGTGTTTTTTCGTAACGGCTATCGCGTCGGTCTTGACGAGATTTTTCGTAAACATCGCCGCTGCGCTGCAAGGCTTTTCGCAGTATATGAGGGCCAAATCCCTCTTTGTGGTATTCGACGGCTTTATAGACGCGCACACGCCGCCCGCCTTAAAGCCCTGCGGCGAGGTCACGCTGCCGTTTTCTATAAATTTTATATCCATATTTTGTATTCACCTCTGTATTTTAATTCTCCGCCCGCATATTTTAAAAGCTAAAAGCGTTAATAGTATGACAAGCGGAAGCGCCGCAGAGAGCGGCGAAGCGTGCGGCCGGAGGATATTAAAATGCCGGCGGCATAAAATCAAGCCCTGTTTTCTCGTCGAGGTCAAAGAGTATATTCATATTCTGCACAGCCTGTCCGGCGGCGCCCTTTACCATATTGTCGATAGCGGAAACTGCCACAAGAGTTCCGGTTCTCTCGTCTATATGAAGCGACACATCGCAGAAATTCGAGTATTTTATGTTGTGAATATCCGCCGCGGCTCCGTCCGGCAAAAGCCTTACAAAGTATTCGTTCCTGTAAAACTCCTCATAAGCCGCTCTTATCATCTCCTTTGTGCTTCCGCCCTTTAATCGGGCGTAGCAGGTGGAGAGTATTCCCCTGTTTACCGGAAGAAGATGCGGCACAAAGGTTATTCTGACCTTTTCCCCCGCAAGATGCGAAAGAGTCTGTTCTATCTCGGGCGTATGGCGGTGAGAGGCTACCTTATAAGGGTGGAAGCCCTCGTTGAGGTCGGGATAGTGCGTGTTTTGGGACAAGCCTCTACCCGCTCCCGTAACGCCGGACTTGCAGTCCGCTATTATTCCCGTTGTATCGACAAGCCCCTTTGCCACAGCAGGAGCGAGAGCAAGCGGCACTCCGGTCGTGTAGCAGCCGGGATTCGCTATTATTTTCTTCCCCTTTATCCTGTCGCGGAACAGCTCCGGCAAGCCGTAAACCGAGCCCGCGTGCAGCTCCTTGTTCAAATATTCGCCGCCGTACCACTCCTTGTATTCGGCCTCGCTTTCAAGGCGGAAGTCGGCTCCGAGGTCGATAAATATTCTGCCCTTGTCAAAGCATTTCTGAGCAAGCTCCTGCGAAAGTCCGTGCGGCAGAGCCGCAAATACTACGTCGCTCTTTTCGACAACCGCGTCTGCGTCGCCGCAGACCATATCGTTGAGCTTGTAAAACGCGGGATAGACCTCGCTTATCGCCTTGCCCTCAAAGCTGACGGAGCTTATCGCGGCTATTTCAGCCTTTGGGTGGGCGGTAAGTATACGCACAAGCTCCGCTCCGGCGTAGCCTGTCGCGCCGATTATACCTGCTTTTATCATTTTTCCTCATCTCTTTCCGGTCCCGTCAAAATCCTCGGCGCTTATAGCGCCTGCCGATTTAACATGACCATTATAACCATTTATAAGCATTATACATAACATAAAGCGCGAAGCGTTCAGCTTATAGCCTTTCTTACGTTTTCAACTGCGGCAAGCACGTTCTCCTTTGCCGGTCCGCCGAACGCCCTTCTGTCGTTTACGCATTTTTCAAGAGATATCGCCTCGTACACTCCCTCGTCAAACGCGTCGCAAACGGCTCTGTACTCGCTGAGCGGAAGCTGTTCAAGGTCTGTTTTCAGCTCGATGCACCTCGCGACGAGCGTTCCGGTCGCCTTGTATGCGTCGCGGAAGGGAAGCCCCTTTTTAACGAGATAGTCGGCGCAGTCGGTCGCGTTGATAAAGCCTCCGGCAGCCGCCCTGCGCATATTCTCCGTCAGCACGGTCATTGTATCTATCATCGGAGTAAAGGCTGTAAGGCACATTTTCACGGTGTCGAACGCGTCAAAAATCGCCTCCTTGTCCTCCTGCATATCCTTGTTATAGGCGAGCGCTATGCCCTTCATTATCGTGAGCAGGGTCGTCAAATCTCCGAACACCCTGCCTGATTTTCCCCTTACAAGCTCGGCTATGTCGGGGTTTTTCTTCTGCGGCATTATGCTTGAGCCGGTCGAGAACGCGTCGTCAAGCTCCACGAACTTGAACTCCCACGAGCACCACGCGATTATCTCCTCGCTAAAGCGCGAGAGATGTACCATTATTATCGAGAGCGCGCCCGCAAGCTCTATGCAGAAATCCCTGTCGGAAACTCCGTCAAGGCTGTTTTCGCTCGCCCCGTCAAAGCCGAGAAGCTCCGCCGTTATGCTGCGGTCTATCGGGTATGTGGTACCGGCGAGGGCGCAGCTTCCGAGGGGAAGTATATTCATTCTCTTTTTTGCGTCCGCAAGCCTTGACAGGTCGCGCAGGAACATCTGCGCGTATGCCATCAGATGATGGCCGAAGGTTATCGGCTGAGCCCTCTGGAGGTGGGTATATCCCGGCATTACCGCGTCGGCGTATTGCTCCGCCTTATCGCAAAGCACCTGCAAAAGCTCCCTGAGCAATTTTTCAACCTCGGCGCACTCGTCCCTCAAATAAAGCTTTATATCGAGCGCGACCTGGTCGTTTCTGCTCCTTGCGGTGTGCAGTCTTTTGCCCGTATCTCCGAGACGGTGCGTAAGCTCTCCCTCGATGAAGGTGTGAATATCCTCCGCCTCCGGATCGATTTTAAGCTCTCCGCTTTCTATATCGTTTAGAATGGCTTCGAGTCCGTCGCAGATTTTTTCCGCCTCGCCCTCGTCTATTATTCCGCATTTGCCGAGCATAGTCGCGTGCGCGATACTGCCCTGTATATCCTGCTTATACATTTTGCTGTCAAAGGAAATCGAGGAGTTGAAGTCGTTTGTGGTTTTGCTGATCTCCTTTTGAAATCGCCCTGCCCAGAGCTTCATTTAATTCACCTCATAAAATCAGTTTATGGGACGGGCGATAACACGCCCGTCCCCGTCGCGGTAAATATATCAAATTTTACTGTTTTTTACCCTTATACAGTCGCCCTAAATTTATCGCGGTCAAAAGCCGTATATCAAAAAATCAAAAACGGTTTTAACGAATTTTCACTTTATAAGTCCCTTCTTTGCGCGAACCTTTATCGGAAGTCCAAAGAGGTTTATGAAGCCCGCCGAATCGTTCTGGTCGTACACCTCGTCCTCGTCAAAGGTCGCTATCTCCTCGTCATAGAGCGAATACGGAGATTTAACTCCCGCGTCGATCATATTGCCCTTGTAGAGCTTTAATTTAACGTCGCCCGTTACGGTTTCCTGAGTGCTGTCGACAAAGGCCGAGAGAGCCTCTCTGAGCGGGGTGTACCACTGTCCGTAATATACAAGCTCCGCAAAGCGGTTCGCTACGTTCTCCTTATAGTGGAAGGTGTCGCGGTCAAGGCATATCTCCTCGAGCTTCTTGTGCGCCGCATAAAGAATAGTGCCGCCCGGGGTTTCATATACGCCCCTCGCCTTCATTCCTACAAGACGGTTCTCAACTATATCCGTGATGCCTATTCCGTTTCTGCCGCCCATTTCGTTGAGCGTCTTAACTATCGAAACAGCGTCCATCTCCTGTCCGTTTACAGCCGTGGGTATGCCCTTTTCAAAGTGGATAGTCACATACTCCGGCTTATCGGGAGCCTGCTCCGGCGATACGCCAAGCTCAAGGAAGCCCGGCTCGTTGTATTTCGGCTCGTTCGCCGGGTCCTCAAGGTCGAGTCCCTCGTGCGAAAGGTGCCATATATTCTTGTCCTTTGAATAGTTTGTCTCTCTGTTTATCTTGAGTGGTATACCCTTTTTCTCGGCGTACTCTATTTCCTCTTCCCTCGATTTGAACTCCCAGGTCCTCCACGGAGCTATTATCTTCATGTCGGGAGCATACGCCTTTATTGCAAGCTCAAAACGAACCTGGTCGTTGCCCTTGCCCGTGCAGCCGTGGCAGATAGCGTCCGCGCCCTCGGCAAGAGCTATCTCAACTATCCTTTTTGCGATTATCGGTCTTGCGAAGGATGTGCCAAGGAGATACTTGCCCTCGTAAACAGCGTCGGCTTTAAGCGTCGGCCACACATAATCCTCAATAAATTCCTTGTTTAGGTCCTCAATATAGAGCTTTGACGCGCCCGTCTTTATAGCCTTTTCCTCAAGGCCCTCAAGCTCTGTGCCCTGACCTACGTCGCCCGAAACGGCGATAACCTCGCAGTTGTCATAGTTTTCCTTGAGCCACGGAATGATAATTGACGTGTCGAGTCCGCCCGAATATGCGAGAACTACCTTTTTGATTTTCTTGTCGTTTGCCATTTTAACTGCCTCCGTTTATATGTAAAATTCAAATTTTCTTCGGTGATTATAATTATACGCCGCTTATGCAAAAAATCAAGCCTTTTTTGCATATTTATTCACAAGCGCCCATTTTTGTACGCACTCACATATTTTTCCTTTTTGCCTTTGTTTTTTTAGATGTTACAACGAATTATCGTCATATATTCTCTCCTTTATCGGCGCTTTTTCGCAGAGCTCCCGCTTTAAGCCCCCGGCTCGGGAAAAATAAATATACATAATATACAACGTATATTGTATATTATTCACCTGAGTGGTATAATTTTTTCATGCTTTGGCATACTCATTAATTCATCAAAGAAACGGAGGATATTACAATGAGCAGCTTTAAAGAGATAAAGCCCGAAGAATTAGACAAAAATCCCTTCAAGACGATAGGACGCGACTGGCTTTTGCTGTCCGCCGGCGATGAGGCAAAATTCAACACCATGACCGTTAGCTGGGGCGGGGTGGGCGTTTTGTGGAACAAGAACGTTGTTTTCACGTTTATAAGGCCGCAGAGATACACTCTCGGCTTCGTCGAGGAGGAGGAGTACTTCACCTTGAGCGGGTTTGGAAGTGATTTTCGCCGCGAGCTCACCCTCTGCGGGACGAAGTCCGGCAGGGATATTGACAAGGTTAAGGAAAGCGGTCTTACTCCCGCTTTTGACAAGGAGGCTCCCTACTTTGAGGAAGCGAGCCTTGTTCTTGTCTGCAAAAAGCTCTACAAGCAGGATTTTTCACCCGAGTGCTTTATCGACCCCTCTCTCGACGCTTCAAATTACGCCGCCAAGGACTACCACAAAATGTTTATCGGGGAGATAGTGCGAGTGCTTGTAAAGTGATTTTTGACCCTTGTGCTTCTCGAGATAGCAGGCACGCTGCGCGGCGCGCCTGCTTTTTTACTGGGCTTTATGCCCGTTAAAATAATTTTGAAACAAGCTAATATTAAAGCGGCAGCTTTACCGAACCGCTCCGATAAAGCTGCTGTAAACAAGAGAATTTTTGCAAAATCAAAAGGGGCTTTCGAGCCCCTTTTGATTATATGGCGGTCACCGTGCCGCCGGAGGCGGCCTTCGGAGCGTCCTCGATGATTTTGCTTGTATAGCTTTCAAAAACGTGGCTGTCGGCGGAGCCGTTGATAACGGCGAGCATGGTTCTGTTTCCCGCGTCGTAATACTCCACTGTGTCGGAGCTCTTGTCGCCGCTGTAATTATACTTTACAGTCAGAACAGCCGAGCCGGAGGGCCTTTCGCTCTCGGCGTTGTCGTTTCTCTGCACGTTTGTAAGATTGTCGAAGAAGGTCGAGAAGCGGCTCTCCTGAAGCTCCTTGTCGCCGCATTTTATCTTCATGCTCGAAATCTCGTTGCCCTCGTCGTCGGTCGATTTTACCTGCTCCAAATCAAATTTATAGCTCTCTTCGCCAACGCTTATCTCGATAGACGAGAGCTTTTCCTCGACCGGCTTTAATACATATTCATACTTCAGGTCCGAATAGCTTGAGCTCGCCCAGGCAACGCTTGTGGCGGCAAGCTGATATGCTATGCCGGTATCCTGATTATAAAGATATACGTTGCCGCTGTCGTCAACGTCCGAAGCGAGAAGAGTGTACTCCTTGTCAGGGTACTTCGCCTCAAGCTTTGCCGCGGGTGAGTCAAGCCCAAGCTCCTTGAGCCTGTCGGCGCTCGGGTTGTAAGCGGTCACGCTCGTAGCGTACAGCCCTCTTATGCCGCTGAGAACCTCCTGCCCGTTCGTGACGTTTACAAACTGCTCGGACGGAGCGGTCATCTTGTAAAAAGCGGCTGAGGTTTCGTCGTCGTTCGGAACGATTGTCACGGCTTGAGGATAATTTTTTCCGCTGAGCGTTACGCTCTCGATCTCGGCGTTGTCCTCGTTTTCGGCGGAGTCGGTTATATCCTTGCTGAGAAAATCGAGAACGCTGAACAAAAACTTGTCTACCAAGTCGGAATCGGTGAGGTAAACCTCGTTTTTGTCCTCGTATTTAATATACGTTCCTATGCTGTCCGGAGCTTCGTTTCCTATCAGTATTTTTACCACGGTTCCGTCCTCGAAGGTAGTGTGTACCTTTGCCCTCGGCTTGTCAAGACCGTAATCCTTAAGATTGCCGCCGGTAACGTCGATTATTTTTGTCGTAGCCATATTTGACGCTTGATTTGCAATCGAGGACACCATGTCGCTCTGGGGAGCCGCGTCCTCAAAGCCCACGAGAGTATATACCGTGTCGCTCGTCTGAGTGGTTTCGTTGCCGTCGGAGTCCGTCGTCTTTTCCTTTGGCGTGTCGCTGAGTATCGTATATGAGCCGGACTCGTTCTCTATCTCTATCTTAGTGACGAGGAGCGGCCCCTGCGTTGTGATGTCTACAACTCCGTCGGATATTATATTTCCGTTGCCGTCGCGCAGAACGCCCTCGTCGTTTTCTATTTTGTTGCCCTTTGCGTCAAGAGCGTACTGCCTGCCGTTTGCGTCCGTGGGATATACCTTTTCGGAAACCGAGCTGCCGTCGCCGGACTCGCCGCAATTCGGTACAAGGAAGAGAACCGCGAGCAGCGCGCCGACGAGCACGACTGCGGCGGCCGCAACCGCTATGAGCATTTTCGTGTTCTTTTTAAGACCTTTTTTGCCGCCCTGCTTTTTGTCGCTGTTAGCCATCTTTATCTATGCCTCCTGCGGATAAATACTATAATGCCTATGGCGGCAACGATTATCGGGATAACCCACATAAATATGGGGCCGATGACGTTTATCTGGTCCGACATTATCCCGAGCTGTTCCGCCTGAACAGATTTGCTGTCTATGACAACGCCGGTATCCTCTCTGTTTGTGAGTATGTTAAAGAGATTTACAAAATACTCGCCGTTTATGAAGATGTTGGAGTTCAGCCACTGCCCGTAGAACGACATCGCGCTGCCCCAGGCGGTCACGGTCGATTTGCTGTCGCCCGACGTTTTTGTGCTGATCGCTCCGGCGTTGAAGCTGCCCTCTATATGATCAAGGGGATTCCAGTTTTCGTCGGCATCCATCGGACTCATCGCGCTGCTCTCCGACGTTGTGGCGAGGGATTTCACCATTGTGTCGTCGTCTATCATGATCGGCCTTGTGTACACGCCGATAAAATACTTTGTCGTATCCTTCAGTCCCTCAAGGTATTCGCTGCCGTTCTCGTAATCGTATATCGAGCAGTAGTAGTCGCCGTTGTACGGCATATGAGCCGAGTCGGTTTCCGCGACTATGCCCTGTCCGACGCTCATTCCCCATTCGGCGAGAAATGCGTCCGTGTTGGGAGAGTCCACCTTTGCGGTCGGCGGGACATAAAAGAGGTTTTTGCCGTACTTGCCGCCGTTGTTCAGGTAATCGCTTATCTTATCCACAGCCTCGTCCGTGAGGTCGGAGGTCGGCTGAAAGAGAACAGCCATATCGCAATCGGAGCTTATCTCGCCCGTCAGGAGGTTGACCTCGACTGTTTCGTAGTTGTTGCTCTTGAGAAGCGAGGTGAAGGAATCGAATATTCCGGAGCTGTCGTCGCCGAAGCCCTCCAAAAGAGCCACCTTTGTGGTCTTTTCCGAGGTAACATAGCTTATCGCGGAGGTGACCGCGCTCTCCACGTTTGACGATTCAACATAGGTCTCGCCCGACGTGTAATCGGTGCCGAGCATGAACAGCTCGGTCGACTTGTCGAGGTACTTGTACCTGTAATCCTTGTCGTCCTTGTTTCCGCAGCCTACGATGTAGCTGTATATAGAAAGATTTTCGTTCGGGTAGTTGTTTATGTAGTTGGGGTTGGCGGCAAGATCGACATACTCTATCTTTATCCTGCTGTTCTCCATTGCGTATTTTTTAAGCAGGTTATTCGCCTGGAGGAAGTTTTGATCCGCCATTGTGTACGCGTCCTCCGCGCCGAGAACCGTTATGGTTATGTCCTTGTCGACCTTATCGACTATCTCCTTTGAGCTGTCAGATAGCTCATAGAGGTTCTGGCCGGTCATATCTATTGAGAAAACGGGTATCTTAGATTGAAGAACATTAACTATTATGTTTATAACTATAACGCAGGCGACGACAAGGCAGGTGAGTATAACGGCAAAGCTGCCCTTTTTGAATTTGCGCGAAGCAAAGGGGTTTTTCCTGCTCTTTTTTTGGGGCTTCTGCTTTTTGCCGTCGTCCGCCGTTTCCGCCGCTTCCGCCGTTTCAATTGTCGCCTCCGCCGCTTCCGGCTGAGCGCTTTCCCCGCCGAGCGAGCCGTCTTTTTCCTCAAACAGCCCGCTTTCGAGGGCGCTTGCCGCCTCGTCGGAGATTTTGCTCTCCTGCTCGGCTGCGTTGTTGTTCATATTTTTCTCGTCCTTAAAATCCATTCCTTATCCCTCCTCAGCTCCAGCGTTTTCTGTCTATTACCCTCGTTGTGAAGAACAGGAAAAGTCCGGTCACACTGAGGTAAAATACTATGTCCGCCAAATTCATCATGCCCGACGTAAAGTTGGTGTAGCGGGTCATAAATGAAACGGAGGATATTATAGATTTTAGAAAATCTATCTGTATTCCGGAGTTGATGGTGTCGAGCATATATATCAACATTCCCACGGCTATGCCGACCACCGCCGCGACCACCTGACTCTCGGTGAGAGATGAAATGAACACGCCTATTGCGATAAGCGAGCTGCCGAGGAGTATCATTCCGACGATGTTACAGAATATTATTCCCCATGTCGGCGCGGTAAAGAAGGCTATGACTAT
This sequence comes from uncultured Clostridia bacterium, assembly GCA_947632045.1. Lineage (GTDB taxonomy): Bacteria > Bacillota > Clostridia > Oscillospirales > Acutalibacteraceae > UBA7067. The sequence continues at coordinate 40,115 of CANRNQ010000012.1, forward strand.
CGTCATAGGAACGAATATCGCCATGCAGCACAGGAAGATTATCTCGGCCGCGATGAACTTGCCTAAAACTATCCGCCATATGCCGACCGGCGCGGTGAGTAGGGCTTGGTCGGTTTTTTGGCGCTTTTCCTCGCTTAAAAGCCTCATTGTCAGTATTGGTAGGACAAACAGCACTATAACGAACATTGGGCCTATGACCAGATATGTAAGACTCGAGCTGTCGTTTTCGAGCATCACCCGAAAGTACCACCCCGAGAAGAAGAAAAATACGGCGATTACAACATATGCGATAGGCGACGAAAAGTACGCGCCTATTTCTCTTTTAATTATAGCTCCCATCAGCCTTTGCCTCCTCTTTCGGTCTTGTCAGCTATGTGCGGCTCGGATTTTGTAACTCTGAGGAACGCCTCCTCGAGCGAAAGCTCGTTGCCCCTCATCATAACGATAGGCGTGTTGTTTTTCGCCATTGCGTAAAATATCGCCTTGCTCGTGTCCTTGTCCTTTTCCGAGTACACATGATATTCACAGCAGTTGTCGCCGGTTTTTTGACCCTTGTCCACCTTATATACGCCCTCTACCGCGCGCAGCGCGCTCAGCACGGACGTCGGCGCGCCGACTACGCGCAGCGTCATATCGTTGGACCTTGACAGGTTTTGCGAGAGCGAGCTTGTGCTGCTGTCCGCAACGAGCTTGCCTCGGTTTATGATTATCACTCGGTCGCATATCGCCTGAACCTCGGACAGGACGTGCGACGAGAGTATTACCGTGTGCTTTTTGCCAAGCCCCTTTATCAGGTTTCTCATTTCGATTATCTGCTTCGGGTCAAGTCCGACGGTCGGCTCGTCCAGAATTATGACCGGCGGGTTGCCGAGAAGCGCCTGAGCCAGTCCTACGCGCTGGCGGTAGCCCTTTGACAGGTGCTTTATGATCCTGTTTTGAACGTCCTTTATCTTTGTGACCGCGCACACCTCGTCGATGTGCTCCCTTTTGGGCAGCGTCACCCTCTTGAGGCTGAACATAAATTCAAGGTATTTCCTCACGGTCATATCAATATAAAGGGGCGGTATCTCGGGGAGATAGCCTATTTTCGATTTTGCCCCCTCCGGATCGTCGAGTATCTCGCAGCCGTCTATCGTGACTGTTCCGGAGCTTGACGAGATGTATCCCGTGATGATATTCATTGTAGTGGATTTTCCGGCTCCGTTCGGCCCGAGAAAGCCGAGTATCTCGCCGGTTTCGGCTGTGAAGCTCACGTCGTCTACCGCAAGCGTATCGCCGTATCTTTTTACAAGATTTTTGACCTCAACCATTGCATGGTCACTCCTTCTTTAATTTATAACTCGGTCGCGGGCTCGATAGAGCTGAATAGGCGAGCCCTCCCGATTTAACAAACTAACTATAATAGTAAGTTAAAACGAGGGTACAAGTGTTAAAAATATATTAATTTTTGCCGTACTTACAGTAAACAATTTTGCCCGTATATATATGTATAGTTGGATTTTGTGAGCAATAAACAAAATTAAAGCCCCTTGCGAAGGGCGGAAGCAAAGGGAGGAGGCTCGCCTCCCCCTGCTTTATTTCTCGCGGCTCCTCCCGATTAGAGCCCCCAAATAGCCGAATACGACCGCCGCCGAAATGCCTGCTGCGGCGGCTGTAAGCCCGCCGGTCAGAACGCCCAAAAAGCCCTTTTCGGCAACAGCCTTCTGTATTCCGTTCGTCATGGTGTAGCCAAATCCGCTCAGCGGCACGGTTGCGCCCGCTCCGGCAAAGTCGACAAGATATTGGTACAAGCCTATGCCGCTTAACAGCACTCCGGCGCAAACATAGCCCACAAGTATCCTCGCGGGGGTGAGCTTGGTCTTGTCAATCAATATCTGAGCGATAACGCAGATAAGCCCGCCCACCCAGAAAGCGTTTAAGTAATCCATATCATCAATCCTTCAATTTTTTCTCATTGCTGATAGTATTTTACCGAATTTCCTAAATATACATAGTTATGCGTATTGATTTAAGCGGGATAAAATGATAAAATAAAACAGTATATGTGAATATTTTGCAGATATTTAGCGAAGATAGGGGGAAACACCGTGGGCGAGAATATGAAATTGCCCTTGAAGCCTTTCCGCTCGAGGGGCGGGGTAAAGGCTCCGCACAGAAAGCACACATGGAATAACGAGAGCGTTGTAATGCCGCCGCCAAGCGAGGTCATCATTTGTATGAGCCAGCACATCGGCGCGCCGTGTACGCCGGTCGTCAAGGCGGGCGACGAGGTGAAGGTAGGTCAAACCGTGGGCGACAGCGACGCATTTATGTCGGTGCCGATGCACTCGTCGGTTTCGGGAAAGGTAAAGAGGATAGAAACGATAACTATGCCGAACGGCTCGAAGGTTCCCGCCGTAAGGATAGAGAGCGACGGGCTGATGACGCCGTACGAGGGCATAGCCCCGCCGGAGATAAACTCAAGGGAGGACTTCATCAAGGCGGTAAGGAACAGCGGCGTAGTCGGACTTGGCGGCGCGGGCTTTCCCGTTCATGTAAAGCTGAGCGTTGAAAGTGACAAGGTCGACACCCTTATAATAAACGCGGCGGAATGTGAGCCTTACATAACAGCCGACAACAGAGAGGCGCTTGAAAACTCGTGGGGAGTGATAAGCGGAATAAAGTCGGTGATGGAGCTTATGGAGATAGACCGGGCTATAATCGGCGTTGAGGACAACAAGCCGCACGCGATAAAGGCGCTGCGCGAGGTGTGCGAGGCGGCAAACCGAGATATGCACGGCGAGGTGTGCGTGCTGCCGCTAAAGGCGAGATACCCGCAGGGCGCGGAAAAGGTGCTGATAAAGGTCTGCACGAACCGCGTTGTGCCCGAGGACAAGCTGCCGGCGGACGTAGGCTGCGTTGTGATGAATATCGGCTCGATAGCCTTTGTTTCGTCTTATTTAAAGACGGGTATGCCGCTTGTCACAAAGCGGATAACGGTGGACGGCGAGGCGGTAAAAAATCCGCAGAACGTAATTGCGCCGATAGGTACGAAAATAAAGGATATTATAGAATTTTGCGGCGGATATAAATGCGAGCCGGAAAAGCTCATATTCGGCGGGCCTATGATGGGGCTTGCCCTGCCGGACGACGAAATGCCGCTTTTGAAGCAGAATAACGCCATACTCGCCTTTTCAAAAGAGGAGGCTGCTCGGCTTGAGCCGAGCGACTGCATAAGATGCGGCCGCTGCGCCGCCGCCTGCCCCATGGGGCTGACTCCGCCGCTGATAAGCGGATATATAGCCCAAAGGGACGTAAAGGGAATGACCGACAGCGGTATCATGGTCTGTATGGAGTGCGGCTGTTGTTCGTTTGCCTGCCCGGCAAACAGACCGATAGTTCAGAATATGCGCGTGGGCAAGGGCATGGTGCGCACCGCCGCAAGGAAGAAATAAGGGGGGAATACCGATGGGAAATATGCTTACCGTTTCATCGTCGCCGCATTTGTCGAGCGGAGCGACGACGAAAAGAATAATGCTCGACGTAATAATCTCTCTCGTGCCGGCGTCGATAGCGGCTGTGGTTTTCTTCGGCTGGAAAAGCCTTGTGCTCATCGCCGTATGTATAGTGTCCTGCGTTGCGCTTGAGTATATATGCCGCAGGGTGATGAAGAGGAAAAACACAACGGGAGATTTGAGCGCGGTCGTGACGGGACTGCTGCTCGCGCTGAACCTGCCGTCAGGCATAAATCCGCTTATAGCCGTTTTCGGCTGTATAGTAGCGATAGTGGTGGTCAAGCAGATGTTCGGCGGAATAGGAAACAACTTTGTAAATCCGGCGATAACCGCGAGGATAGTCCTGCTCGTTTCGTTCCCCGTGCATATGACAACGTGGGAAAAGCCGTTTGAATGGCTGAGAACCGCGGACAGCGTAACCGGCGCTACGCCGCTTGCGATGATGGCTCAGGGCGACAAGACGAGCTATCTCGATTTGTTTTTGGGCAACACCGGCGGCTGTATCGGCGAGACCTGCGTGCTCGCGCTGCTGCTCGGAGGAATATATCTCGTTATAAGAAGGGTTATCTCCCCTATAATACCGCTCTGTTTTATCGGCACGGTTTTTGTTTTGTCGTTTCTCCTCGGCGGCGACCCGCTCTTTCATATAATGAGCGGCGGCGTGATGCTTGGAGCTATATTTATGGCGACCGACTATACCACCTCGCCCATGAACCCGCTCGGAAAGGTGATATTCGGCATAGGCTGCGGCGTTATTACTGTTTTGATAAGGCTTTACGCCAATCTGCCGGAGGGAGTGTCGTTCTCAATAATACTTATGAACATACTCGTGCCTCACATTGAAAACCTGACGAGGACAAAGCCCTTTGGAAAGGAGAAGAAAAATGAAAAAGCTTAATCCAAAGGATATACTCCTCCCCGTTGTGGTGCTTTTTGTGATATGCGCCGGAGTTACGGCTATATTGGCGGCGGTGAACAGCGTAGCGGAGCAGCCGATAGCGGAGCTTGCGGAGCAAAAGGCGCAGCAGGCGCGGGAGGTCGTTTTGCCGCAGGCGGAAAAATTTGAAAAAATGAAGATACAGCACGACGGCGTGAGCGAATGCTTCAAGGGAGTAAAGGACGATAAGATTGTCGGCTATACGTTCACGGCGAGCGCCAGCGGATACGGCGGATTGGTCGAGGTGATGGTCGGCATAGACAGCGCCAGCGGAGAGATAAGCGGAGTGTCAATTCTCTCTCAGAGCGAAACACCCGGCCTCGGCGCAAACGCGGTAAAAAGCGAATTTACCGACCAGTTTAAGCAGGGTGCAAAGGAAATAAAGGTGATAAAAAACGCTCAGCCGTCCGACGGCGAGATAAAGGCGCTCACGGGCGCGACTATAACCTCAACCGCAGTGACAAACGCCGTGAACAGCGCGGTTGAGGCCTATGATAAGATAGAAAGGGAGGGAGAGTAATGCAAAAGAAAAGTCTTTTCAAGGAGTTTTCAAAGGGCATAATCAAGGAAAATCCCGTGCTTTGCCTTGTGCTCGGCACCTGCCCAACGCTCGCCGTTACAACCCAGGCATCTAACGCGATAGGTATGGGCGTGGCGGCTACGATAGTTTTGATATGCTCAAACGCGGCTATATCCCTTCTGAGAAAGGTAATACCCGGCAAGGTCAGGATACCCGCATATATAACGATAATCGCGGGCTTTGTCACAATGGTGCAGATGCTTGTCAAGGCGTTCGCGCCCGCGATAGACGAGGCGCTGGGCATATATCTCCCTCTTATAGTTGTAAACTGTATAATACTCGGCCGAGCCGAGATGTTCGCGAGCAAAAACAGCGTTATCCCCTCTATGGTGGACGGCCTCGGCATGGGAGTGGGCTTTACCGCCGCAATGCTGCTCATGGGCTCTATCCGTGAGATACTCGGCGCAGGCACCTTCTTCGGGATTCCGATAACCTCCGGCTTTATGGATCCGATACTCGTGTTCATTCTTCCGCCGGGAGGATTTTTCGTCTTTGGTATGCTCGTCGCTCTGTCGTCAAAGCTGAGCGGACAGAAAAAGGCCGCCGAAGACATAAGCTGTGCAAAATGTCCTATGAACAAAACCTGCTCCAAGGTAAACGGTGAGGAGGGAAAGTGCAATGGTTAAACAGCTCGTTGCCGTCTTTCTTGCGGCAATACTGACGGAAAACTACGTTCTGTCAAAGTTTTTGGGCATCTGCCCCTTCCTCGGCGTATCAAAAAAGGTCAACACCGCTCTCGGCATGAGCGCCGCCGTAACCTTCGTTATGGTGCTTGCGACCGCGGTCACATACCCGATATATGAGAATATCCTTGTGCCGTTCGGACTTGAATATTTGCAGACGATAGTTTTTATCCTCGTAATAGCCGGACTTGTCCAGCTTGTAGAGATAATTTTGAAAAAATATATGCCCCCGCTTTACAACTCGCTCGGCATCTATCTCCCTCTTATAACGACCAACTGCGCCGTTTTGGGAGTTACCATGCTCGTGCTTGAAAAGGCGGCTCAGGACCCGTCGTATACATATGTAACGGCGCTTGTCAACGCGTTCGGAGCCGGTATAGGCTTCCTTGTCGCCATGGTAATCTTCGCCGGCGTGAGGGGTCGTCTTGAAACAGCCGACATTCCGAAATCTCTCAAGGGGCTTCCGATAACGCTCGTTTCGGCGAGCCTCGTTTCGGTTTCATTTTTAGGCTTTGCCGGACTTGTTGAAGGTCTGATGGGTTAAGGGGGGCTTTGTATGAATTCTATATTGATTGCCGTCATAGTTGTCGGCGCGATAGGACTTGTCGTTGCGGTGGTGCTTGCCCTCGCATCGGCGTTCTTTGCCGTTCCCGTTGACGAAAGAGTTGAAAGACTGACCGAGGCTCTGCCCGGCGCAAACTGCGGCGCGTGCGGATATTCCGGCTGTTCGGGGTACGCCGACGCTCTCGCAAAGGGAGATGCAAAGCCGGGACAATGCCCCGTGGGCGGAGATGAAACGGCGAAGACTGTCGCCGCAATACTCGGCGTTGAGGCGGAGTCGGGAGTGCCGACAAGCGCGAGGGTTATGTGCAGCGGAAGCTGCGATAACACGGGCAAGAGGGTGAATTATAAGGGGATAGCCTCGTGCTCGGCTGCGGTTCAGCTTCTCGGCGGAGGAGGAAAATGCACATACGGCTGTATCGGGCTCGGCGACTGCGTTAAGGAGTGCGACTTTGGCGCAATCAAGGTTTGCAACGGGGTTGCCGTTGTAAACGAGGAGCTTTGCCGTTCGTGCAATAAATGCGCGGCTGTATGCCCCAAGTCGCTTATACGCATAGTGCCGCAGCGCAGCGCGGCTGTGCTTTGCAGCAACTTTGACAAGGGAGCCCAGACAAAGGACGACTGCAAGGTTGGCTGCATAGGCTGTATGAAGTGTCAAAAGGCGTGCGAATTTGGCGCGATAAAGGTCGAGCACTTCAAGGCGACCGTTGACCCGGAGCTTTGCACGCTTTGCGGAAGGTGCGCGGAGGTCTGCCCCAAGGGAGTAATTGCTCTGCCGTTTATCGACTCTGACGGGCAATAGGCGCCGGTATCCCGGCGCCATACGCGGCGACCCGTCCGCGCCGCAGGCGCGGACGAAAAACGCGGCCGGAAGCACCGAGATTGCGCAAGGTAAATTTTTGCGCCGCGTTTTTGGTTCCCCCGCAAAGCGGGGGAATGGTCGCCGCGTATTCGCATCGCGGGTCTGCTTAAATTGTGTGCGATTGCGCGACCCTCCACTATATATTGTTCCCACGGAAAAACGCTGAAAAAAGTTGAAAAAAAACTTGCATTTTTCTTTAATTAGTGATATCATATTACTTACTGTGAGTATGAGCAAAAGGAGGTAGGACAATGCCAAACATTAAATCAGCTAAAAAGAGAGTTAAGGTTACTGCGGTTAAAACAGAGAGAAACAAGGCTCTGAAATCCGCTTTGAAAACAGCCGTTAAAAAGGCTCAGGCCGCTATTGACGCAAACTCAGCCGATAAGGCTCAGGTGGTAAGCGCTGCGTACAAGAAAATAGACCAGGCTGCTGCCAAGGGTATTCTCCACAAGAATACGGCAGCGAGAAGCAAGTCCGCACTTGCCCGCAAGCTCAACGCTTCAGCTTAAAATCAGATAAAGTAAAAGCGCATAGGGCGCCCTTTATGCAGAGCATAAGGGGCGCTTATTCTGTCAAAAAAGCACATTTTAAATAAAAAGTTAATTTTTCTCCGAAGAAGCAAAACCGCAATACTGTTATTGCTATAAAAAAATATATATGATATAATTAAAACACATCGTGGCCGCTATTGACCCATTAAAAATAAAGCAGATATTCGTCTATCGTATTTTAAATAATTTCTGCACGGAGTTGTGAAGCGAAAATGAAAAAAAATAAAAAAGAACAAACGGCAGAGCTGTCGCCTAAAAAAAAGAAGAAAAGAAGGAGCAAAAAGGTCAAAACCACTATCGCGATAATTCTTCTCATAGCAGGCTGCGCGGTGCTGTTCTATCCGTCGATAGGCAACGTCGTAACATATTTTCAACAGATGAATGTTGTCGCGGACTACGAAAAGCAGGTCAAGGCGATGAGAGAAAGCGAGATAAGACGACAAAAAGAGCTCGCGATCAAATATAACGAAAATATAGGGCAGATAACCTTTAAGGATCCGTTTGAGCCCGTATCGGAGCCGACGGACCCTCCGAAAACCGAGGACGAGGAGCTTGACGAATACTTTACCGCCCTGAGCATAAACGACGAGCATATGATGGGCTATATAAAGATCCCTCAGATACACGTTACCTGTCCGATATATCACGGGGCGACCGAGCTTCAACTGCAAAAGGGCGTCGGCCACCTTCAGGGCACGGCGCTTCCCGTCGGCGGAGTCGGCACTCACTGCGTGCTTACAGGGCATACGGGCGTACCGGGAAATATGCTCTTTACCGATCTCGACAAGCTCAAAATCGGAGATAAATTTTACCTCCACGTTCTCGACGAGGTGCTCGCTTACAGAATAGACGAGATAAATGTCGTAATTCCGAGCGACGCGTCAAAGCTGAAAACAGAACCCGGCTTGGACCTTTGCACGCTCGTCACCTGCACGCCGTACGGCATCAACACTCACAGATTGCTCGTCAGGGGTGTAAGAACAGAGTATATAGACGGCGAGGACGATTACGAGTCAGGCTCGATACTCACAACGGACGCCTACGGCAACATAATAGAAAAGCCGCTTGACGGTCGAGACGACACAGTATATGTATTTGGTATTCCGATACAGAAGTGGGTGCTTTGGATTTTGATTCCTGTGGCGGCGCTCATTCTGATACTTTTGGCAGTGGCGATAGTAAGACTTATACTGCGAAAGCGTCGTGAAAAAGAGGAGAAGGGTGAGGAAAATGACGGAAAAGGATTTGAAGAGCAACGAAGCGAACACTCCGAAGAAGAAAAAGAAGAATAAAATGCCTTTGAGCACAAAGCTTATGATACTGGCGGCGGCAATGCTTGTGATAAGTCTTATAATAGGCTTTTACCCAAACATAGCCAAAAGCATAACGGGCATTCAGCAGGAAAACCGGATAAACGAATTTAACAAAAATATAGAGAAGGCGCGAGAAGACGGCGAAAATGACGGAATAAAATATCCAACCGACCCCGACGCGCCGGACGTGGTAGACGACAACAAGTATACCGACAGCAAGCTGATGAACAAGGAGCAGATAACGGTGAACGAGGAGCAGACCCGAGGGTACGACCCGAAGCTCTTGGCAAAGCTGTATGCCGATATGGTGAAGTATAACCGCGAGCTCTATGAAAACGGCCAGATAATTTCCGACCCGTTCTCGTACGAGGAGGAAAGCTTTGATCTAAAGCGTTACAGCATATACGACGACATATTCGGTTATGTTTCCGCGCCGAAAATAAATTTAAATCTTCCCATCTACCTCGGCGCAAGCGAGGATAATATGTGGCGCGGGGCGGTTCAGCTAACCGGCACGTCCATGCCGATAGGCGGAATAAACACAAATACGGTTCTTGCAGCGCACAGGGGCGTTGTAAATTTCGAGATGTTCGATAATATAGTCTTCCTTGAGAAGGGCGACTCCGTTTTTGTGACTAACCCCTGGTACCAAATGGAATACAGAGTGGTCAAGAGCGAGATAATAAATCCCACGCAGTCCGACAAGGTAAAGATACAGCCCGGCAAGGATATGCTCACGCTTCTCACCTGCCACCCCTACGGTTACACCGATTACAGATATGTAGTATATTGCGAAAGGGTCAAATAATAACGGAAACAAACGAACGGCCGTTCTTTTAACAAAATTTTAAAACCAAAAAACTAACCAAAAAACCGCATTGCAGAAGCCTCTGCAATGCGGTTTAGCTTTGGAGCTGATAGGCAGATTCGAACTGCCGACCTCATCCTTACCAAGGATGCGCTCTGCCTCCTGAGCTATACCAGCGTATTTGAGTCTAAACGACCAAAGAAACGCCCCTTATCCAAAGCGTCCGATAGTTATTATACTATATTTCGATGGTCCAGGTCAAGCACTTTGCGCAAAAAAATAAAAATCTTTTTTCGAAAATAATAGAAGCGACTTTTCCTTTGATAGGCGTTTTTCGGCTCTGTTGAATGCGTGGGTAAATTCCTTTTATAGCCGTTTAAGCTGTAAAAAACACTTCTCCAGGCGAGCATATCCTCTTTGAGCGCTTTTGCATATTTTTTCTGAAATAATTACAGAAAATATGTTGACAACTGCGGAAAATTGTGGAATAATAATCATTAATATCAATTTCATATCACGAAAGGACGGTATATCATATGAGCGAAAAAACATCAAAGTACGCAGGAACACAAACCGAGAAAAACCTTGAGGCAGCCTTTGCCGGCGAATCTCAGGCAAGAAACAAATATACATATTTTGCCTCGGCCGCAAAGAAGGAGGGCTACGAGCAAATATCCGCCCTCTTTTTAAAAACCGCCGACAACGAGAAGGAGCACGCAAAAATGTGGTTCAAGGAGCTTGGCGGAATCGGCAATACCGCCGAAAACCTCGCCGCTGCGGCGGAGGGCGAAAACTACGAGTGGACTGATATGTACGAGGGATTTGCAAAGACAGCCGAGGAAGAGGGCTTTACCGAGCTTGCCGAAAAATTCCGAATGGTTGCCGCTATTGAAAAAACTCACGAGGAACGTTACCGCGCCCTGCTCAAAAACGTCGAAACCGCGCAGGTATTTGAAAAGAGCGAGGTCAAGGTTTGGGAGTGCCGCAACTGCGGTCATATAATTGTCGGGACAAAGGCTCCGGAGGTATGTCCGGTTTGCGCTCACCCAAAGGCGTATTTTGAGGTGCACGCCGAAAATTATTAATTTGTTCTTGCGGATGCAAAAATAAGGAGAAAAATTTAATGGCGTACGCACAAGCAAATTTATTTTTTATTAAGCTCTCGGTTCTCACGGCTTAATTTGGGGCTTTATCGCTGAGGCCGGTAAAAACCTTCACACGAATAATTATCTTCTTGCAAATAAGCGCTTAATATACAAAAAAAACAGCCGCACAGCCGCAAGGTCGTGCGGTTGTTTTTTAAGGTGCGAGCTTTTGAGGCGCTTGGTATTTATAATCTGCACCTTGCTTCCCTCTCCTCCGCCTTTTTAAGAAACACAGGGTACTGTGATGCTATAGCTTATAATTTAAACAGTCGGCTAAACCGATTTTCTCTATAAATATAAACCGTTATTTTTTTACCCTTTTGCTTACATATATCTATCACATATTTTGTCCCCTTTGATTTACCGTCCCAAAAAGCAACTACTTCATCAGCATATTCTACTATTTCTTGATTTCGGTAAAGTGGCGCGGCTCTACCGTATTTTTTATAGTCGGGAAGAAATTCCGTTAAATTTATTCCGTTTAAATTAGCGTACTCCCGCGCACACTTGTCTATGCCCATTGCCCCTCCTGAAATAATCTCCGTCACATTGTGAGGAAGATAAATCTTTAAATCGTCCACCGTTAAATTTCTGGAACCAATAATTGCCGTTTTCATATCTACTCTCCTTTTGTCCTATTGATAGGACATATTTTTACACCTATTAGTATACACTAAAAATGTCCTAAAATAAGACACAAGGGTGTAAATATGAAAAGAATTTTAGACACGGAGAAATTTAATATAATCGGGGAACGCATAAAGCAGGCGAGAATCAACGCGAAAATGAGTCAAAAGGAGCTCTCCGAGCGCCTTGAGCTGCTTGCGGTTTACACCTGTCGCGGCTCTGTTTCGCGTATTGAAAACGGCAGACGGGCGGTTACCGATATTGAGATCGACGCAATATCAAAGGTTTTGAATGTATCGCTTGATTATCTGTTCGGCCGCGACGAGCAGGCTTGACGAGCTATATATCTTGCTCTGCGCTAACGCTCAAGGTTAAAAAAATATACTTTCAGCCCCAACGTCATAATCTCACCCGCTTCGGCATATAAAATAATTGGGAGGGGTTTTTATGAAGCTTATGATACTTACGAAACACAAGCTTATGGTGATGGGCGGCTGCGCCTTGATGGCCTTGATAACTCTTTTGGTGTCGCTCGGAAGCTACGGCAGAGCGGTAGAAGCGTCTACTACCGAAAGAAAAATACCGATCTACTCGGTGGACAGAAGCGACAAGGTAGTCAGCATTTCCTTCGATGCGGCCTGGGGCGACGAGCAGACCCAAACTCTGCTCGACATACTCGACAAATACAATGTCAAGTCTACGTTTTTTCTTGTCGGCGGCTGGGTCGACAAATACCCCGACGATGTAAAGGCAATAAGCGAGGCGGGTCACGACATAGGCAACCACTCTGATACTCACGCGCATCTCCCTCAGCTTGACAGCGCGGGAATAAGCAACGAGCTTGAAAGCTGCAACGAAAAGATAGAGGAAATAACCGGAAGGTGCCCTACCCTTTTCAGACCGCCCTACGGCGATTACAGCAACTCGGTAGTTGAAGCAACCAACGCTCTTGATATGTACTGTGTGCAGTGGAGTATAGACAGCCTCGATTGGAAGAACCCCTCGCCGCAGGATATGGTGGACAGAATAAAGAAAAAGCTCTGTCCCGGAAGTATAATCCTTATGCACAACGGCGCTGAAAACACGCCGGAGGCTCTGCCTATGATAATTGAAACCATACAGAGCGAAGGCTATAAAATAGTTCCGATCTCGCAGATACTTTTAAAGGGAAATTATAAGACCGACGCTCAGGGAAAAATGATCTCCGCCGAAAATAAAAAGGAATAATTTCGGGCGGTAAACTTAAAAAACAGCAATCGGGCCGCGCCCGTAACGCGGCCCGATTGCTGTTTAAGGCTTATAACACAAAAGCGGCCTTGCGGCCGCTTTTGTGTTATACCTCTATGTCGGTTGTTAAGCATCTGAAAATCATTGCTACACCGCCGATAATGAGCGGCAAGCCTATGAGCATACTCGCCACAAGACCGACAGCGGTCGTGAGCGGGTTGCAGAAAACAAGTATTCCCGCAAGTATGCAAATAATGCCCCAGAAGGTGAGCCAGCCCCAGCCGCCGGCTCCAAGACGGTGCATATCAAACGAACGGCTGAGCGAGTTTACTCCGCTGATGATGAGCCATACGCCCACAAGAACGCTGACCGTAATCGCGAGGAAGCCTTCGCTGTACTTACCGAAGATTATCATTGCGCCGAAGATGAACGAAAGTATGCCGTCGGCAAGAACCCAGCCTGCGCCGAACATAACGTTTCGCCCCGCAAAGTAAGCTATCATACCGGCAAGACCCGAAATGACGAACGACGCTCCGAGTATGTACTCCCACGCGATAAACGCGCTCACGGGGTTAAAGAAGGCGGATACTCCTCCGAGTATGAGCACAACGCCCGCGATAGCCCACAATACTTTAACAAAGACCTTCATTTTTTATTACCTCCGTATTTTAATTTTGCCGTAGCAATAATTTATATATAAGACCGCAATGCGCCGCGGCAGCCGCCGCGCGCAGCAAAACGCTCTTATGCTTTTTTAAATCCGTCCTTTAGGGACACGCTGCGATTGAAGACGAGAGCGTCCGGCCTTGAATCCCTGTTGTCAAGGCAGAAATACCCGAGTCGCATAAACTGGAACGAGGTAACGTCCGGATCATCGCCAAGGCCCTTTTCGACCTTGCAGCCCTTGAGCACGCGGAGCGAGTCAGGATTTAACAGCTCAAGGAAATCCCTGTCGCCCGATTCCGGGTCGGGTACGGTGAAAAAGTCGCCGTACAGCCTGACCTCGGCGTCCTTACAGTTGTTTGCGTCCACCCAGTGTATAGTACCTCTTATTTTTCTGCCGTCAGGCGTGTTTCCGCCCCTCGTTTCGGGGTCGTAGGTGGCGTAAACCTCTGTGACGTTTCCGTCGTCGTCCTTTTTACAGCCGGTACACCTTACTATATACGTCGATTTGAGCCTCACCTCGTTGCCGGGGTAAAGGCGCTGATACTTCTTTATCGGCTCCTCCATAAAATCGTCGGCCTCGATATAGCACTCTCGGCTGAAGGTCACCGTTCGAGTGCCGTCCTCGGGTCTGTTGGGGTTGTTCTCGACCTCAAATTCCTCTGTCTGCCCCTCCGGATAGTTCGTGATGATGAGCTTTATCGGCTCAAGCACAGCCATCGTCCTGCGCGCCTTTCGGTTTAGATCCTCCCTCAGGCAATGCTCGAGCAGGCTGTATTCTATCGTGCTGTTCACCTTTGCCACTCCGACGCGGTTTATAAAGTCGCGTATCGAATACGGGGTGTAGCCTCTGCGGCGCAGTCCGCAGAGCGTGGGCATTCTCGGGTCGTCCCAGCCGTCAACGTATCCGCCTTCGACAAGAGCGCGCAGCCGCCTCTTGCTCATAACGGTATTGTTTATGCCGAGCCTTGCAAACTCGATCTGCCTCGGCTTGCACGGCACCGAGGTGTTGTCTATTACCCAATCGTATAGCGGTCTGTGGTCCTCATACTCAAGAGAGCAAAGCGAATGTGTAACGCCCTCAAGCGCGTCCTCTATCGGGTGGGCAAAGTCGTACATAGGATAGATACACCATTCGCTTCCCGTGCGGTGGTGCGGGGTTCTGTTTATTCTGTAGATAACCGGGTCGCGCATATTGAAATTGCCCGAGGCAAGGTCTATCTTCGCCCTGAGCGTCATGCTGCCGTCCTCAAACTCTCCCGCCTTCATTCTGTGGAAAAGGTCAAGACTCTCCTCCCTTGGCCTGTCGCGGTATGGGCTTTTCGCCGGAGTCGTGAGATCGCCTCTGTTTTCCTTTACCTCCTCCCGGGTCATCTCGCACACATACGCAAGCCCCTTTTCTATTAGCTCGCAGGCGTATTCGTACATCTGAGGAAAGTAATCGGAGGCATAGTAAAATCTGTCGCCCCAGTCGTATCCGAGCCAGTGAATATCCTCCTTTATCGCGTCGACATACTCAACGTCCTCCTTTGTCGGATTGGTGTCGTCCATGCGCAAATTGCAAAGCCCGCCGTACTTTTCGGCTGTGCCGAAGTTTATGCAAAGAGCCTTGGCGTGGCCTATGTGCATATAGCCGTTCGGCTCAGGCGGGAAGCGCGTGTGAACGGTCATACCCTCGAACATACCGCCCTGCGCTATATCCTCGTCTATAAAATCGTGAATGAAGTTTCCGTTATACGCGGGCTCCTCCGCATTTTTTACCTCGTCCTTTATTTCGTCTGCCATATTTATCCTCCCGATGCTTTTCCGCTGCAAGAGTGTTTTCGCCCCCCGCGCGGAAATTTAATTTATCCCCGGGGGAGCCGACTCTCTAGCGCCCCCTCGTTTTATCTCAATGAATTTTCCGGTTTAAATTCTAAATTTATGCCGCAAGTCGATTTACCGGCACATTCAAAGGCTCGGTAAATCATATATGCACATTGACTTAACTCAGCTTTTCAAGTCCCTTTTTCATTCTGGCGAGCGACTCGTCTTTTCCGAGTATCTCCAGTATCTCTATCGCGCCGCCGGGCGTTACCGCCTTGCCGCTTACGGCTATCCTCGTCGGCCACATAACCGTGCCGTTTTTCAGCCCGTTTTCCGCTGCGAGTGATATTAAACAGTCGTGTATCGAGTCGTGATCCCAGCTTTTTAAAGCACTCAGCGCGTCGTAGGACATACGCAGAAGCTGCGGCGCGTTTTCGAGGGTGGTCTTGCTCTTTTTGTTTACGAACAGCTCCTTTTCATACTCGGGCTGCTCTGCAAGGAAGGCGACCATATCGGGTATTTGGGTCAGCACGGTCACCCTCTGCTGTAATATCGCGGCGACCTTTGACAGATCAAGTCCGCTGTCGCCGAGCACCTGAGTCAGATACGGCCTTGCCGTTTCGAGGAACTGCTCCGTCGTCATCGCCTTTATATATTCCGCATTGAACCATTCGAGCTTGTCGTAATCGAATATCGCGGGGGATTTGCTTATTCCGTCTATTGAGAACGCTTTGATAAGCTCGTCCATCTTAAATATTTCCTGATTATCCTTAGGGCACCAGCCGAGCAGAGCTATATAGTTGATTATCGCCTCGGGAAGATAGCCCTCGCGCGAGAGATCCTCAAAGCTCGTAGAGCCGTGCCGCTTTGAAAGCTTAGACACGCCGCCGTCCTCGTCCTTGCCCATTATCAGCGGAAGATGGATATACGTCGGTATATCCCAGCCGAACGCCTCGTACAAAAGATTGTATTTCGGGGTGGAGCTTAAATACTCGCTGCCCCTGACGACGTGGGTTATACCCATTGTGTGGTCGTCTATTACATTTGCAAAGTTGTAGGTCGGGTACCCGTCGGTCTTTATCAAAATTTGATCCTGAAGCTCGCTGTTTTCAACGGTTATACTTCCGTACACCGCGTCCTCGAAGGTGGTGGAGCCGTCAAGCGGCATTTTTTGCCTTATGACAAACGGCGCTCCCGACGCGGCGAGCGCGTCGCTTTCCTCCTTGGGAATATCACGGCAATGCCTGTCGTAGCCCCCGCCGACGTTCTCCTGCTGGAGCCCCTCGAGCCTCTCCTTTGAGCAGAAGCAGCGGTACGCCTTGCCCTCGTCGATAAGCTGTTGGGCATAGGGCAGGTACATATTCTTTCTCTCGCTTTGGACATAGGGGCCGTGATCTCCGCCTATATCGGGTCCCTCGTCGTGGGTTATGCCCGCCTCCTTGAGGGTTTTATAAATAATATCCACTGCGCCCTCGACGTATCTTTCTCTGTCCGTGTCCTCGATTCTCAGCACGAAATCGCCGCCCTGCGACTTTGCAACCAAAAATTCGTACAGAGCCGTTCTCAGGTTTCCGACGTGCATCGAACCGGTGGGGCTCGGCGCGTATCTGGTGCGAACCTTTTTATCCGCCATTTCTCACATTCCCTTCGGAGCAGTTTTTCGGTATAGCTCTCCATAATAAGTATATTTTGTATTATTATACCAAAAAGGAGAGCGGTTTTAAAGCCCTTTGAAGAATTTTTTATCTTAACGCCGACTTATTCGCTCCATTTGAATTTTGTCAGCTCGCCCGCGCATTTAAGCTCGGGATATCCCCATTGGCGCAGCGCCTCGTACACGCCTATTGCGACGGCGTTCGAAAGGTTCAGGCTCCTTGCCTCGTCTATCATCGGTATTCTGACCGTGGTATCGGGATTGTCGCGCAAAAGCTCCTCCGGCAGCCCCTTTGTTTCCTTGCCGAAAAGAAGATACGCCCCGTTTTTAAATTTCATATCCGAATGTATATGCCTTGCTTTTGTGGAAAAATAGTAATACGGGCCGTCCGTCCGCGCGAAAAAATCGTCCGTGTTTTCATATACAGTTATGTCGAGCAGGCTCCAATAATCGAGTCCGGCGCGCCTTACCGCTCGCTCGCTTATATCAAAGCCGAGCGGCTTTATAAGGTGGAGCCTTGCTCCGGTCGCCGCGCAGGTACGGGCAATATTGCCGGTATTCTGTGGAATCTCCGGTTCTACCATTACTATATTCAGCTCGTGCATTTATATCATTCCTTTTTACAGTTTTTTGCAAAATTTTCTTTTATTTAAACGCCATAAATTCTTACACCGGGGGGAATTATAATGACAGCGCGAAAAGCGTTAATCATCTTTGACGACATATGGAGGTGTTACAGCTTGAGCAAGGCAGCGGCAAATGTTGCCAAGGGCGTAGTAGCGGGCATCACCGCAGGCGTAGTAGTCGGCTACGCGGGCAGCAGAATGATGAAGAAGAACCCGAAGCAGATGAAGAAAAACGCCGGAAAGGCTATGAACGCCATGGGTGATTTCATAAGCGATATTTCCGCTATGTTTAAATAAGCGCGGAGCTTTTTATTTTGAGCGGGGCAGTCAAGGGCTGCTCCGCTTGTTCTATTATACCGTTGTTTTCCGCCCGACGCAAGCAGCCGCACCGTAGATAGGCGGCGCGGCTGTAGAGTCAAGCGTTTTATTGTAATTTTATAATTTCGACCGTTATGAAAGCTGTAATATTCCCACTATATGCTTCTGTATCATAATAGCGTCGGCTATTGTAACAACTCCGTTTTTATCAACGTCGGCGGCTGTAAACGCGTTGCCCTCGAGCTTTAATATGTTGACAACGTGCTTCTGCACCGCAATGGCGTCCGCTATCGTGATATCGCCGTTTTGATCTACGTCGCCGGCGAGAACCTCAATAGAATATGTCAATTCTATCTCTCCGCTATATATCCCTATTCCCTTTACCGTTATCTTATATGTTCCGCAATCCGTCGCCGAAGTGTCCCCCTCGAGCGTGTAGTCGATTCCCTCAATGAGCTCCTTGCCGTTACGGCTTATCGTAACCTCTGGGGTCTGCTTTTTTCCGCTGTATATAAACGTCTGTGAGGAAAGAGAGGCGTTTACAGAGGGATCTGTGATAGAAACAATTTCATACGGCGTTCCCGGCGCGGCTGTTCTGTCATATAAAAAGCCCTTTTCCGGAATAATGTCCGTGTTTTTATCGACCTCGAGAGCCTTCACCTCGTCGAGCGTGAGAGTAGCCATATCGAGATATTTTTCATCTATCGCGCCTTTTTCCACAAGCGTTTTTAATATACTGCAGCTCATGCCAATTGCGTTGCTTCCGGCTTCCCATACGCCGTCCTTATAAGTGAATAAAACGTCCCGCGTTTCCTCTGTGATCTCTTCGACAGTGTATTCTCTTTCATATTCGTTTGTCTGCGGATTAAGATTATACCTGTAACTGTAACGCACCCGCGGTATAGTTACATCTCTCAAAAAAATATTGCCTGTCGGGTAATCGTCAAACTTTGCGCCCCGGACAAATTTTTCATAAGCGTCTATATATCTTCCGTCAACCCATGCATTGGAGAAAAAGCCCAAATCTCCGCCCCAATAGATCTCCGCTCCGTTTTTTCCGGCTTCGTCGGTACGGAAATACGTTCCTTTGCCGTCTTTATAAAGATATGTATATATCAAATTATTTCCGCCGTATATGCTTGTGATCCCGACCATACGAACCCACGCGCCGTCGCCGACTGTTTCACATACATCGCCCCATGTAAGAGCGTCCTCGCGCGGAATGTCGTCCTTTATTTCCAGCCTTGAGTAATCGTCAAGTAATTGGCGCGTGCCCTCAAGGGTAATATCGTCGTCGCCGTCAAAGTTAAAGCGCTTCGCTATCATCTCCTTGTCGATGCTCTCTCCTTCACCATTTCCCTGACCGCCGTATTTGCGTGTCTCGCCGTTATATGTTACATCGACTAAGTAGTGCGAAGCATCGTCCCACGCGTAGGTTGACGACGAGTCAAGCCTTGCGGAAACTGCCGCCATTACGCTCGGGAAGCCCAGAGAATCGTTAATAAAGGGGTAAACGTACGCCGCGAACAGCTTCTCGTTGTCCTTGCGCGAATACGGGGACTGTAAATAGAACTTCTGGTCCTTGTGCGGAGAGTTTGAAAGATACCAGTATTCTCCGGGCTTGTACAGCTCGCCGCGAATGTAGGAGCCGCTGTATAGGCATATTGAGGAAAACCCCTTTTGGATTGCGTCCATATTGTCAAAGAACTGCTCTTTATCGGCGTATGTGTCAATCAGATAATCAACGTCGTCCTCCAGCTCCGGTAGGACGAGCTGAACGTCCGTATCCGTCCACGAATCCGACCACGGATGAGCCATATCCTTGGCTTGCAGAACTATGTCCCCGCCGTCGGTGTTAAAGCTCGTAAAAATATATCCGCCGTTTACGCGCGCGGTTTCAGTATCCTCATAGTCAACATCGGCAAACAGACACGTCTTATATCCGAATTGGTCCCAATCATACTCCGTCGCCACCTCAATTGTAGACGAATCGCTGTAAACCGAGGACTTGTCCGCAAAGCGGAATGATTCCGGGTCGGGGTTGTCCGTTTTTACGAAAAAGTACTCGTTAAAGGGCGACAGAATGGGCGTAACCGTGTATGTATAGGCGGCGGCGTCCGTTTCCGCGGCATTTGCCGTTATTTCGGGCGCGCCCAACATCATCGCAGAGCCTCCGCCCGCTAAAGCGAACGACAAAATTACAGACAGCGTCTTTTTTAACATAATAAACACTCCTTTTTTATTTTAAGCCAATTCAAGATTTCATAGTTACGTCCGGTAATTTGGAAATTGATTATTATGGTAACAAATTGCGAATTGATGTCTGCCGACTATGAATTTGGCTGTAATTTGATTTTAGCACACAATTTGGCTAATAGCAATAATTGTTTTTAATCAAATAAATATTTTTTGGTAAATCTTTTGATTTGCCCACAAAAAAAGCAGAGGCGCAAACCTCTGCTTGAATTTTTTGATTTGATTTTCCATCAGCACTCTGAAAACTGAATAAAGATTTTACAGAAAGCAAAACAGCAATCGTCTTAACCCTTTAGCTTCCTTTGGAAC
>CANRNQ010000013.1 GCA_947632045.1 uncultured Clostridia bacterium
TCGTAATTTTTAAACCCTGCCATTCCTATCACCGTTTTTATTATATCACTTTCACGGTATTAGGAAAAGAGCCTTTTGCCAATGCTTTCTATAAGCCTTCGGAATAGATTTTCTATATATGGGTTAAAATAAATTCTCGGGGGAGCGGAGCAAACAAAAAATTAAGCGATAAGAAAGTGAAGCTTATTCTCTGCTTGAAAGGCGAAAATAAAAAATCTTTTTCTGTGGATCGAAAAAGTTTTGTTTTGCGATAAATTAACTGCAATATCCCGTCTTGCGTTTTAATATACATAAAATAAATGTGTTGATCAGTAGAAAATTGCCCTTTTGGGCGCAACAAGCGGAAGGAGTAAAATAATCGGTGAAGCTTTTCGACAAAAATGCTTTTTTTGTCCAATATTGTCGTATAATAAAAACGATATCGAATTAATGAAATAAAACGATTGAAGATTTCGTGAAATTATTGTAAAAAATAAAGGAGGCTTTTTTATGGCTAAAAACACAATTCCGAATTTGCTGAAGAAATACAGGCTAAATTGTGGCTATTCGCAGCAAATGGTCGCCAATACCCTGAACATTGACAGATCAACCTACACATATTATGAAACGGGAAAGTCTACTCCGAGTCTTAACACCATATTAATTTTAAAAAAGCTGTTTAATATGCCCTACGAAGAACTGATAAGCTGCTTTGACGACGGCGCTAAGGTCGCTATTGAAAAGCTGCGCGATCCCAGCGTGGAGCCCGAGTCGGAGACTATTGATTTGTCAAATTGCAGAAAGAAGATACAGGTAGATAAGATTTCTATTTATGAGCTCCCGAAGGATGAACAGCAGATGATTTTGTATTATCGCAGATTAAGCTATAGTGATAAGAGAATGCTGTTGGAAAAGGTACACGGTTATATAAAAGAAAATTACTGATTTTGTTGTTTTAAAGCTTTGCTGAAAATCAGCAGAAAACGTGGAGCTCGTGGAGCTAAAACTATTATTTGATTTTGAGCCGCATTGCCGAGAGGCGACGCGGCTTTATTTTTCGATTAATTTATTTTTGAAATAACAAAAGTAAAAGCTTTAAAGGGCTGCTTGAAAAATTGGAGCGAAGTATATTTTTTTAAAATACGTGTCAAACCGATGCAGATTTATTATTTCCAAAATTCCGATGTTCTTTCGTTCATTTTGTCAACGTCGGGAGCCTTTACCGGCTCGTTGCTTATTTTATATTTATTTTTCATTTTAAGTATGCGCAGCACTGCGTCGTCAAGACGATCCTCGCTCAGCTTGCCGCCGGTTACGGCGGTTGTTATTGCCTTGATGGCATCGCTTGTGTTGTCATATCCGAAGCAGGATAAAATCATATCGCAGCCGGCGTTAAGAGCCTTGACCGAAGCCTCGGCCACGGTGTAGCTTTCGCTTATTGCTCCCATGGTGAGGTCGTCGGTAAATACAACGCCGTCAAAGCCCAATTCTTTTTTTAGCAGGTCTGTCACTATCCTGCGCGAGAGGGTTGCCGGATTGTCCGGATCAAGCTTTGTGCAGAGTATATGCGCCACCATTATCGCCGGCACCCCGTTTTTTATAGCAGCCTTAAACGGTCTGAGCTCCATTTTGTCAAGGTCCTTCTCCGTCTTTGACACAATGGGCAGACCGTAGTGTGAATCAACGTCGGTGTCGCCGTGTCCCGGAAAATGCTTCGCGACAGCGATAACATTTTCAGATAGCATAGCTTGGAGCGCCGCCATTCCATAAGAGCAAACCTCATTTGCGGTTCTTCCGAAGGCTCTGTCGCCTATGGCCTCGTTGTCCGGATTAGACCATATATCAAGCACAGGCGAAAAGCCTGTTGACAGACCAAACGACTTTATCTGGCTGCTTAGGTTTTTCCAAGCACTCTGCACATATTTGGGATCACCGCTTTTGGCAAGGCTGTATGCCGAGGGCATACTCAACACATCGGAGGGCAATCTTGTTACCCTGCCGCCCTCTTCGTCCATTCCTATTAAGATGGGAATATCCCCCGCAGCGGCCTTTATTTCGTTTGTGAGCTTTATAAGCTGATCTGAATTTTTTATATTCTGGTCGAAAAGAATAACTCCTCCGACGCCCCTTTTGGCAAGGCTCTTAAATTTGCTGTCAACAGAGGTAGACACTATTCCCGTAACTATGGTCTGCGCAGCCTTTTCCTCGAGCGACATATGCTCAAGGGTTATTTCCTCTTCGCTTTTTGCAGGACGTTCTGTTGGGGGTTCGGTTTGATTTTCACTGTGATACTCGGATTGCGCGCTGCTTTCCGTCGGCTTGACCGTTTGTGGCTTTTCCTGTGATAAGGTGCACGCGGGTAGCAGAGCGGTACATATAACAATGGTAAATGTAAAAATAAATTTTATAATAAGCTTCATATATTTTCCTTTCAACAAAATTCAGTCATTGTCAATAATATAATTTTATGTAATATCCGCAGTATGCACGTCTTTATGCGATAGTTAGAGTGAAGGCGACGATTAGCGACATTGTGATTATTGAAAATATGGTCGACAGGGAAACGAGATTGACAGACGTTTGCACCTGACGATCAAAGCGCGAGGCAAACATTGTTGTTGTGGCGGCTGTTGGAGCCGAGGCTGCTATTACGGTAGCTGTAAGCACTGTGCCGCGCAGTCCGCACAGGTATAGCGCACCGAGCGATATCAGCGGTACTGCGACGAGTCTGAGGGCTATTGCGAGATATGCCTTTTTGTCGCGGAGCGCCTCTTTGAGGTTTGATTTATACAGATGGTAGCCTATGACAAGCATTGGCAGCGGAGTGTTGAGGTTGGAAAGCAGCTCTATCGGCGTTGTTATGATCTCGGGCGGCTTTATAGAAAATATAAAGATAACAAGGCCGACGAGCACGCCGATTATACCGGGGTTAAACGCGAGATTTTTTATTGAGAGAAGGCTTGTGTTGCCGCTCATAAGCACAAGGCCGTATGTCCAAAGCATTATATTGAACACGGCTATAAAAATTCCTCCGTAAAACGCACCGTCGTCGCCGAGCAGGGCTCGTTCGAGCGGGAGACACATAAAGCCGCAGTTTGAAAAAATAACGGCGAAACGCAAAACGACGTTACGGGATTTGTCTTTATCGTGTATGCATATTCGCGCGATAAATATTGACAGCAGATGCACCCCGACGGCAGCCGCGGCGCTTATCCCGAGGCCCGTGAGCATGGACGTATCAAAGTCGCGTTGAAAGACGTCGAGCATGACACAGGGCGTGACCGCGTATAAAACGATGTTTGTAAGGCAGCGCGCCCCAATTTCGTTTATGATTTTAGCCTTGGCGCATACGCAGCCGACTGCTATAAGTATGAAGATTATAACGACCTGCTGGCCGACGGTCAAAAAGCTTTGAAGCATAGATTTTTCCTCCAGTGACTAACGCGCGAGCTAAGGGGGCTGTCGAGCAGCTCGTTTCCTTAGAGTCCCGCGATAGGATAGTATTCGGGCGGCGACCTGCGCGGCCGCAGGGCCGCGCGGAAAAACACGGCGGGGCAGGGGGCTTACCTCTGTTGTTGGTAGCTTGCCGCCGTGTTTTTGGCAAATTCCCGCCGAAGGCGGGAATTTGCGGTCGCCGCCCGTATCCCTGCCGCCCGCGCGATTTGTCCGAGAATATAGCGCGACAGCCCAAGCTTGGTTGTAAAAAAACTCTTGAAAATTTGCGGCGATGGTCTTGCGCTTATGCGCTTTAGCTGTCGTCGTCGGAAAAACCGTCGCCGTAATGCTGAGTGGGCGAAGGCTCGTTTCTAATCACAAACTCAGCAAAGAGTATATGCGACGACAAAGAGCGAACGGCCCTTGATTTAACCGCAAAAAGAGCCGTAGCCGTCAAAATGAAAATCAGAGGCAGAGGATCAATGCTTTCACCGTGTATTATGCGGACGACCTTTGATATAACTTCGGCCGCAGCAAGTAAAATATAGCAGAGCACAGAGGCGGTGTTAAATGAAAAAATCGTGCCTGAGCATGATATGCGGCGGACTTTGCTTTTGAAAACGCCTATAACTCCGAGGGCAAGGCGTAAAGCCGCAATATGGTAAACGGCGTTGAGTGCGAGCAGGACGCATAACGCGATCAACAGAAGGTATCCGGTCGCGCTATAAAAAATATTGGCGTCGTGCTGCTCTCCAAGCTGCAAATTAAAAAGAGATGAAAAGAAAATATTTGCGTTGCAGTCTATGAATACACTGTTTACGGAGGCGTATATAAAGAGGCCTGCGGCGATAAGCGAAAGTGTGAGTCTGAGCGACACCATGACGACTGCCGCGTTTAAAAATGCCGAGGGCGAGCTGCCCGCCGAGGAAATGAAAAAGATTATCAAGATGATAACGCCGAATGCGGCCGAAACTATGGCAAAAGGCAGAGAAAGTGAAATGGCTCCGGCAGCGAAGCCGATTCCATTGTCGGAGAGCGCGGCGATGGCAGAGCCGACATTTGAATTTAATAAAGAGAATATGAAAAGCACGGCAGCCGCAATAGAGAGCAAGCCGACAAATAAAACGATGGGCCTTTTAAAAAAGGAGGAGATGTGCTCGGACGGCGTGCGGACAGGTGAGTCCGGCTGATGATTAAAGCTGTTGTCCATTTGTTTTCACTTCCATGACGGCGCTTTGCCAAAGCATTTTCTTCTGCTTCGACTGAAAAATATATTTATCGACAGGCGGAGTTTAAAATAAATGCGCCCCCCGCAAAAGCGGAGAGCGTCTATTGCCAGCATTGTGATGTCAATTCATGTTTTACAGAGCCCTCGGCCTGTCAAAAAATGTTTTTAGCCCTACAGGCCTTGAACTGAAATTTTGTCAAAGCGAAGGGCGCGGCTATTTTACTGCTGCTAAGCCAAGAAAACCGGAGCACGGCGAAGTAGCTCAAATGCGATTAGGATTTTATTCGTAGTATAAAAGCTCCCCCCTGAGGGCTTTTATTGTATAGAGCCTTCAAGGTACTGCTCAAGCTCCTCGTCATCCTTTTTTTTCTTTTCCTTTACAACAAAAAAGGCAAGGATGGCGGCCGCCGCAGCCAGTATAGAACTTGTGATTGCGATTATTGTAATAAGTCTGTTTTTTTTCATAATATTCCACTCCTCCGCTCAAGGATTTTATTATATATATATATGATACCCATATTTTGCAAAAAAGTCAACCGTTTGGCTCGCAGGCGATAAATTTAATCTTCTGTTAATAATTGGCGGCGGCTATATTTTGCAATCATAAGCATGAGCAGCTTAGGCGGCTTTGCTTTAGAAGCGTAAGACCCGCGGCGAGAATTAATTGACCAAATTTATCAGCAAAGCGGCGGCATAATACGGTCATAATAGTGAATTATTATCTAAAGCGGTTGACATCGCACGATTCAGGGGATAAAATAATAGAAAATATTATGGGTAGTTCTGCCTGTGTTTATGGGAGAATTTTAACGGAAGGTTCCTCAAAGCGAAAAATATCCACAATAAGCTAAAATAATAAAATATAAAAATATCTGTTTACAGACGATACGGAGAACAAGAAAATGGACAGAAATAATAACAGAAATACGAGAAACGACGGCGACGACAGAGAGTATTACCGCAGGCGCGCGATACAGAGAAAGCGCGAACGCGCGTTGAAAAAAAGAAGGCGCAGGATCATACTGATGGCTGTGATTGTCGTTTTGATAATAGCGGCGCTCGTTATAGCCTCTGTGAGTTGTATAGGTAACTGCACGAGCGGCTCTGATGCACAGCAGAGCGGAGGAGCATCGCAGACGGACGCGGCTCAGACAGAAGCAGCGACTCAACCCGCAACCGAAACTCAGCCGGCGACAGAGGCAAAGGCAACGGAAACTACCGACGCTCAGGGCAGGGTGCCGCCTTCGTACTTTGACGACGCGGTGTTTGTCGGCGACAGCGTTACGATGAGTTTCCAGATGTATGTCGACAGCCAGAGAAATAACGGCGTGGATTGCCTCGGCAAGGCCTATATGCTCTGCGCGGGCAGCCTTGGGTATACAAACGCCGTGCTTTTGCCGGCGGGCGACCCTGACAGCGTGCTCCCTATTTATCAAGGAGTACAGCAGTCGCTTGAAGACAGCATAGCCCAGATAGGCGCAAAGAAAATATATATAATGCTCGGAATGAACGACGTCGGCGGTTATGATATGGACGATGTAATGGAGAACGCGGACACCGTGCTGACCAATATACACGACAAGAACCCCGACGCAAAGATATATATCGAGTCGGTTACGCCGACAATACGCGCAAACCCGCTTGAACACCTCGACAACGAGCAGATAAGGGAATTTAACTCAAGAATGAAGACCTATGCCGATATGCACGGTTACGGCTATCTCGATATTTACTCGGTGGTATGCGACGAGGACGGATATCTGAAGGACGAATATTGCTCCGACCCCGACGCTATGGGAATACACTTCCTTCCGAGCGCCGACGCAGCGTGGGAGGATTATCTTTTAAGACATCCCGAGGGAAAATAAACAGCATGAAAGTCCGGCGGCAAACGCTGTTCGCCGCTGCCAAGCCGGCTTTAGAAATATAACAAAATAACAATGAAAAGCAAAGAAAGAGGGAAATGATATGAAAATCAAAACAATTACAAAATCAACTTTAATATTCGTTCTGGCGCTTATAGCGGCGCTGTCTGTATGCTCCTGCGGAGGCGGCGGCTCAAAAACTCCGGCGGTTGCGGATATAGCAAAGGCGATAACGGACAAGTACCCGCTCAGCGCCGCAATGGCTGAGGTAACGGGCGAGGACAAGATAAAGAACGTCTACGGCTTTGATGCGGCCGATTACAGCGAGATTGCCGCATATGTAAACAATTCCGGCGTTGAGCAGGACGAGATAGTTATAGTAAAGGCTTCGTCGCCGGATAAGGTTGCGTCAATTAAGGAAAAGCTCGAAAACAAGATGACAGCCAAGCTCAATCAGACAAAGAACTATCTCCCCGAGCAGTACGCTATGATTGAAAAGTGCGAGGTAGCGGAAAAGGGCGACTATGTAAGAATGATAATATCTCCGAATGCAGATGATATGGTAGCGATATTCAACGCCCAATTTGGCGACTGATTTCTTTTTCCTTTTGCCGCCGCTTAATATAGCATTTGTTATCGGGGGGAGCTGAGGCTCCCCCTCGGGTGCTTGATAAACCTATTTTTGCAAAAACGCATTATTCGTCCGCTCTTTTCAAAAGGTAGTCCGCGCGGCGATTGAACCCTGCGGAGCAAAGGTTTACAAGTAATAAAATAAAGAATATCACGAATATCACGGAGGTGAACCGCGAATGGTTTTTTCGAGCCTGTTGTTTTTGTTTTTATATCTGCCGCTGACCATACTGCTTTATTATCTCATTCCGCGCAGATGCAAAAATATATTCCTGTTTTTAATAAGCCTTGTGTTTTACGGCTGGGGTGAGCCGCTGTTTGTGCTGCTGATGCTCGGCTCAATATTAGTAAACTATTTTCATACGTATTTTATATATAAATACAAGGACAACAGGACGCTCGGCAAAAGACTGGTAATATCCTCGGTAATAATAAACCTTGCGCTGCTCGGCTTCTTTAAATATGCCGGCTTCATAACCGAGAGTCTAAAAATAGTCCTGCCCTTCCTCAATATTCCGATTATCACGGTACCGCTTCCGATAGGAATTTCTTTTTACACCTTCCAAACGATGTCGTGCGTGATAGATGTTTACAGGGGCGATGCTCCCGCAAAAAAGAATTTTATCACCTTCGGAACCTATGTTGTACTCTTTCCGCAGCTTATAGCGGGGCCGATAGTGCGCTATAAGGACGTGGCTGATCAGCTTGATCATCGTCGCGAGAATATGGATCAATTCGTCGATGGCGTAAAGCTGTTTATGGTCGGGCTCGGCAAGAAGATACTCATAGCAAATCAGATGGGGCTTATGTGGGACAGCATGAGGGCGACCGGTCAGGAAAACGGAATACTTGGCAGCTGGATGGGAATAATAGCCTACTCGCTGCAAATATATTTTGATTTCAGCGGATATTCCGATATGGCGATAGGTCTCGGACGAATGCTCGGCTTTGAATTTTTGAAAAACTTTAACTACCCGTATATATCAAAGACGATAACGGAATTTTGGCGGCGCTGGCACATATCCCTCAGCACATGGTTCCGCGAGTATGTCTATATCCCGCTCGGCGGAAACCGCAAGGGCGTGCCAAGGCAGATAATAAATTTGCTGATAGTCTGGGCGTGTACCGGCTTTTGGCACGGAGCCTCGCTAAACTTTTTGCTGTGGGGACTTTATTTCGGCGTATTGCTGATAATCGAGAAGTTTGTGCTTATGCGCTTTCTCGACAAGCTCCCCGCGTTTATCAGGCACATATACGCGCTGCTTTTGATATGTATAGGATGGGTAATATTCTACTTTGAGGACTTCGGCGAGATGATGAGCTTTCTCGGAAGCCTTTTCAACCCTTCCGCCGGTCTGATAGGCGGCGACGCTTTGCACATTTTAATTTCGTATTTACCGCTGTTGGCGGTTGCGATAGTTGCAAGCACGCCTCTTGCTAATAATATATATCAAAAAATCAAGACGTGGAAATATATATGGCTGCCCGAGGCGGGTCTGTGTCTTGCGGGGCTTATACTTTGCACGTCGTCGCTTGTAAGCCAAAGCTACAATCCGTTTATCTACTTCAGGTTTTAAAAGAGGGGAAAGGACGGTAACTGAAATTGAATAAAAAAAAGCTTTTGCATTTTATACCGGCGATCGTATTTTTGGCGTTCATATTCACCATGGGAATATTGTTTATATTTTTGCCAAAATCCGATTACTCCTCGAATGAAAAGCGCTATCTCGCCGATTTTCCCGAAGTATCGGCTGACAATATCCTCTTCGGCAAGTTTGATACACAGTTTGAAAGCTATATGTCGGATCATATAGCGCTCAGAGATCTCTTTGTCGGGGCTAACGCTTACTACGATCGCTATACCGGCAGGAACGGCTCGAACGGAGTGTATATGGGTGAGGACAACTACCTTATAAACGATCCGGTCGAGAGGGATAACAGACTTGAGGAAAATTTGAAGATATTTTCTGATTTTACCGCGGCAAATAAGCTTAATACAACGCTTATGATAATCCCGAGCACTGGATATATAATGAAGGACAAGCTGCCGGTAAATCACAAGGAATATCTCGACGAGGAATATTTCAAAACCATCGAGAAAAATTCCGGAGAGATGAAATTCGTGAGCGTGATGAGTGCGTTCAAAAAGGCGGCAAAATCCACTCAGCTTTATTACCGCACAGACCACCACTGGACGACCCCGGGGGCGTATCTCGCCTATACCAAATACTGCGAAAGCGCGGGGCTGGAGAGTACAAAGGAAAGCGCCTTTTCGAAGATGCAAGTCGGCGGCTTTTACGGCACGACCTACTCAACGAGCGCGTTTTGGGGTACTCCGCCGGACAATATAGAATTTTGGGAAAACAGAGATAATATAGGAGCGGTGAGCGTAAGTATAACGGAGGGAGAAAAAACAACCGAGCACGAGGGCTACTTTTTTCTCAG
Source organism: uncultured Clostridia bacterium (assembly GCA_947632045.1). GTDB lineage: Bacteria > Bacillota > Clostridia > Oscillospirales > Acutalibacteraceae > UBA7067. The sequence goes on from CANRNQ010000013.1 coordinate 9,583, forward strand.
TCATCTTGACGAGGACGACAAATATCCGACCTTCCTCGACGGCAACCACGCTCTTGTCAATATAAAAAACGAAAATGCGCAGGGTGGAAAAATACTTGTTATAAAGGACTCCTTTGCCCACGCCTTCGTTCCGTTCCTTTCCGAAAATTATTCGGAGATAATAATGGTCGATCTGAGATACTACAAAAAGCCTATCTCGGAGCTTATAAAGGAAAATGAGATAAGCGAATGTCTTGTGCTTTACAGCCTTGACAACTTCGCAGTAGATACAGACGTTGCGTTTCTTGCTTAGGCAAGTAAGGATCAGAGGCTAAAGTGATATGAAAAAAACGAAAAAGCGGAGATCAAAGGCCTCCGACGTGATTTTCAGAATATTTTTGATAATTGTTTTTCTGATAGGCGTAGCCCTGCTTTTATATCCGGCTATGGGTAATGTTATAACCTGTACTCAACAGCATCAGGTTATAGACGAATATGAACAGCAGGTTGAGATGATGCGCAAGCAAAAGCTTAAGCAGCAAAGGGAGCTCGCGATAGATTATAACCAGTCGCTCAAACAGATAACGCTTCAGGACCCGTTTTCGCCGATAGAGCACGAAACGCAGCCTACCGCAGAGGATCTGCGGCTTGACGAATATTATCAAATGCTGACGATAGGCGGAGAAAATATGCTTGGGTATATAAAAATACCCGTAATAAATATATCTATACCTATTTATCACGACGCCACCGAGATGCAGCTTCAAAAGGGCATAGGTCATCTTAGGGGAACCTCGCTTCCGGTCGGCGGAAAAAGCACGCACTGCGTTCTCTCGGGACATACGGGCGTACCGGGCAATATGCTGTTTACCGACCTCGACAAGATGAAAATAGGCGACAGATTTTATCTTCACGTCCTCGACGACGTTTTGGCTTATGAGGTGGACAGGATAGACGTTGTTGAGCCGGACGACACCTCAAAGATACACATATACGAGGGCAAGGACTACTGTACGCTGCTCACCTGCACGCCCTACGGACTGAACACTCACAGACTGCTTGTAAGGGGCGAGAGAGTAGAGTACATTGAGGGAGAAGACGATGACAACGTTGAGATAGTCGAGGTTACCGACGCTCAGGGCAGAGTTATAGAACGAAAGGTCGCTCCGCGCGATTATTTTGAGATATTCGGCGTGCGCGTGCCGCACTGGGTAATATATGTTCTTTTGCCGACGTTGATAATGCTGTTGCTGCTGCTCATAACGATAATTTCAAGACGAAGGCTTCGCCGACAGTCTGAGTCAAGCGGAAATAACTCTTCAAAAGCATAAAATGCTTTGAACAGGTCGCCAAAAGCGGCCTGTTCGTTTTATAAAAAAATTTGCCTTTGCAATAAAAAATCGCGGCAAGGCTTATGAGCGGAGGCGAGATATTTTATTTTGTTTAAAATAGTTTGTCGTCAAGGCGTTTTAGAGTCGTCGATATATTGAAAAAAAGCAGGAATTAGTGTAAAATATCAGTAATAAAAGCAGATTCCGGTGAATTGCCTAATGTGGAAAAACAACAGGCGAATATGTTATAATAATATATATGGATGGTATTTGCGCTAACGCGAGTAAAAATGTAAACAATAAATAAATTTGCCATCAAGAAACAAAGGAGCAGTATTATGGCAGGACACAAAATAGACAGAACGACCGAGGACATACGCCGTGAGCTTACGGCGATATTCAGAGAGCTGAAGGACCCGAGAGTGAGCGGCACTATGCTGAGCATTGTGCGCGTTGAGGTCACAAACGATCTATCCTATTGTACGGTGTACGTAAGCTCCATGAACGGTATAAACAGCGCGAGAGAGGCGCTCAGAGGGCTTAGATCCGCCAGCGGATATATCCGCCGCGAGCTCGGCGGACGGCTCAGGCTGCGCCATGTGCCGGAGTGCATATTCAAAGCGACCGATTCTATAGAATACGGAGCGGCGATATCGAGGACGCTCAACAGTTTGAATATAAAGCACGACGATGAAGAAACGGAGGACGATGATGCCGATAACGATTGAGAGCGCCGCCGCATGGCTCAAAGAAAACAATAACTATCTTATTCTTACTCATAAATCGCCTGACGGAGACACCCTCGGCAGCTCTCACGCTCTTTGCCGGGCGCTTCAGAGCATCGGGAAAAATGCGCGCATCGTAACCGAGAATGGACTGCCAAAAAAATTTGCATATCTTGAACAGGCTGTCTTTAAACAGAGCTTTGACGCGGAGCATATTGTCGCGGTGGATATAGCCGACGAGAGCCTTTTGCCTGAAAACGCCGAACAGTACAAGGGCAGGATAGAGCTGTGCATAGACCACCACGAGTCCAACTCCTGTTATGCCGCCGCCTGCTGTATCGAGCGAAGCGCCGCCGCCTGCGCCGAGGTCGTTTTTAAGATAATAACGGCGCTCGGGGCGGAGCTTGACAGGCAGAGTGCAAATTGCCTTTTCACCGGACTTACGACAGACACAGGCTGCTTTCGGTACAGCAATGTCACGGCGCAGACCATGAACACCGCCGCCCGTCTGGTAGAGCTCGGCTGCGACAGCTATAAAATAAACAAGCTTATGTTTGAAACAAATTCAAAGCAGAGGATAGCAATAGAGCAAATGGCTTTATCCACTATTGAGTATCACGACGGCGACAGGATAGCCGTTATGCTCGTTACGCTTGATATGCTCGAAAAAAGCGGCGCGGATGAAAGCGAGCTTGAGGGTCTGTCCGCCGTGCCGAGGACTATCGAAGGAGTAGCCGTAGGGATTACTATACGCCAGAAGTCCGAGGGCATATTAAAAATATCCGTCCGCAGTGATGAAACGCTTTGCAGCGCAAACAGGCTATGCTCGCTGTTCGGAGGCGGCGGTCACGCCGCCGCGGGTGGCTGCGTCATAAAGGATATGACTGTGGACGAGGCAAAGGCGAGGCTTGTTGCGGCGGCAGAGGATATTTTAAACGAAAATAAACGGGGGTAATGTGCCTTGAACGGAGTTCTTGTGATAGATAAGCCGGCAGACTTCACCTCCTTTGACGTTGTCGCGGTCGTGCGCGGAGTTTTCGGAACAAAAAAGGTCGGTCACGCCGGCACGCTCGACCCCATGGCGACAGGAGTTCTTCCGATACTCCTCGGAAATGCGACCAAGGCTCAGAGTCTTATGCCGGACACCAAAAAGGAGTATGAGGCGGATTTCCTGCTCGGCAGGAGCACGGATACCCTCGACATTACCGGCTCCGTGACAGAGGAGAGGACGTCCCGCGCCATGAGGGGTGATGTACTCGCCGTGCTCGACGATTTCAGGGGCGATATACTCCAGACCCCTCCGATGTATTCCGCCGTCAGCGTGGACGGCAAAAGGCTTTACGAGCTTGCGCGGCGCGGCATTGAGATCGAGCGCGAGAAACGGCAGGTCAGCATAAGCAGGCTCGAGCTTTTGGACTTTGACGAGGAAAGACAGTGCGGGAGGCTCGCAGTCGCCTGTTCTAAGGGAACCTATATAAGGTCGCTTATAGACGACATAGGCAGGTTGCTCGGCACTCTCGCCGTGATGACCTCACTGAGGCGCACTTCCGCGTGCGGATATTCGATAGAAGACTCTGTGCCGCTCGAACGGCTCCGCTCTTTAGCGGAGAATGGCGGCCCATCGGAGGCTCTTGCTTTTGTGCGCCCGACCGAAACGATATTCGAGCCGTATAGAAAAATATACATATCGCCCGCGCAGGCAAGGCGCTTTTGCAACGGCGGCTCTCTCGACGTATCGAGGACGGCTCTTGCGAAAATAGAGCACGATGACGGCGAAATATTTCGAATAGGAGAAAGAGAGCTTGGCTTTATTGGGCTTGGCAGAGTAAACGCGGAAAGCGGCGAGCTTAAATTTTTGAAGCTGTTTGCGGAACAGGGAGATACGGCGGAGCGTTGACGTGGAGATTCTGCCCCGAGGCAAATACGGGCGGCGACCCGGAGCTGCCTGCGGCAGCTCCGAAACGCAGCGCCGGCGCTGCGTTTCGCTTGCCCGCGCAGCGGGCAAGCGGTCGCCGCCCGAATATGGGGCGAGCACACTGTGCCGCTGCCCTTGCCCGCCGTATCCTGCGGCGAGGCGCCAAATTATGATTAATAAAAATTTGTTTGATTATTTTTAATTTGTTCACTTATTTCTTGCCTTGACATTATATACTTTCCTTGTAGGAAAAATAATGCTTATAGAAAAATAATCATCATTGAGGGAGGTTTACATTATGAGCACAGGAAAAATAATGATAGTGGACGACGACCTTAATATTTGCGAGCTGTTAAGGTTGTATATTGAAAAAGAAGGCTTCAGCGTTGTGACCGCCAACGACGGCGAAACAGCAATAAAAAATTTTGATAAGGAAAACCCCGACCTTGTCCTGCTCGACATTATGCTGCCAAAGCTCGACGGCTGGCAGGTCTGCCGCGAGATAAGAAAAACGTCGCAGTGCCCGATAATAATGCTTACGGCGAAGGGCGAGGTCTTTGACAAGGTTTTGGGACTGGAGCTCGGTGCGGACGACTATATGGTAAAGCCGTTTGAGGCGAAGGAGGTCATCGCAAGAATACGCGCGGTGCTGCGTCGAAGCGGAAAAACCGAGGAGCCGCCCATCAAAGAGGTGCGCTGGGACAAGCTCTCGATAAACCTGACGAATTACGAGCTGAAGGTCGACGGAGTTCAGATAGATACGCCGCCCAAGGAGATGGAGCTTTTGTATCATCTCGCGAGTAATCCGAATAGGGTGTTTACTCGCGACCAGCTTCTTGACGAGGTGTGGGGCTTTGATTATTACGGTGACTCAAGAACGGTGGACGTTCATGTAAAGAGGCTCCGTGAGAAGATAGACGGCGTTTCAGATAAATGGGAGCTTAAAACCGTTTGGGGCGTCGGATATAAATTTGAGGTAAAGGAATAGCCTTGCCGTAAAAACGCTTCGCCGAAGGGTCAGTGACCTTTCGGTGAATTGTTTAATTCCCCTGCGGGGAAGCGCACGCTCTCTTAAATAAAAGATTAGCGGCGCATTGACAAGCTGATAAATTTAAAGGAAGAATCCCTTTATGAAGAAAGAACAGAGGAAAAAAACGATATTCGGCAGATATCTCGCCGTCAGCATATCAACCGTACTCGTCGGCTTTACGCTGCTGGGCGTTATGCTGACGTTCTTTGTAATGCAGTTTTCTCAAAATGACAAGCAAACGCTTCTGCGTGAAAACGCAAGCGCGGTCGCCGATATGGTGTCGGAGAATATCTTTGTCGAGGGCAACAGAATATATCTTACTCCCGAGGAGGCCGACAGATGGCAGTCGGTCATAATGACTCTGTCAAAAAGCCTCGACGCTGAGATATTCATAGTGAACGTGAACGGAAAGAAAATCTTGTGCTCCGAGGGCGGCGGCTGCCGCCATGAGAAGGCGGACGTGAGCGACTCGATAATGTCTGTCGCGCTCAACCGAGAATACTTTGAAAACGGGACACTCGGCGGGATATATCCCGAAAATCACTTCACCTCCGGTATGCCGGTAATAATATCAAGCAACTCCGGCAAGGCGGTGGTCGGGGCGGTTTTCGTGTCAACACAGTCGTCCTCAATGTTTTATATAGCCGGTGAAATAGTTCGCATATTCCTCATGGCGGCAATAGCTACGCTGGCGATAATGTTCTGTATGTCCGGACTGTTCACATATAATATGGTGAAGCCGCTAAGACAGATGGCGTCTGCGGCAAAAAAATTCGGCGCGGGCGATTTTTCAAGCCGGGTTAAAATAACGACCAACGACGAAATAGGTCAGCTTGCCGCCGAGTTTAACAATATGGCGGATTCTTTGGCGCTTTCCGAGGGCACAAGGAGGAGCTTTATAGCGAATGTGTCGCACGAGCTGAAAACGCCTATGACGACGATAGGAGGCTTTGTCGACGGCATACTCGACGGAACAATTTCACCCGACCGTCAGAGCTATTATTTAAATATAGTATCGACCGAGGTGAAGCGACTGTCGCGTTTGGTTCAATCTATGCTCGCGCTGTCAAGAATAGACAGCGGCACAATGAAGCTAAACAAGCAGAGCTTTAATCTTACTGAGATAATAATAGAAACGCTGCTGACGTTTGAGCAGAAAATAGAGCAGCGGCGCATAAATATAGAAGGGCTTGAAGATATAAGCGAACTTTATATAGACGGCGACAAGGATATGTTGCACCAGGTGGTATATAATCTTATGGAAAACGCCGTTAAGTTTACGAACGAAAACGGGTATATAAAAATTCTGGCGTTGAAAGAGCCAACTCGCACGGTGGTGAGCATTGAAAACAGCGGAGATGGAATAAACAGCGAAGAGATAAAGCATATTTTTGAGCGCTTTTATAAGACCGATAAATCGAGGAGCGTCGATAAAAACGGAATGGGGCTCGGGCTTTATATCGTGAAAACGATACTGCGGCTGCACGGCGGCGACATAACTGCAGACAGCGAGCTCGGCAGAAGCTGCCGCTTCACATTCTGGATACCGGCGGATAATGCGAAAAAAGCCGATAGAGAAAAATCGGGTTTAAAACAGCTTATGAGCGATAAAAAGGAAAGCAGGGGTAACAAAAATGAATGATGAAAAGGAAAGGAACAACGCTTTCGAGGAGCAGGACAGCGAGCTGAAAGCGACGTATGATGAAAGCATGGCTGCTGAAACAAACGGCGACGAGCCGAGGGAAATATTCAGCAGCTCAGAAAAATACAGGGAAATGGCCGGCGAGAGAACAGAGGCCGACAGTGAGCCGGACTTGCGTGAGGGAAATATGCCGCAGAGCACAGCGCAGCAAAATAACGCAGGAGCGTATCAGGACTACCCGCAGCAAAATAATGCCGGAGCGTATCGGAGCTATCCGCAGCAAAGTAACGCCGGAGCATATCAGAGCTACCCGCAGCAAAATAATGCCGGAGCGTATCGGAGCTATCCGCAGCAAAGTAACGCCGGAGCGTATCAGGGTTATCAACAGCAGAATAATGCCGGAGTATATCAGGGCTATCCGCAGCAGAATAACGCCGGAGCATATCAGAGCTATCCACAGCAGAATAATGCCGGAGTATATCAGGGCTATCCGCAGCCAAATAACGCCGGAGCGTATCAGGGTTATCCACAGCAGAATAATGCCGGAGCGTATCAGGGTTATCCGCAGCAGAATAACGCCGGAGCGTATCAGGGCTACCCACAGCAAAATAACGCAACGCCTTATCAAACGCCGCGCTTCGACGCTAACAGCAATCCATATTCATATTATCCATATGCCGCCCCGACGACAGCTTCATACGCTGCACCGAAGAAAAAAGGCAAAAAAACACCAACGGGCTTGATTGTGTTTTTTGCAACAGCGGCAATTGCGCTTGTAGTGTGCATTGCGCTGTTTGCGACGGTCGCGGTGACGTATAGCCCTAATATTGTGAATGGAGGCTCCTCCATAGACGATTACGGAAATTATGAATCTCCGACGTCCGGCGGCTTTTCAGTGATACCGTCCGAAACAGAGCCGGAAACGGCGATCCCCGATAACGAGGTGACCGACACAACAAATGAAAACGGATCGCCGATAGAGCTTGAAGATCAGCCGGAGGATATATACACAAACGAGGGCTACGCGGCAAAATATGCCTACGATAACGCCAAGGACGCAGTCGTGGGCGTAATAGGCTATAAGGAAAAAGAGAAAAAGACAATGGGTTCGCAGGGCACGGGAATGGTGATAAGCGAGGACGGCTATATCATCACAAACAGTCATGTTATAGGCGATTCAAGACAGAAATACAAGGTGACAGTAATGATTGGCGGCGAGGAGTACGACGCTCAGGTTACGGGCTTTGACTCGCGAACGGATATAGCTGTTCTGAAGATAGAAAAAACAGGTCTTACGCCGGCTCGGTTTACGGATTCGTCGCAGGTCAGCGTAGGTCAGGAGGTAGTCGCTCTCGGAAATCCCGGAGGAATGAAATTTTCAAATTCGCTTACTCAGGGTATAGTGTCGGCGCTCGACCGCGACGTTTCGCACGGAAGCGTAAGCTATATACAGACCGACGCCGCGATAAACCCCGGCAATTCCGGAGGGCCTTTGCTGAATATGAGCGGTCAGGTTGTGGGAATGACAACGATAAAGCTTGTAAATACCAGCTATGAGGGTATGGGCTTTGCTATACCGTCTAAGCTCATAGTCAGCGTCGCAGACAGCATAATAAAGAAGGGCTATGTTCCCGGCAGAGTAAAAATAGGAATCACAGGCGCTGAAATAAACCAATACTATGCCCAAAGTTATGGTTTGCCGATGGGTATTTATGTTAACTCGGTAGACTCGCAGGGACCGTCAGCCGACAGCGGAATATCCGAGGGTGATATTATAACAAAAATCGACGATGTTGATATAACAAGCTTTACAGTCCTTTACTCCGAGCTTGACAAGCACTCAGCCGGCGACAAGGTGACGTTGACATACAGCAGGGCTGTCGACGATGAGGGAAGTGAATTTAGAGAGTATACGGCGGAGATAGAGCTTGCCGATGCCGAAGAGTAAGCGTTAAAATATTCGCTCAGCAGTTAAGCTTAGGCTGCTTGTAGGCTTGAGCCTTATCGGCAAACGGAATATATATAAAATTTATATCTCAAACGCATTGAATTTGTGAGATGTATATGATATGATAATTATATATTAAAATAAAAATCGGAGGGAACAAAGATGGTATCAAAAAAAACGACGGTAATCAATGCTCAGGGCTTTCATATGCGCCCCGCAGGAGTTTTTGCCAACACTATGGGTAAGTTTTCAAGCGATGTTTTCATCGTTGCCAATGGCAACAGGGTCAACGGCAAAAGCCTTATGAACATTATCGCGGCCTGCATCAAATGCGGTACCGAGGTCGAGGTTGAGTGTTCCGGCGCTGACGAAAACGAGGCTCTGGCAAAGGCGATAGAGCTTATTGATTCCGGACTCGGAGATTGATCATACGAAAATAAAAACGCCCGACGACAGCATTGTCGTTGGGCGTTTTGCTCTGTGTATATGAAAAAACACAGCGTTAATGAGTTTTAACAAATTGAGGCTCCCGCACACGACGGGAGCCCCTAAAGCTTTTGAATTTAAAATAAATATAATTATCTCTTTGAGAACTGCGGAGCTCTACGGGCGGCTTTGAGGCCGTACTTCTTACGCTCTTTCATTCTCGGGTCACGGGTGAGGAAGCCTGCCTTTTTGAGCGCGGGGCGAAGCGCCTCGCTGTCATACTGGAGCAGAGCTCTCGAAATGCCGTGGCGGATAGCTCCCGCCTGGCCTGTTACACCGCCGCCCGCAACTCTACAAACAATGTCGAATTGCTCTGTTGTCTTTGTTAAGGCAAGAGGCTGACGAACGATAAGCTTCAGTGTTTCAAGTCCGAAATAATCGTCGATATCTCTGTCGTTTATTGTGATTTTGCCAGTGCCTTTGTAAAGTCTTACTCTGGCTACCGAGCTCTTTCTTCTTCCTGTTCCGTAAAAGAACGGTGCTGATTCGTACATTTATATTGCCTCCTTCCTTATTTAGTCCACTCTTCGGGCTTTTGTGCCTCGTGCTTGTGCTGGTCGCCAGCATAAAGCTTGAGCCTGAGCATAGCCGCTCTGCCGATAGTGTTTGACGGGATCATTCCCTTAACTGCAAGCTGCATCGCCTTAGTCGGATTTTTATCCATTAATGTGTCATATCTTGTCGCCTTCAGATGGCCGATATAACCGGTGTGACGATAATAATATTTCTGGCTGAGCTTCTTACCGGTCAATACTGCGTCAGCGCAGTTGATGATGATAACGTGATCTCCGCAATCAACGTGCGGGGTGAATGTTGGCTTATGCTTGCCTCTTAAAAGTGTTGCCGCCTGAGCCGCGACACGTCCGAGCGGCTTGCCCGCAGCGTCTATAATATACCACTTGCGCTCAACATTCTGCTTTTTTTCCATAAATGTAGACATGCTTTTTTCCTCCTGACCTGATTGTTTTTCGGCTTATGCCGATTTTGCGTAAACATTCTTAAAGTCGCAAGATAGATAATATCACAACAAAATGCGCAAGTCAACACTTTTTTAAAAAAATTTAATCTTCGGCGAGGTTATCTCTCATATTCGCTTGGTTTCTCTTTTTTTCTCTCGTATACTCCTGTGCTATTTTTATTTTTTTACGCTCGAAGCTTTTGCGCCCGCATATAATCGCGGGGGCTGCCGCAGCTGAGCTTTTGAGCTGATTTTAAGAGTCAGGGATTCGGGCGGCGACCCGCGCGGCGCAGCCGCGCGGAAAACGCGGCGGGCAGCTTAAGCCTTCTATAGGGAACAGCGTAACAGCGCCGCGTTTTGGAAAAATTTTCGCGGAGCGAAAATTTTTAGGTCGCCGCCCGAATACAGCCCTAACGCCATCTCGCGGTAATAACGGGCTATGCGGCAGCGTAATTTTATAACCCGCCTCAAACGCAGTCCCGCACAAATTCTCCATTGCCGCCATTAAAAATATCATAATAAATTTAAATTTTCATATATGCTATGCTTTGACAAAATATTCGCGATTAACAGGATATAATCAGGGGGAATTTGAAGCGGGAGGAAGAAAAATGAAAATTCAAAGTACGGCTTCGGCAGGCGACTTCATAAGAGCGAAAACAAAATCAAAAGCAGTGCGCTCGGTGGCTGTTCAAATAGCGTATTTTTTAGCGGGTATAGCGGTATCCGGCGGCGCGGTATTCGGCAGCTACGCCCCGTTTGGCAGCGCCCTTGTGGCGGCGGCGCCGTCGGGCTGTCTTATCTCGGTAACGGGCGGCACGATATTCGGCTACATAGCGTTTACCTCAGGCGGCAGCTTTCGATACGTCGCAACGGTGCTCGCAATAGGGGCAATACGCTGGACCTTCGGCGACCTTAGGAAGATAAACTCGACACGTTTTTTCGCGCCTGTCGTCGCATTTCTCCCGATGCTTGCGACAGGTCTTGTCCTCGCTGCGGTGGGCGACTTTCAACTGACGCTCGTCTTTATGAGCGTGATCGAAGCCGCTCTTGCGGCGGTAGGGGCTTACTTTTTCAGCAGGACCGCAACGCTTGCGAGAAGCACGCGCGGGCTTTCAACCCTCAATCAGCAGGAGATTGCCTGCATAGTTATGACGGGCTGCATACTTCTCCTGTCACTGTCGTCCATTGCCATAGCGGGGATCTCCTTTGGCAGAATAATCGCCGTCTGTGCGGTTCTGCTCTGCGCAAAGTACGGCGCAGTCGCCGGCGGCTGTATATCAGGCGTATCGACGGGGGTCGTATTCAGCCTGTCCGACAGCTCCCTGAGCTTTCTCGGTGGAGCTTACGCCTTCGGCGGGCTGCTTGCGGGGCTTTTCGCGCCGACCGGCAAGCTCGGCTGCCTTACGGCGTTTTTCGTATGCGACACAGTTATGGCGTTTCAATCTGGTAATATGACTATGGTTCTAACCTCGGTATATGAAACGGCGATTGCTGGAGTCATATTTATGCTGCTTCCCAAGGATCTCGGGAATAGGTTGTCCGCAGTATTCGCGCCGCCGATAGACAAGAGCCACAGCGAGGGACTGCGCCGGAGCGTCATAATGCGGCTCGACTTTGCGGCAAAGGCCTTGTGCGACGTATCCTCGGCGGTCGACAGCGTAGCCGAAAAGATGAAAAAGCTCTTTGCCGCGGACCCGTCGCAGGTTTACTCAAACTCGTCCGAGGAGGTTTGCAGCAACTGCGGACTTAGGGTTTTCTGCTGGGAAAAGCAAAAGCAGAGCACGCTGAGCGATTTTCACAACCTGACTCCGGCGCTGAAAAAGAACGGAAGAATAAGCGAAAAGGATTTTTCCGTGCGTTTTGCGAAAAAGTGCTGCAAGCCGCGCGAGATGGCTGAGAGCATAAACAGGAATTACGAGGCGTACCTTGCCTATCTGTCTGCGGAGCGCAGGGTCGGCGAGGTCAGAGCGGTGGTCGCGGGGCAATTTTCCGGTCTGTCCGAGATACTCGGGGAGATGGCGGAGGAATTTAAGAATTTTGAGCGTTTCGACGCCGCCTGCGGCGAGCGTGTGAGCAGCGCTCTAAAGGAGTGCGGTATAGCCCCTATCGACGTGAGCTGTCGTATAGACCGTTTTGGCAGAATGTCGGTAGAGATAGAAACAGTTGATTTTCACGGAAACGACATAAAGAACGCCCTCCTTTTAAAGCAGGTATCAAAGGCTTGCGGGAGGAGGTTTGACACGCCGTGCATAAGCGTAGCGCCGAATAGGTGCAAGATACAGATGAGCGAGCGCGCAAGCTATGACGTTGAGATAGGGAGCTGTCAGCACATCAGCAACAGCGGCACTCTTTGCGGGGACAGCTTCAACTATTTCAGCGACGGTATGGGCAGGTTAGTCGCGGTGATAAGCGACGGCATGGGCACCGGCGGACGCGCGGCGGTAGATGGCAGTATGGCTGAGAGCATAATGAGCAAGCTCATAAAGGCGGGGCTTGGCTACGACTGCGCGCTGAGCGTTGTAAACTCGGCGCTAATGGTCAAGTCCGGCGACGAATCGCTCGCGACGCTCGACGTTATGGCGATAGATTTGTTCACGGGCGACGCTGAGCTTTTAAAGGCCGGCGCTCCGCTGACGTTTGTAAAAAAGAGCGGCAGGGTTTTGAAGTACAACAACACCTCGCTCCCCGCCGGAATACTGACCGATATTAAATTTTCACACGAGCGGCTCAATCTGAATCCCGACGACCTCGTGGTAATGGTATCTGACGGAGCGGTCGCGACAGGCGACGGATGGCTTGAAAGCATGATAGAGAGCTGGAATGGCGAAGCCTCACAGGACTTTGCAAAGGAGGTTGTGTCCGAGGCGCGCGCACGCCGCTCCGACGGATACGACGACGACATAACGGTGATAGCTATGCGCCTTATAGAAAACGGCGCGGAGGCGCGGTGAAAGAGGCCTTCGCCGGTAAATATCCCACACAGGCAAAGAATTGCAGGGTCGAAAGGCTCGACCCTGCAATTCTTTTATTGGGAATTTCAAATTTGAAGATGTACGCTGAATTTTAATATGTTCTATGAAATTATATTTTTGTCACTTGCGCTTCTGTATTATCCTCTATTTTGCCTTTTATAAATGCAAGCCGCAGTAGCAGATGCCGAGAGCATAAGGAGCAATACGAGCATAACAACGCTTGTGCTGTCGCCGGTAGCTACCTTGCCCGTCGCGCTGCTGTTGGAGCTTGTGCTCGGAGTTACCATGTTGCCTTGATTTTATTTTAATTTTTTCATCTACTCCAAACCTAAGGTGAAATTTCAAGCTATGTTTTTAACATACGGCAGCTTTTCGTATCCTATCCACTTCGCGATATGACGTGTCAGCACCATTCTGTCCTTAGCGTCAATAAGTCCGTCGGAGTTTACGTCCGCTGCCGTCTTGATTATGCTTTCATAGCCTTGCCACTTCGCTATATGGCGAGTGATAAACATTCTGTCCTTTGCGTCTATCGTTCCGTCGCCGTTCACGTCGCCCTTGTCGTACCCTATACCGAGGAGCTCGGCGGCCTTGTCAAGCTGCTTTGTGCCGTCGTCAAGTGTAAATGACGGGAACTCGCTGTCTAAGGCAAGAATATTATAAACGTCCTGAGCCGATGTTTCAAAGCTTGAAATAAGACAGGAAAGAGTATCAGCAGTTATTTCTATGTCAACCGAGTTTAGGTAGTTCTTGATGAACATAGCAACAATGCTTGCACCGTCCTCAGTCGGGCACTTAACCTTGCCAACTACTTTGCCGAGCGAGGTGATTCCGAGGTGAGGACCTGAAGAAGCAACACCCTCAAACTCTGTTGCAGCCGCAGTTTTGTTTGAGTCCATAGTATTCTCAATCATATTGTTTTTATCTGTTTTTGCAATCTTGCCTATACATTCATCTGTAAGAACGCAGTCGTATGTTTGAACGCCTGTCGAAGTGCTGAAGATAACCTCATCATACGGACCTGCGGGAATATCATACTTAAATACATTTTCGCCCTTCTCGGGTGCAGATGTCATTTCCTCTTTTGAATCTTGCCAGTCATAAAGACCTGTTCCGTCTGATCCCCAAACGTGGCAATATGCCTTGAAGCCACGACCATCTGTCGGCCACGGGCATTCCCAATAAATTGTACCGCCCTTGAATGAGGGCCAGCCCTGCGGGCGAACGACAGGCTTGCTATGTCCTCCACCTGAGGTAGTTATGCCGAGAAGCTCGGCGGCCTTGTCAAGCTGTTTTGTGCCGTCGTCAAGTGTAAATGACGGAAACTCGCTGTCTGAAGAAAGAACAAGATAAACATATGGGGGCGTTGTATCAAAATATGAAATAAGATTGGCGAGCATATCAGCAGTTATTTCTACGTCAACTGAGTTGAGGTAGTTCTTGATGAACATAGCAACAATGCTTGCGCCGTCCTCAGTCGGACACATAACCTTGCCGACTACTTTGCCGAGGGAGGTGATTGCAAGGTGAGGACCCGAAGAAGCAACGCCCTCAAACTCTGTTGAAGCCGCAGTCTTGTTGGAATCCATAGGATTCTCAATCATATTGCTTGTATCTGTTTTTGCAATCTTGCCTATGCAGTCATCTGTAAGAACGCAGTCGTATGTTTGAACGCCTGTAGAGATGCTGAAGATAAGCAAATCATACGAACCTGCTGGAATATCATACTTAAATACATTTTCGCCCTTCTCGGGTGCAGATGTCATTTCCTCTTTTGAATCTTGCCAGTCATAAAGACCTGTTCCGTCTGATCCCCAAACGTGGCAATATGCCTTGAAGCCACGACCATCTGTCGGCCACGGGCATTCCCAATAAATTGTACCGCCCTTGAATGAGGGCCAGCCCTGCGGGCGAACGACAGGCTTGCTATGTCCTCCACCTGAGGTAGTTATGCCGAGAAGCTCGGCGGCCTTGTCAAGCTGTTTTGTGCCGTCGTCAAGTGTAAATGACGGAAACTCGCTGTCTGAGGCGAGAGCATTATAAACGTCCTGAGCTGTTGTGTCAAAGCTTTTAACGAGGTTTGCAAGTGTATCTGAAGTCACAATGTCAGGATTAACTACGAGATAGTTTTTAATAAACATAGCAACAATGCTTGCGCCGTCTTCCGTCGGACACTTAACCTTGCCGATTACATTGCCGAGAGAGGTGATTCCGAGGTGAGGACCTGAAGAAGCAACGCCATCAAACTCTGTTGCAGCCGCAGTCTTGTTTGAATCCATAGGATTCTCGATCATATTGCTCTTATCTGTTGTTGCAGTCTTACCTATGCAATCATCTGTAAGAACACAGTCAAATGTCTGAACGCCTGTAGAAACGCTGAAGATAACCTCATCATACGGGCCCGCAGGAACGTCATACTTGAATATATTGTCGCCCTTATCGGTTGCGGGTGTCATTTCCTCTTTTGGATCCTGCCAGTCATAAAGCGCAGAACCGTCTGAGCCCCAAATGTGGCAATATGCCTTGAAGCCACGGCCATCTGTCGGCCACGGGCATTCCCAATAAATTGTACCGCCTTTGAAGAATGGCATCATACTTACGTTCAGACAATCTGCAACAGCACCGCTATAAAACTCATTGTAGTTAAAAGTTGAAGCGCCACTATCAGCCGCCATGGCTGAGACAGATGCCATTGAAAATACCAGCGCAAGCGATAGGACGAGGGAAATAATTTTGCCGATCTGCCGCTTTGAGATTTTGACTCGTGTTCTTGTTCTTTGTTCTTTCATTGCTTTAATTCCTCCTGTGAATAAAAATTTTATGTTTAGCTCCGTTCGTTTTTTAATATTTTTAAACGGGGATAAGTTTACAAGCTAATTTTACTTTGATTAAAGCGAAAAGTCAACTACTTAAATACATATTACACCAACCAAAAACACATTCTATATTATATTTTTAATTGAGGATGTGTTGATATGGTGGAATTTGGAATGATTTTAAAAGATTTAAGACTTCAAAACTGCTTGACGCAGGCACAGCTTGCGAGCAGACTCGGCGTTACTAAATCAGTTATAAGCGCTTACGAAACCGGGCTGAGAATGCCTTCATATGACATACTTATCTCTATATCAAGGATTTTTAAGGTAACAACCGACTATCTTTTGGGTGTGGAACGCAAGTGGAATATCGATCTTTCTGGGCTTACCGATGAGGAAATCTCGGCGCTTTTAGAACTTATTCGGGCGATGAAACGAAAAAATATATCATAATGCAGCCTGTGTTGCGATTTATAATTATTTTATAATATCTGTTAAATCAAATATAAATGGCTTGCCAAAACTCAATATATCCTTATCTCGATTATATTAACAATTGTAAATATTGTCAAGCATAAAAACATAGATTAATTTTATATTGGTGGTAATATGATCAAGTATACGCCTTTTTGGGAAACGCTGAAGAAAAGCGACGAAAGCACATATACGCTTATCCACAAACACAACATCAGCAGCGCCACTATTGACAGGTTAAGAAAAAATCAGGGCATCAGCACAATGAAGATCGACGACCTTTGCAGGATTCTCCACTGCCGAGTAGAGGATATTCTCGTTTACGAGGAAGAATGAACAGCCTTTAGCTAAAGCTTTAAGCATCAGGTGATTGCATAAGGCGTTTTCGGAGGCTTGATTTTTATAGTGAGAAATAATTGCAGACAGACCGAGATAACATTTAAATCATATTTCTAAAAGTTAGCTATTTCAATTTTTATCAAAACGGATTTATAAACAAACAACGCCCGACGACATTGCTGCCGTCGGGCGTTTCCACTCTCAATGATCAATTTACGGGTTCGAAATCAATAAGCTATATCGTTTTCGCAGAGCCTATTTTCGTCCGCGCCATTTTTAAATCATCTGTTTTTCATATCAATATAATTAAGATGCTCCTGAATATTCATATATGCCGGCCTGATTATCTTGCCCGCGTTGGTAATCTCCTCTATCCTGTGGGCGCTCCAGCCGGATATTCTCGCGATGGCGAACAGCGGAGTGAAGAGCTCTTGCGGAAGATCAAGCATAGTGTAGACGAATCCGCTGTAAAAATCTACGTTCGCGCTCACACCCTTATATACTCTGCGTTCGCGGACGATTTGTTCGGCGGCTATCCTTGAAACCGCGTCGTAAAGATGAAACTCGTCTTCGCGCCCCTTTTCTTTTGAAAGGCTTTCGACAAATTTCTTTAATACCCTTGCGCGGGGGTCGGAAACGGAATATATGGCGTGACCTATGCCGTAAACAAGGCCGCTTTTGTCAAAGGCTTCCTTGTGGAGTATCTTGGTTATATATGCGGCGATTTCGTCGTCATCGTAATAATCCTTGACGTGCGCCTTGATATCCTCAAACATACGCGCAACCTTTATGTTTGCGCCGCCGTGCTTCGGACCCTTAAGAGAGCCGAGAGCCGCCGCAATGGCCGAGTATGTGTCTGTGCCCGACGAGGTGACGACGTGAGTTGTGAACGTCGAGTTGTTTCCGCCGCCGTGCTCCGCGTGCAGAACAAGCGCCATATCGAGCAGCCTCGCCTCAAGGCGAGTGTAGCGGCTGTCCGACCTGAGCATATATAGAATGTTCTCTGCGGTTGAAAGCTCGGGCTGAGGATTATGTATAAACAGGCTCTTGTTTTCGTGAAAATATCCGTACGCCTGAAAGCTGTAAACCGAGAGTATCGGAAACAGCGAGATAAGCTGTATGCACTGGCGCAATACGTTCGGCAGCGAGGTGTCGTCGGGATTGTTGTCGTAGGAGTACAGCGTGAGCACGCTCCTCGCAAGCGCGTTCATTATATCCTTGCTCGGCATTTTCATAATTATGTCCCGCACAAAGCTCATGGGCAGCGAGCGGTAATATGAAAGCAGGCCGCGGAACTCATCAAGCTGCTGCTCGTTCGGCAGCTTGCCAAAAAGCAAAAGATAGGTGACCTCCTCAAAGCCGAAGCGGTCGTCCTTGATAAAGCCGTCAACTATCGACTCTACATTGTAGCCGCGATAATAAAGCTGTCCGTCGATTGGGACCCTCTCTCCGTCCGGCGTTTCCTCAAAGGCGAAAACGTCGGAGATCTCAGTCAGTCCGGTCAACACGCCCCGACCGTTTACGTCGCGCAAGCCTCTTTTAACGTCGTATTTCGTGTATAGCGACGGATCAATGTTGTTGTTATTTGCGCAGATCTCGCTCAATTTAAGTATCTCCGGCGTAATTTGGCTGAACTCTCTTTCGTGCTCCAATTAACTCACTTCCTTTAAAATGATGCGCCTATCCGTTTGTTTCCACATAATTCCCTCGCAGCATTATATGCTGCGCTCAAATGTATTATAACAGTTTTTTGAGAAAAATTCAAATTTCCGAAAGAGAAAAAATAACATTGTGTCACTATCGACAAAAGCCGAATGACTTTTAAGCCCTGTCTTGTATAAGATGATATTCGATTGACTCAGCAAGGGCTATGCGGCTCGCCTCGACAACGTCGGAGGATACGCCCACGGTCGACCATACGCTTTTTCCGTCAGACGAGGTGATAAGCACCCTGACGGTAGCGGCGGTCGCGCTTTTCGGGTCCATAACACGAACCTTGTAGTCTATCAAGTGCATTTTTCTCAGCGACGGATAGAACACCTCGAGCGCGCGCCTGAGCGCCTTATCCATGGCGCTTATCGGACCGTTGCCCTCGGCTGCCATGAGCTGGTCCTTGTCGTTTACCCTTACCTTGACCGTTGCCGTCGCGCTGCAATTATCGTTTTCGCACGGCCTGCCGGATATTATTTTATAGTTTTTAAGCTCGAAAAACGGCTTGTATTTTCCAAGACTGCGGCGGATAAGCATTTCAAGGCTGCTGTCTGCTCCCTCGTATTGATAGCCCTGCTGCTCCATCTTTTTGAGGGCTTCGAGTATCTGCGCCGTTTCCTCGCTGTTTTTCTCTATCGTCGGGTCTATCTTTTTTATGCGCTCCAGCACCGCCCCTCTGCCCGAAATCTCGCTCATGAGAAATCTGCGCGTGTTGCCGAAGGTTTCAGGCGGAACGTGCTCGAACGAGCGGGGCAGCTTTAGTACGCCGTCAGCGTGCATTCCCGCCTTGTGAGCGAAGGCGCTTATGCCGATAAACGGTTCTCCGCGTTTTATCGATGTGTTTGAAATTTCGCCTATCTCACGCGCCGTGAGAGTTACGTTTACAAGCTGATCTTGAGGTATGCAGCTATACTTTCCCGTGAGCGTGAGGTCGGGGATTATCGTGGAGAGGTTCGCGTTGCCGCAGCGCTCGCCGTAGCCGAGATAGGTTCCCTGAACCTGTACCGCGCCTGCCTTGACCGCCATTATCGAGTTAGCAACCGCCATACCTCTGTCGTTGTGGGTGTGTATGCCGATTTTAACGTCGGGGAAGCGTTTGCACACCGCCTGTATGGCGGAATAGATCTCATCGGGATAAGCGGCTCCGTTGGTGTCGCAGAGAGCCAGACACTCCGCTCCGCCGTTTACCGCATTTTGCAGCGCCTCAAGCGCAAATTCAGGCTCGTCCTTGTACCCGTCAAAAAAATGCTCCGCGTCAAATATAACGCTCTTTCCGCTCTCCCTTAAAAAGCGGCAGGTGTCGTATATCATGGCAAAGTTTTCCTCGGGCGTTGTGTTTATTATTTCGGTGACGTGGAGCTTCCAGCATTTGCCAAATACGGCTACCGTGTTCGTGCCGGCTCCGAGCAGCGCCGTAAGGTTTTTATCCTCGCTTGGAGCTATGCCCTTTCTGCGCGTACTTCCGAATGCGACGAGGCGCGAATGCTTTAGCTTGAGCTTTTTTGCCTCCTCAAAAAATTCGAGGTCCTTTGGGTTGGAGCCGGGGTTGCCCGCCTCTATGTATTTAACGCCAAGCCTGTCGAGCGATTTTACTATCGCGAGCTTATCTTGGACGGAGAATGATATGCCCTCGCCCTGCGCGCCGTCGCGCAGGGTAGAGTCGAAAATTTCGATCTGCTTCATAGCTTTATCCTTTCGTAGACGGTTGTTTTTTATGTGAATTATACGGCTTCTGCTGTGACTGTCGCTTCTTTACGCTCTTTTTATGTGCGTGAGGAAGGGGAAGGGCTCGGGCGGCGCCCGCCGCGGCGCAGCCGCGGCAGAAAACGCGGCGGGGCAGGGGGCTGCCATCTCTCAGAAATTTCCCCGCCGCCGCGTTTTTGCAAATTTCCGCCGGAGGCGGAAATTTGCCGGGCGCCGCCCGAGCCCGAACTCCCGCTCTAAGTGACTGAGGCGTATAACAGCGACAGCCCCGTAAGCTAAGGCTAAGAAACGAAGCCCCTTATTCAAGCTCCGTTATCATCTCGGCGGCAGTCCTTCCCGGAGGTATCATCGGGAGTACGTTCGCGTCTGGCGAGATTTTGAAATCGATCACGACCGGAGCGTTAAGCGCATAAGCGCGCTCAAGAGCGGAATCGACCTCCTCCGGCTTCGTGACGCTTATCCCTTCAACGCCGAACGAGCGCGCGAGAGATGAAAAATCCGTGGCTCTGTGCGGGTCAGTCTGCGAAAAGCGCCTGCCGTAAAACAGCTTTTGCCACTGACGCACCATTCCGAGAACGCTGTTGTTCATAACGCAGACAACAACGGGTATGTTGTAGCTTTTGAGAGTGACAAGCTCGTTCAAATTCATATGGAAGCTGCCGTCGCCGGTGACGAGAGTAACGCGACAGCCTGGACGCGCAAGGCTCGCGCCTATCGAAGCACCCATGCCAAAGCCCATGGTGCCGAGCCCGCCGGAGGTTATAAACGTCCTCGGCTTGTTGAATGAGCATACCTGAGCCGCCCACATCTGGTGCTGACCGACGTCGGTCACGATAATGTCGCCGTCGCCCTTCATGCTTTGTATTTTTCCGAGAATATGCTGAGGGGAGGGGTAGCCGCTCTCCTGTGGCTCGGCGGCGCGCTCCTTTTTCCAGCTTTCTATTGTTTCAAGCCATTCCCTGTGCTCAAGCTGGGATAAAAGCTCCAGAACCCTTGCCGCAGTTTCCTTTATATCGCCGAGCAGAGCGCAGTCCGTCATTACGTTTTTGTCTATTTCCCTTTCGTCTATGTCAAAGTGGATTATCGAGGCGTTTTCTCTGAACCTCTCGCGGTCACCAGCAACGCGGTCGGAAAAGCGCGCGCCGATGGCGATTATGCAGTCGGCGTTCAGAGTGGCCATTCCCGTTTCGTACATTCCGTGCATTCCGAGGTTGCCAAAATAGAGCGGGTCGCTGCCGGGAATACCGCCGATGCCCATAAGCGAGCAGCACACGGGAGCGTCCATTCTGTGGGCAAGCTCAAGCAGCAGCTTTTCCGCGCCGCTGCTTATAACTCCGCCGCCGGCGTAAATAAACGGGCGTTTAGAGCTTTTAATAATCTCGACGGCCCTCTTGTAGTCGTTATCACAAGGTGCGGCGACGTCGCAAACGGGGGAAACCCTTTCAAACTCCGTTTCCATAGCCGAAATGTCCTTAGGAATATCAACGAGCACGGGACCCTTTCTGCCCGAGGAGGCTATTCTGAACGCCTCCCTTATAGTCGGAGCAAGCTCCTCCATGCTCATAACGCGAAAGCTCTTTTTTGTGACCGGAGCGGCGATGGATTTTATATCCACCTCCTGAAAGCTGTCCCTGCCCAAGCCGTCGCGAGTTACGTTGCCAGTTATGGCGACGACGGGCGAGCTGTCCATCTTGGCCGTCGCAAGACCCGTTATTAAATTTGTAGCCCCGGGGCCCGAGGTCGCGATAACTACCCCGACCTTGCCGGTCGCGCGGGCATATCCGTCCGCCGCATGGGACGCGCCCTGCTCGTGCGCCGTGAGTATGTGATTTATACGGTCGCTGTACTTGTAGAGAGCGTCATATATGTTTAGCACAGCTCCGCCGGGATAGCCGAAAACAGTGTCGACCCCCTGCTCGATAAGACATTCGCAAATAATATCGGATCCGTTCAATTTCATTTCAAAATCTCCCCGCTTTAAAATTCACATAATTATTGCTGAAAGCGCCGAGCGGAGATTAAAAATATAACGCTCCCGCAGGCGCAATAAAAAAAGCCCATGCAGTCGGACAACCGACTGCAAAGGCGAAAAAATTCCGTGGTACCACTTTGCTTGCTCAAAAGAGCCGCTTTGAGCATCGGGCAAAAGCCGAATGCCGTCCCGTATAACGGCGGGCAGCCGTTCTTACCTAAAACGCGCGGGGCGCTTCAGCAGAAAACTCAGGGGTGATTTTCCTCGGGGGCAATACCGCCTTGCACCAAACGGCGGCTCTCTGAAAAAGCTTATCCCTCGTACTCTTCCCCGTCAAAGCCTTTGAAATATTCCGTTATCAAATATTTTAACATTTATCGCGGATTTGTCAATACAAAAAATAAAATTTGTTGCGCA
Organism: uncultured Clostridia bacterium; assembly: GCA_947632045.1. Taxonomy (GTDB): domain Bacteria; phylum Bacillota; class Clostridia; order Oscillospirales; family Acutalibacteraceae; genus UBA7067. The sequence goes on from CANRNQ010000013.1 coordinate 32,004, forward strand.
GAAAGCGCTGCAAACGCGGCAAATTTGAGCTTAATATTGACATTTACTTCGGCTAATGCTTTAATATATTTATAAGTAAGTAAATTCCGAGGGAGTGAATCTATATGAATATTCAAAACGAGCTTGAAAGGCTGATGACCGATGCAAAAAACGACTCAAGGCTGCGAAAAGAACTCATAGCCGCAGCAAGATCCGAAGATCCTATGAAGTCGTTTTGCGATATCTGCGTTAAAAACGGATATGAAATCTATCTCGGAGAGCTTTTCGCCTATGGTCAGGATATGAACGACGCAAAGCTGAGAAGCGTAAACGGCGGAGGCGTAAACGCGATAGACGGCTGGGATGATACCTTCGGACTGCTGATAAAAGAGCTGGAGGATATGAAGGACTGAAAAAGAGGTGAGCTTAATGGCTAAAGGGGCGAATCAAAAGCTAAAGTGTATGTACCTTGCGAAAATTCTGCTTGAAAACACCGACGAAGACAACGCCATGACCATGAACGATATAATATCGTCGCTTAAGACTTACGGCATTCAGGCTGAACGCAAGAGCATATATGACGATATTGAGGCTCTGCGCGTTTTTGGCATAGACGTTGCAACAAGAAAGGGCAAAAGCTTTGAGTATTTCATTGCGGAGCGCGATTTTCAGCTTCCCGAGTTAAAGCTTTTGGTTGACGCGGTGCAATCGTCAAAATTCATAACCGAGCGCAAATCGGAGCAGCTAATAAAGAAGATGGAGCGTCTCGCAAGCAAGCACCAGGCAAACCAGCTTCAGCGCCAGATATGCATAAAGAATCGCGTGAAGACGATGAACGAAAGCATATATTACAATGTAGACAAAATACACACCGCGATTTCGACGGGCTGCAAGATTTGTTTTAAATATTTTGAATGGAAGGCTTCGTTCAGCGGCGGAGAAAAGCTGCAAAAGCAGTTGAAGCGCGGCGGGCAAAATTACATAATAAGCCCGTGGGAGCTGACTTGGGATGATGAAAATTATTATCTCATAGGCTACGACAGCTTAAGCGATATGGTAAAGCATTATCGAGTTGACAAAATGATGTCAATTGAGCTTTCGCCCGAAAAAAGAGAGGGCGACGAGTATTTCAAGGATTTCAATATGAGTGAATATCAGAAAAAGATATTCTCCATGTTCGGGGGCGACGAGGAAAGGGTGACCCTGTGCTTTTCAAACGATAAAGCCGGAGTTGTTGTCGACAGATTTGGAAAGGATATTGTCATCTCAAAATACGACGACGAGCATTTTCAGGTGAGCGTCGACGTTATAGTCAGCCCACAGTTTCTCGGCTGGCTGTTCGCGCTCGGCGACGACGTAAAGCTGCTGTCGCCGAAAGCAGTTGTATCGCAGTTTAAAAAGCAGAGCAAAAGAGTGGCGAAGCTATATAAGGACAAGGACAAAAAGTAATTTCAAAAAGCGAGATCGTACAAAGTCAAGACCGCGGCCGCTTTTTAGTAAGGAATCAAGATAGGCGGCAAAATGAAAAAAGTGAGAAAAAGCTCTTGATTTTTAAGAACTGTTGTGGTAATATATTTGAGCGACAAATAATAAGATGCGCTGCTAGCTCAGCTGGATAGAGTGCTTGACTACGAATCAAGAGGTCAGGGGTTCGAGTCCCTTGCAGCGCGCCAGATGTTTATCGCGTAAAGAGCTCCGTCAAAAGACCTGTAAGGCTTTTTGACGGAGCTCCTCTTTATTGTCAAGCTTTTTAAAATTTTTTCTATATGGCTTCACGGCTCGCTTACCACTCTCCGGCTTCTTTGAGCAGAGCGAATATTTCGTCCTTCTTTTCCTCCGCGTCCCTGTATCCGTCCTCGTGGAGCTGAAGCAGCTTGTCCTTGTCTTTTTCAAAGCGACTTATGCCCACCGGATTTTTTGGGCGCACAGCCACTATGTTTCCGTTTTTCTCCTCGCGCGCTATTAAATCAAGGGCGGAATTATACATATTATGCCTGTTCTTATTTGCTTCGATAAAGAACGGGTATTTTTTATACTTCAGCTTCATTGCCCCTATTAAAGACGCGGGCTTTTTTCTGTATCCGTCATGCTGAGTGAGTACGACGAGGTTTTTGCTGTTGCCGTTTTTAATGCTCTGCTTTACCGGTATGGAATCCGCTATGCCGCCGTCAAGGTATTTTTTTCCGCCGATTTCTTTAATGCGCGATATGAGCGGCAAGGACGAAGACGCGACGACAATACCCATGTCCTTCCTCAAATCGTTTATCTTAAGATACTCCGCTTTGCCGGTTTCGACGTTTGTGACCACTGCGTAGAAGTCGGTTCTGCAATTGAGAAACGCGTCGTAATCATATAAATTCAACTCCTGTGGAATTGTGTAATACACAAATTCCACCCCGAACATATCGCCGGTTTTTCTTAGACTTTGCAGGCTGCAATATCTGTTATCGTTGAGAAATTCAGTGTTTACCTTTATCGCTCTTCCCCGCTGACCGGAAAGATAAGAGCAGGCGTGCCCCGCTCCGGCCGATACGCCGTAGCAGTCCTTGAAATAAATATCGTTGTCGTTTAGAAAGTCGAGTACTCCGGTGGTGTAAGCTCCTCGCATACCTCCGCCCTCGAGAACAAGCCCCGCATTGTAGTACATAATAATATCATCTCCATAATTGTGCTGCTATTGATTATTATAGCTTGTTTTTTGGTAAAGTAAAGCGTATGTAGTCAAACTTTGTTTGCGCGGTTTAAAATCTTAGAATCCTTGGTGAGATAAGTGCTGCGCGGCTGTCGGCTACGCCTGCTCAAAATATACATTCACCGTTGTACCTTTGCCAAATTCACTCCTTATGTCTATTTCAGCGCCGTGCCTTTCAGCGATATGCTTGACTATGGCTAAGCCAAGTCCGGTTCCGCCGGTTTGCTTTGAGCGGCTTTTGTCAACGCGGTAAAAGCGCTCGAATACTCTGCCAAGATGCTCCGGCGGTATGCCTATGCCTGTGTCCTCCACCGTCAAGCGCAGCATACCGTTATCGGGCTCTGTCTTAAGGTGCACCACTCCGCCGCGCTTATTATAACGTATGGCGTTGTCGCATAGATTGTATATCAGTTCATATATCATCTCGCGCTCGCCTCGTATTTTGCATTTTTCCGAGCTTACCTCAATTGTTATTCCGTTGCTTTTGGCGTTCATCTCGAGCGAGTCGGCACATTCCTCAAGAATATCGCTCAGGTCTATTGTAGTAAACCTTGAACTGTCGCTCGCCTCCTCTTCAAGACGCGAGAGCTTTATTATATCCTCGATAAGCGCGACAAGTCGTTTCGACTCCTTGTGTATACGACCCGAAAATTTCTTTACGTCCTCGGCGCTTGCTATGCCGCTTTCTATTATTTCGGCGTATCCGGATATGGAGGTGAGGGGAGTCTTCAACTCGTGCGATACGTTCGCGGTGAACTCCTGCTTCATTTTTTCGACGCTTCTGTGATGTGTGACGTCAACAATTAGGCAAACCACTCCCGTCTGCGCCCGATTTACAAATACGGGATTTGCGAGTATCTGAAAATTTTTGTCGCCTATATCGATTTCACAAAAGGAATTTTTGCCTCCGCGCGCACGCTCAACACATTCTAAAAATCTTTCCCTTTCGATATCGGGCAGCTCTACCGAGTCAAGAGTCGAATTGCGCCGCGTGTGTACTATTTTCTGCGCGCTGCCGTTGTGCATAATAACTCTTCCGTCAGCGTCAAGGAATATAAGACCTTCCTCCATGTTTTCGGTTATGGTCTTTATTTTTTCGTTTTCCGCCAACAGCTCCTCGTCCTTGCGCCATATCTGCTCTCGCTGCTTTTCTATGGTGTTTGAAAAGGGCAAAAGCTCGTCGTAAACAGCGCCCTCTGTATTTTTTGCCATGTTTTCTATCGGCTTCGTTATATGCTCCGACATTCGCTTTGCAAGGAAAAAGCATATGAGTATTATTGCCGCGCCTATCACAAGTATGGCGGGAAGTATGCTGTTAAACATGGAGAGTACACCGTATATATTGGCGGATACTCTTAGTATATCGCCGTTATCGAGCCTGACCGCATAATAATATCTAAGCTCGCCTGTTTCGCTTGAATAACGGCTGCTTATACCGGTTCCGCTGCTTTTTGCCTGTATAAATTCGGGCCTGTCCGAATGATTGTCCATCTTTTCCCTGTGAAGACTGCGATTGTTTTCATACAGCACGGAGCCGTCGGGCGCTATGACCGTTATTCTATAACTGCTTTCGGAGCGCTTGTCAAGCTCGTCGTATGACGGCATTTCGTTGCAGTCGACCCTAAGCAGCTCAATATATGTTTTGACGTCGTCGCGCAGCTGACCTGACGTGAGGAACCAAAATATTATGCTCACTGCAAAGCTTGTAAGCAAAAGCGAAACGAGCCCGACGATGGTAAGGTTTTTTGTTATGTTTGAACGCAGGTTTGCGCCCTTGGTTTTCAAAGCGCGTTTATCACTGTTCACCTATCTTATACCCCACATGTCTTACTGTCACTATATAATTTCCGGCCTCGCCAAGCTTTTGCCTGAGCGTTTTTATGTGCATATCAACGGTGCGGCTCTCGCCCTCAAAGTCATAGCCCCAGACCTTGCCGAGAAGCTTTTCGCGCGTTAGCGCTATGTCTTTGTTAGCGACAAGGTATTTTAAAAGCTCGTATTCCTTATATGTCAGAGCGCAGACCTCATTGCCTACCGTGACCTTGCGCCTGTGGTCGTCGATGGTTATTTCCTTATATTTAAGAGTTTTGCTTTCCTGTCGGCCTTCGCAGCGTCTGAGCAGGGCCTTGACCCTCGATACGAGCTCCATTACGCCGAAGGGCTTTGTTATGTAATCGTCCGCGCCCATATCAAGACCCTTTACCTTGTCTATTTCGCTTGTTTTCGCGGTTACCATAATAACGGGGATATCGCCGCCGTTGCCGTCGGCGCGTATTTTGCGCAGCATCGTCAGACCGTCCTCGCCGGGGAGCATTATATCAAGCAAGACAAGGTCGGGCTGCTGCTGTTCAAAAGCGTCGAAAAAATCTATGCCGTTTGAAAATGCACGCACCTCAAAGCCGCTGTTTTTAATAGCATAGCTTTCCATCTCTCTTATATCGTTATCGTCCTCAACAATATATATCATAAGCTCCGCCTCTTCCAAAATGGGGTAGTTGTTTTATCTTTACATAAGTATTATATCACAAAGTAATAAGCTGCGGGTAAAAATTTGATAAAATATGCAGAGCGCATTTGCCTCCTCTCCGGCAGTGGCAAAAAAGTTTTTAACAGGCTGCGGCAGAGCTCATATTTGCGTTGCGCTATGTTTCGGAGTATAATTATATTTAACCGGCTTGGTTTTATCAAAAAGCTCTGTTAAAGCGGGCTTATACGTTGACGTTTTACAGCTTAGGGAGAGTATCAAAAAGAGATAGCTCTCTGTTTACCGAGGAAATACTTAAAAAATAAAAAATGATTTCAAGAGGTGCAAAATGAAAAAAATATTTGATGTGCACGCGCATTACGATGATGAAGCATTTGACGATGACCGAGAATTTTTGATAGCCTCTATGCTTGAAAAAGAAATAGCGGGAGTGATAAACGGAGCAACGGATATCGAATCGGCTCTATTCGGCGTTGAGCTTGCGGGAAAATACAAGGGCTTTTACACGAGCGCAGGCTATCACCCCGATACCATACACAGGGCTCCGGAGGATTATATAGAGCGGCTGGCGCAGGTTTTAAAGGATCCGGCGGTCGTTGCGGTGGGTGAGATTGGACTCGACTATCACTGGGATACATCTCCGCGCGATTTTCAGCGAGCCTGCTTTGAAAAGCAGCTTGCCCTCGCAAAAGAGTTTGATCTGCCTGTTGTCGTGCATGACCGTGAGGCTCACGGCGATACGCTTGAACTTTTAAAAAAATACCGCCCAAAGGGCATAGTCCATTGCTTTTCCGGCAGCGCGGAGCTCGCTGAGCAAATCATAAGGCTCGGTATGTCTATAAGCCTTGGGGGAGCAGTGACGTTTAAAAATGCACGCAAAGGTATAGAGGTCGCCAAAACGGTACCGCTTGACAGACTTATGCTTGAAACCGATGCGCCGTATATGGCTCCGGTTCCGTTTCGCGGAAAGAGATGCGACTCAAGAATGATAAAATATACCGCGGAAAAAATTGCTGAGATAAGAAATATAAGCGTTGACGAGCTTTTGGAGAAAAATATGGAAAACGCTCGGCTCGTGTTTGGCGTAAGCGTGTGAAGCAAAGCGCCGCAGATCAAATGATTTATGCGTAAGATTATTCGGGACGGTGTTAAAATGCTTAGCGACAAGCTTGAAGAATATTCAAAGTCGGGAATATATCCGTTTCATATGCCGGGGCATAAAAGGCGGGGGGATATGCTGTGCAAAATAAGCGCAGAGCACGATCTTACTGAGGTAGAGGGCGTTGATGATCTGCATTCCCCCTGCGGAATATTAAAGGAGGCAATGGACAATGCGGCTGAGTTTTTTGGAGCAAAGAAAACCTTTTTTCTCGTAGGAGGCAGTACGGTCGGAATATTGTCGGCGCTTGCCGCCTGCACACAGAGGGGCGGGAAAATCGTCTGTGCCCGCAACTGCCATAAATCGGTATACAATGGTATTGCTCTGCTCGGACTAAGCCCGATTTATGTGCTTCCGCCGGTCATATCTCCGCTCGGAATACACGGCTCCATATCTCCGCTTGACGTTGAAGCGGCTCTTAAAGAAAATGTAAATGTGCAAGCGGTCATACTGACGTCGCCAACCTATGAGGGGGTAATATCCGACATAAGCTCAATTTCGGATATATGCCGCAGACACGGCGCGGTGCTGATAGTGGACGAAGCGCACGGCGCTCATCTTGGGCATTTTGAGGGCTTTCCGGCAGGGGCCGTAAGGTCCGGCGCGGATATAGTAATACAAAGCGCCCACAAGACCCTAGGGGCGCTTACACAGAGCGCGCTTTTGCATATCTGCGGAGAGAGAGTAAGCGCAGATGATGTTGCAAAAAAGCTCGCGGTATTTGAAACGAGCTCACCTTCGTATCTTATTATGGAAAGCATTGACGGTGCGATATGTAATCTTCAAGCATACGGCAAGCAGCTTTTTGAGGAATACGCCGAAAGGCTTGACCGCTTTTTAAGGAAAGCGGCCGGGCTCAAGAGTATAGATGTGTTTTTATGCGGCCGAAACGGACAAGTCGGCAGCGGCGAAATATTTGCCTTTGACAGAGGCAAGCTGACAATAAGCGCCATACGCGCGGGGCTTACAGGGACAGCCCTTGCGAGGCTCCTGCTGAAAAAATATAAAATACAGGTGGAAATGGCTTCACTGAATTATATTGTGGCGATGACCTCATACTGCGACGTCGACGAAGGCTTTGAGCGCCTTTGGACCGCTCTATCTGATATAGACGGCTCGGCGCCCTGCCCCTTGCAGGAGTATGCTAAGGCGCTTCCGTTTTTGACAGAAGCGCCGGACAGGGCTGTGGAAATATTTGAAGCCGAGGTTATCGACCGCGAGTATGTGCATATAGAAGCTTCATCGGGCAGGGCGAGCGGAGAATTTATTCTCGCGTATCCGCCGGGCATACCGCTTATCGTGCCGGGAGAAATAATAAACCGAGAGCTTATCAAGCTGATTTGCGCGCTTGTCGACGCCGGGGTGACGGTACGGAAAAGCGAGTCGACAGGGCTTTTTGATATATCGGTGTTAAAAATAAAGGCGGGAGAAAAATCTCTGAAATAAATTTCCGAGATATACGGCAGGCGGCGCGAGAGTGTTTTACGGCTCGCGGAAGGGAACGCCGAGATATTCGGTTACCGAAAGCGCGAGGTTTTTAGCTATCTCGCCGATATTTTCTCTTATCCACTGAGCGTCCTGTCGATTGTCATGATAAGCAACCTCTATAAGCACCGCCGGAGCCTTAGTCTTCTTCAGCTCCGCAAGGGTCGTTGTAGATACCGCTTTTACCTTGTTGGGGTCGGGATATATCGTTTTGAAATTGCTTGCGATTATATCTGCGGCGCGTTTACCGTTGACGCTGCCGGCGTAATAATATACGTCCGTGCCCATCAGCTTGCCGGACAGGCTCTCGGGCGCGGCGTTTGAATGAAGCGCAAGGTGTAAATCGTAATTGCCTGAATTGGACAGTGCGATGGCTCTGCCGAGGCTTTGGTCCGGGTCGTTCCTGTTTACTGTTATTCCGCTTGCGATAAGATAGGGAATTAGCTCATCAGCGACAAGATTCATATAGTATTCCTCGTTGCCGCCGTCGATATAGGGGTTAAATTCCTGAGTAGACGGGCTGATAAATACGGAAGGCAAAATATCATCTCCTATAATTCTGATAAAGCATTATATGCGGCGGGGTAAAAAAGCGTTACCCCGCCGCAGCCTTAAAATTACCGAGCAGCTTCTATTTTTTTGAGGGAAATAAATTCTTTTGAAAATGGATTTGTTAAAATTTCAAAAATATTACAAATATTCCCTTTACTTTTTGCCGAGGATATGCTATTTTATATACATAAACAATTATGATTATCGTTTTTTGCTTTATCTATGAAGCTCTTTAATTGCTATGAGCCGCATAAGGCTAAGGAAGGTGCAAAATGAGGAAATTGAACTTCAGCAAAAAAAGAGATGCTGTGCTGTCCGTCCTGCGCTCGACGAATGTTCACCCGACGGCTGAATGGATATACAACCGCCTAAAGACTGAATATCCTGATTTTAGTCTTGGCACAGTTTATCGCAATCTCTCACTTTTTAAAGAGCAGGGACTTGTCGTGACTGTGGCGACCGTTAACGGACAAGAGCGTTACGACGGCGTTGTGACCGCTCACGCTCACTTTGTGTGCAATAATTGCGGCAGCATAGCTGATATAAACTGTCTTAATGACAGCAGCGGACTTGACGAGCGTATAGAGCGGCTTTATGACTGTAAGGTGGACAGACACAGCCTTTGCTTTTATGGTGTTTGTTCAAACTGCAAGCATGAGTCGTCCGCCGAGAAAGCGCCGCTTAACGATGCATCAGTATAAGGACAGCGCCGAGCGGCCAACGATGCAAAAGTGCAGGGGTTGCGCCTTGTGAGGAGTTGTCCGAATTTTCTGATAAATTATATTTTATTAAAAGCGAGGAGATCAAAATGAAAAAGTTTGTATGTCAGGTATGTGGTTATGTTTATGAGGGCGAGAGCGCTCCCGAGTTTTGCCCGCAGTGCAAGGCTCCTGCCGATAAATTTAAGGAGGTTAGCGCGACAGGCAGCTATGCGACTGTTCACGAGGTAGGAGTAGCTCAGGGCGTAGACCAGGAAATTTACGAGGGATTGCAGGCTAACTTTACCGGCGAGTGCACCGAGGTTGGAATGTATCTTGCAATGGCAAGGGTAGCCGACAGAGAGGGATATCCCGAAATTTCCGCGGCGTTCACAAAGTATGCCCTTGAGGAGGCGGAGCATGCGGCCAAGTTTGCGGAGCTCTTAGGCGAGGTTATAACAGACAGCACCGAAAAGAATCTTCAGATGAGGGCTGAAGCAGAGGAGGGCGCTTGCGCCGGTAAATTTGAGCTTGCAAAGAAGGCCAAGGCGCTCAACTATGACGCTATCCACGACACGGTTCACGAGATGGCAAAGGACGAGGCTCGTCACGGTGCAGGCTTTGCGGGACTGCTCAAGAGATATTTTGGGAAATAATATTTTAAAATTTTAATATTTTGGTCGACCGGGCGCTTGTTTTAGCGCTCGGTTTTTTTTGCTGTCGCGCGCCTCGTTTTTGCTTTGAGCCGGATCGGGCAGGCTCGGGCGGCGACCGGTGCGGCGCAGCCGCACCGGAAAAACGCGGCAGGCAGGGTCGATGCCCGTGCGCAGAAATTTTTTGCCGCGTTTTTTGGCAAATCTCCGCCGCAGGCGGAGATTTGCGGGTCGCCGCCCGAGCTCCGTCGCGCCCAAACTTCGGCTTTGGCGGGCAACCGCGACAGCCTCAGCAGCGGTATGATAAAAGAAAAAAGAGAGAGGAAAACTCAGAGCGAAATTGTAACAAATTTGTAATTTAATTTATTTTTTAAAATGTGTTGACAAGCTAAAAATTACAATTTGTTTAAAATAAATAAGCGAAAAATTCCCTCAAATGAACTGTTAACAAGTAGTAAATGTGGATAACTCAAATTTTTTCGGTAAAATCGGGGTGTTTTTTGCTATTTATTCTCATTGTTAACATAGTTATCAACATTTTTGTTGATAGAAAAGAATTTACAAACCGTATAATTGTCGAAAAGAAATTTTCAGCGAAAAAATATGTCAAATTATAATTGAAATATCGAAAAATAAATGTTGATAATTTTTTTGAAGTAAAAAAATTGTAATTGAATAAGCGCTTGACTTTGTGCCAAATATGCTTTTACAGATTTATTTTTTAAAAATAAGAAACAAATTTGTAATAAAGGAGCCGCCAATATGATAAAGGGAGTCAACAGACAGATAATCGAGATAAACAATACCGGAAATCTATATTATGAAAAGGCGCTGCTGATAGTGAAGCCTGAATTTGCCTCGGCACAGCAGCAGCTCCTTGAGCGAGAGGCCATGAAGCTTATGAGAACCATGGACGCGCCCTCGTCCTATAAAAGAAAAAGTAGAATAGTGCTAAAGCTCGCGTTCACGCTTGCTTGCGCTCTCGGCGGAGGTGTTATTGCTTACCTGCTGTTTAAGTCCGGACTTTTGACGTGAGCTATATAAGATCGGCGTTTTCAAGCACAGTCGCTCCGCGGTCATATCCGGAATTTGGTATGCCGTAGCCGCCGGTCACAGGGTCGCGAAACAGCTCGGCTTTAGGAGGTACTGCGGTGAAAGAGAAGTACATCACGGCTAAAAGCACCAAGGCGACAAGAGCAATAGGAAACCATTTTGCCGCCTTATCGCCAAGAGCATATATTTTATATGAGATCCATTGTACAAAAAATACGGCAAAAACCGAGATGAGAATGTCGGCGATAAAGTAGCTTGATCCGAATATTGCCGTATATGTATAAAAGAGTATAGTTATTACTGCCGGAAAGCTGAAAAGTCCGACGACCTTACCGACGACAAAGGGCTTGAAGCTTGGCCTTAGATAGGCGAGCTCTATTATCGCCCAAACGACATACGGCGCGATAAACAGCTTGATGTGCTCCCAGGTGCTCTCGTTTACCGAGCCAAAAAGTATCGAGAGCATACTGCCTCCGCTGAACTCATAAAAGAAGTGCAGCAAAGAGGCAAAGGCAAAAGTAAATACAGCGCCCGCGATTAGAGATATTAAAGACAGTCTTTTTGTTTTTTTTGTTTCTGATTTTTCAACGGAATTTATCATTATTAATACCCCCTATTGTTTTGTTAAAGTATATTATTTTTAGGGGTATAAAATTCCGCTTCGATCAGCGGCAAAATTTATCGAGAGTATATCTAATGCCGGGTTATCGCCTGTCGCAGCACAGACACGCCGCTCAATGCGTTCAATGCTTTATTTTTGCAGAAAATTTTATTCGCTCGCACCTTCGTTATTTGCAAAAAGAATTTAAACTAAAAATAACCCTCTGAATGAGCAGAGGGTCAAAGCGCATATTTATTAATTTTTTGTTAATTTCGCAGTGTTCAATTTCAGTTCATATTATTCTCAAAGGTTTATGATATAATCTTCTATACAATTTTTATAAAAATCTTTGAGTCGGAGGTAAATTATGAGCTATAATAAAGAAATGCTTTACGAGTTTATAAGAAAAGGAACGGAAAAATACATTGCTAATGATAAAATCGATCCTCAGCTTTTCAATGAATTAAACGTAAAGAGAGGCTTAAGAGATAAAAACGGAGTGGGTGTTCTTGCGGGGCTCACCTCTGTGTCGGCTGTAATATCCACAAAAACAGTGGACGGACAATCTGTTCCTTGTGACGGCGAGCTCGAATTTAGAGGATATAATATTCACGACCTTGTAGAAGGGGCAACGTCCGACAAGCGCTTCGGGTTCGAAGAGGCGAGCTATCTTTTGCTCTTCAGCGAGCTTCCGAGCAAATCTCAGCTTGAGGAATTTGATGCTATACTTGGAGCGCTCAGAAGGCTGCCGACAAACTTTGTCAGAGATGTAATAATGAAGGCGCCGAGCAGCGATATTATGAATTCGCTCACGCGCAGCATATTGACCCTTGCGTCCTATGACACGAGGGCAAACGACACCTCAAAGGAGAATGTGCTTTTTCAGTGTATGCGCCTTATCGCGGAGATGCCAATGCTCGCCGTGTATGCATACCACGCATTTAACCATTACGAGCGTGACGACAGTATGTATATACACCGCCCCGACCCTAACCTCTCAACTGCGGAGAATATACTGAGAATGTTGAGGCCGGATATGAAATACACCGAGCTCGAGGCTAAGGTGCTCGATATAGCTCTAATGCTCCATATGGAGCACGGCGGCGGTAACAACTCGACCTTTACCACCCACGTTGTAACGTCGTCGGGCTCGGATACATATTCGGTTATGGCGGCGGCGCTGTCGTCGCTAAAGGGGCCGAAGCACGGCGGAGCGAATATAAAGGTAATAGAGATGATGGACAATCTAAAAAGCGCCGTGTCTGACACAAAGGACGAGGACGCGGTCAGAGATTATCTAAAAAGACTGCTGCACAAGGAGGAGTTCGACAAAAAGGGCCTTATATACGGCATGGGTCACGCGGTATATTCTCTCTCCGACCCGAGAGAGCGCGTTCTAAAGAGCTTTGTCGAGGGGCTTGCCGCGGAAAAGGGCAGACAGGACGATTTTGAATTGTATGCCCTTGTTGAACGCCTTGCTCCCGAGGTTATAGCCGAGGAGAGAAAAATATACAAGGGAGTTTGCCCGAATGTCGATTTTTACAGCGGCTTTGTTTACAGTATGCTCAACATTCCTAACGAGCTTTACACTCCGATTTTTGCTATCGCGAGAATAGTCGGCTGGAGCGCACACCGCATGGAGGAGCTTGTGAACGTGGACAAGATAATAAGACCGGCGTATAAAAGCGTTGCGTCAAAGAGAGAATACAAGCCGATAAGCGATAGATAAGCTATATATTAATTTTATGCTCAGCAAATTTCCATTGCGTCTTATACAAAAAGCGGCCGCTTAAACGCGGCCCTTTGCTTTTGATTACGGCTTTTCTATATATTCCGGTCGTTCTGAGGTTAAAAACTCGACGCTTCTCTCTATTGAGTCGCGCGAATTTCCCCAGTCTTCGCCTCGATTGCGGTAGTCGTACATCTTGCAGTAGTGCGACACGTCGCCCTTTAGCTCCTTTAAATATCCGCCTGAAAGTCTCGCGGTGCTTTTGTAAAACTCGGAAAGCTCCGCGCCCTTTAACCCGCCCTTGGCCGAGGCGGATCTTATCAGCATGGTATAGTGCGGCAGGCATATAAACGGCTGAGCCTCGTACAGCTCTCTAAAGGTCGGGTCTGAGGCGAAGCTTGAAAATATGGTTCTGAACATATGCTCCATTCCCCAGCTTATTTTATCGCATACATAGCAGCTCCTTTGCAAATTCTCGAGAGCCTCTATATTTTTCTTGTCCGGCTTTCCCTTTGCGTTCTCGGGCAAAAGCTCGTTGATTATTTTTTCAAGGTGCGTTTCGAGTATAAGCGCGTTTTGAAGCCTGCGTCCCTTGCCGACCATCATATGGAAATGCTTCGTGCAGAATCCCTTTTCGTTTGTTTCCATTCTCACGTCCGGCTCCATCATCGCAGCGCCGAGAATGTAGTCGACGTAATTCTGCTCCAGCATATCGTGCAGACGGCAGATGGGACAGCCGTCCTTGGGTGAGAATACGTCGTTTATTGGTATCGTGCAGATTGTTTCTTTCATAAGCCGAGCTTCCTTTCGTTTCGGAATTTTGCGGCGGCGATTTATACCTTCGCTCGTTATAGCCGCTTGCCTTTAAATATATTGTAGCACATAATCGTCAAATGTGATATACTGTAAACTGTAAATATTAAAATTCTGAAAAGCGGTGTGGGTATGAAATGCAGCAAAACGGACGGAGGAATAGTCTTTAAGGGAGCCCGTGATTTTGATTTAAGGCAGACTCTCGACTGCGGCCAGAGCTTCCGCTGGGAGGAGCTTGATGACGGCGGCTTTGTCGGCGTTGCCTTCGGCAGAGAGGTCACGGTCAGGCTCAGCGGGGAGGACTTTTACATATTAGGCGGCAGATATGAGGACGAGGGGCTGTGGAGCGATTATTTCGACTTAGACCTCGACTATTCGATTATAAAAAGCGAGCTGTCGTCGCTGAGCGGAGTTTTAAAGGAGGCGGCGGAGTACGCCCCGGGGATAAGGATCCTCCGTCAGGAGCCTTGGGAGGCGCTTTGCTCCTTTATTATATCCCAAAACAATAATATTCCGAGGATAAAGGGCATAATAAAGAGGATGTGCGAATACTTCGGAGAGAAAACGCCCGACGGCGGATATGCCTTCCCGAGCGCCGACATTCTCGCTCCATTGAGCCCCGAGGAGCTTGCCCCGCTGAGAAGCGGATTTAGGGCTAAATATATTATAGACGCGGCGCAAAGGGTTTCCTGCGGGGAGATAGACCTGTCGCAAGTCGAAAAAATGCCGATTGACCATGCAAGACAGAGCCTGATGAAAATAAAGGGAGTCGGACCGAAGGTGGCGGAATGTGCGCTGCTGTACGGTATGCACCGCCTCGAGTGCTTCCCCATGGACGTTTGGATGAAGCGCGCAATGCAGACGCTGCTGCCGGAGCTTACGGCTGACGGCCTCGGGCGGTATGCGGGAATAGCGCAGCAGTATATTTTTCATTACAGCCGTATGCATCCGGAGCTTTTTGCCGATTAAAAGTTGACAATGCGGATTTATATTGATATAATCAAATCAATAAATCAATAGCGACAAAGGCTGAGAAGAGAAGAGTAAGCGGCGAGATATGTCAAAGAGAGCTTCGGTAGCTGAAAAGAAGCACAAAAGGCGCCGCCCAAGATGATCTCGGAGCTCCGCACCGACTGCTACGGCACAGGCTGCGGCGGCGCGCGCCCGTTACAGCGCGGCGGTATTTTTATTTTGCGCAGGAGTTTAAAAGTACCGGCGGAGTTCCGCTTTTTGCGGATAAATTAAGGTGGTAACACGAAGCGTTTGCTCTCGTCCTTAAACGGACGGGGGCTTTTTTATTTTATAAAGGAGAAATGGAAAATGAGCAGTAAGGGAAAATTTTACATCACAACGGCAATAGCCTATACGTCGCGCAAGCCGCATATAGGCAACAGCTATGAAATCGTTATGACGGACGCGCTTGCAAGATACAAGCGACTTTTGGGTTATGACGTTTTCTTTCTCACGGGAACCGACGAGCACGGTCAAAAGATTGAGGAATACGCAAAGGAGGCGGGCGTTACGCCGAAGGAGTATGTGGACGAGATCTCAGGCGAGATAAGGCGCATCTGCGACAGCCTCAACACGACCTACGACAAATTCATAAGGACGACTGACGATTATCACGAGAGAGTCGTTCAGAAGATATTCAAAAAGCTGTACGAGCAGGGGGATATATACAAGGGCGAATACGAGGGAATGTACTGCACGCCGTGCGAAAGCTTCTGGACGGAAACTCAGCTTGTGGACGGCAAATGTCCGGACTGCGGCCGCGAGGTGAAAGGGGCGAAGGAGGAGGCGTACTTTCTGAGGCTTTCAAAGTACCAGGAGCAGCTTGAGCGGCACCTTGAGGAAAACCCCGATTTCATCTACCCCGAGGCGAGAAAAAAAGAGATGATAAACAACTTCATAAAGCCGGGACTTCAGGACCTTTGCGTTTCGAGGACCTCGTTTAAGTGGGGCATACCCGTCGATTTTGACCCCGGCCACGTCGTTTACGTTTGGATAGACGCTCTGTCCAACTATATAACCGCGCTCGGCTATGATCCCGATGATCCGGGCGAGCTGTATAAAAAATACTGGCCCGCAGACGTTCACATTATCGGCAAGGATATTCTAAGGTTCCACACCATCTACTGGTCTATTATGCTCATGGCGCTCGGCGAGCCGCTGCCAAAGCAGATATTCGGTCATCCGTGGCTGCTTTTCGGAAGTGATAAGATGAGCAAGTCGAGGGGCAATGTAATATATGCCGACGACCTCATAGATTGGCTCGGCGTAGACCCCGTCCGCTATTATCTGCTGTCGGAGATGCCGTATGTCGCGGACGGCTCGATAACCTATGAAACAATAATCGAAAGGTACAACTCAGACCTCGCTAACAACCTCGGAAACCTTGTAAATCGCACGGTTGCGATGAGCAATAAATATTTCGATGGAGAGATATTGCCGCCGACGGCTCCGGAGGCGATAGACGACGAGCTGAAGGACGCGGCGCTGAAAACGGTCGCGGAGGTAGACCGATTGATAAACGAATACAGGATAAGCGACTCCCTTGATACGATATTCAGCCTTGCGCGCAGGAGCAACAAGTATATCGATGAAACTGCTCCGTGGGTGCTCGCCAAGGACGAGGATAAAAGGGCGCGGCTCGGAACCGTGCTGTATAATCTGCTCGAGAGCATAAGGTTTATCTCGGTGCTGCTCTCGCCGTTTATGCCGGATACCGCCGAGAAAATACAGCAGCAGCTCAACTGCACGGTAAGCGATTACGACAGCCTTTCGTCGTTTGGCGGCTTGAAGGCTGGGGAGCGCGTCGGCAAGGCGGTTCCACTGTTTTCGAGAATAGACGCCGAGAAGACTCTCAATGAGCTTGCTGAGAAGCAGGCGCTTGAGGAAAAGAGTGAGCCGGAGCAGAAAAAAGTGAAGATAGAGGGCCTTGCCCAGATAGGTATAGACGATTTTGCAAAGGTCGAGCTGCGCGTCGCCGAGGTAAAGGACTGCGAGCCGGTCAAAAAATCAAAGAAGCTGTTGAAGCTTACTCTTGACGACGGCGAGGGAGAGAGAACGGTCGCGTCCGGAATATCGAACTTCTACACGCCCGACGAGCTCATAGGTAAAAAGGTGATACTTGTCGCAAATTTGAAGCCCGCTGTGCTCTGCGGCGTTGAGAGCTGCGGAATGATACTTGCGTCGGACGACGGCGAGGGCGGAGTCAGGGTGATATTTGTCGACGACAGCACGCCGGCAGGGTGCAGAATAAGGTGAAGAGTTATATAATCGGCACAATATGCGCCGCGTGCGCCTCCGTGTTTGGCATAAACGTTACGGCTTACGCCGCCGAGAACGAAACCGCCGCCACGGCGCAGTCCGCCGACTCGTTAAATGTTCCGGTAAATATTATAGTTTGGTCTGCTGCGGCGTTGATAGCGCTTATTCTGGTGATTTTTATAATTACACGCTTGCGGCGCGCCATGCACAGCGCCGCGGCGCGCGGCATATCATATCTAATTTCTCGTATCTTTTCCTCATCTGTGCACACTGCGCGCCTGAACTCGGACAATGCGGCTCAGTGTGTTCCCCAGGCTCCCGCTCCTGCAAAGCCTGAAAGAAAAAGCAGCTTTGTCACAAACGCCATCCCTGTCGACAACACGGAGCTGATAACAAAAACTATACGTGAGGTGGACACCGACTTCATAGCGGAGGGCTTCCTCACATGGTCAAACGATGTATTTATGACGCTTCAAAGGGCATGGACGGCGCGAGATTGGACGCCGATACGCCCCTTTGAAAAGGAGGAGCTTTTTGAGCGGCACAAGCGCCAGCTTGACGAATATATTAAACACGGACAAATAAATATACTCGGCGACATAAGGATAAACGAGTCGTATCTGCACAAATACGAGCGCGACTCGACGTATGAATACCTGACTGCTTATATGTCCGTCGACATGACGGACTGCGTTGTAGACGAGAGCTCTCGAAGCGTAATAGGCGGCGACCCGAAGCGAGTGCTAAAGAGAAAGTATCTGCTTACATATATGCGCAGGCGCGGAGTTAAGACGAGAGAAAACGCCGACCGCACAGTGTCGCGCTCCTGTCCGAGCTGCGGGGCTCCAGTAAGGATTTCAAGCAGCGGCAGATGCGAATACTGCCAAAGTCTTGTGACTGCCGGAGATTTTGATTGGGTGCTTACAAGAATGGAGCTTGTAAGAGCCGGCACCGTAATAGACAACCGAGGAGTTGTGATAATGTAGGCGGGGGCGGGGAATATCCCGCACGGAGCTTTCGGAAATAGCCGTACTTTACGCTTGCGGGGCGGCGACCGCAAATTTCCGCCTGCGACGGAAATTTGCCGAAAAACGCGGCAGGGCAGGGGCTTTCCCGTGTCGGAGTCGCTTTGCCGCGTTTTTCCGCGCGGCTGCGCCGCGCCGTCGCCGCCCCGCAAGCGTGAGCCGCCCATACCCGCTTTTTTGAGGACAAAACAGCCTTTGTTATATCATATAACTTATCAAATCTAATGGAACGAGGATAAAAATGAAAGTTAAAAATCTTTATAAAAAGAATAAAACGGTACTCTCCTTTGAGGTGTTTCCTCCAAAGGCGACAAGCCCCATAGAAACCGTATTCAGCACCCTTGAGGAGCTTTGCGACTTGAAGCCCGAATTTATAAGCGTGACCTACGGAGCGGCAGGCGGAGCAAAATCTCATTGCTGTGAAATAGCGTCGAGGATAAAAAACACGCACGGCATAGAGTCTGTTGCTCACCTCACCTGTATCGGCAGCACCTCGGAGGATATAAAGGGCGTACTGGACGACCTCGATGAAAACGGAATAGAAAACGTGCTCGCTCTGAGGGGCGACATTGTCCCGGGACAGCCCCAAAACGGCGACTTTGAACACGCGAGCGATCTTACAGCGTTTATAAAAGAATATGCCCCGCAGTTCGATATATGCGGAGCGTGCTACCCCGAGGTTCATATCGAGAGCAGCGACGAGATCGAGGACATACTCAACCTCAAAAAAAAGGTGGACGCCGGCGCTTCTCACCTCATATCCCAGCTCTTCTTCGATAACAGCTTCTATTACAGCTTTCTGCAAAGAGCAAAAATAGCCGGCATAAACGTGCCGATCTCAGCTGGGATAATGCCTGTTGTGAACAAGAAGCAGATAGAGAAGATGGTGTCGCTGTGCGGCGCAAGTCTGCCGGCAAAATTTTCAAAAATGATGCAGAAATACGGCGACAACGCCGAGGCAATACGCGACGCGGGAATCGCTTACGCCATAAATCAGATAGTTGACCTCATTTCAAGCGGCGTGGACGGAGTACACATATATACGATGAATAACCCCTATGTGGCGAGAACGATATACAACAGCATAAAAAATCTTTTGTAGGGTGAGGTCATTGTTTGTTCTTGATAAAATAAACCGCGAGGAAGCGTTAAGATATATGGGCTGGCGGGGAAGACAGCCGGACGAAAGCGCCCTTGCCGTCATAGACGAGTGCGAAAAAGCCCTTATAGCCGCAGCCGCGCCAAGGTATCTTTACCGTCGCTTTGACGGCGTTGTCATTGACAAAGACTCGGTTACAATAACAGAGGCGGGGATAAGGCTGCGCGGAAGGAGTATAGCGGAGCATCTTGACGGCTGCGAAAGCGCCGTTTTAATGTGCGCCACAATATCCTCGGGAGTTGACAGGCTCATACGCCGCTACCAAAGCACCGATATGGCAAAGGCGGTAATAACCGACGCGCTGGCGAGCGCGGCGATAGAGCAGGTGTGCAATGCCGCCGAAGAGGAGATAGACGCTCTCTTTCCCGACGAATACAAAACGTGGCGCTTCAGCCCCGGCTACGGAGATCTTCCGCTTGAGCATCAGGGAGAGCTTCTGCGGGTTCTCGACGCGCAAAGAAAAATAGGACTTACCCTCGGCCGCAGCACAATGCTCATACCGATAAAATCGGTGACGGCAGTTATCGGCCTTTCAAGCTCCGAGCTTGAAAGGCAAAAGCGGAGCTGTGCCTGCTGCACTATGGCAAAGGACTGCAAATTTAGGAAAACAGGTGAACGCTGTGTTTAGAAGGCTTTTAAAGGAAAAGGAATTTATACTGCTCGACGGAGCAATGGGCACTATGCTCCAGTCGAGGGGTCTTAAAACGGGCGAAATACCGGAGCTGTTGTCGCTCACATCGCCGGAGCTCATAATAGATATTCACAGGGAATATATAGCCGCCGGAGCGGACGTTATATACGCCTGCACATTCGGGGCGAACAGCTACAAATTGGCGGGCAGCGGCTACACCTGCGAAGAGGTGATAAGAGCCGCCGTTTCAAACGCGAAAACAGCGGCGGCAGGCAGCGGCGCTTGCGTAGCGCTCGATTTGGGACCTGTCGGCAGACTGATGGAGCCAAACGGCGATATGAGCTTTGACGAGGCGTATAACTCATATAAGGAGCAGATAATCGCGGGGGCGGACGCGGGCGCGGAGCTTATAGTGCTTGAAACCATGACCGACCTATCAGAGCTGAAGGCGGCTGTGCTTGCGGCGAGGGAAAACAGCGAGCTGCCGATAGTCTGCACAATGACGTTTGAACAAAACCACCGCACCTTTACCGGCGTGGGCATAGGCTCGATGGCGGTAACCCTCGAGGGGCTCGGCGTTGACGCGCTGGGAATAAACTGCTCGCTCGGGCCGGACGATTTGCCGCCAATAATAGAGGAGCTTGCCAAGTGGACTAATCTGCCGATAGTCGCAAAGCCGAACGCCGGCCTGCCCGACCCAAACAGCAGTGAATACGACGTGGACGCGGACGGCTTTGCCGAAAGCATGGAGAAGCTTGTGCCCTACGGAGTGAAGATATTCGGCGGCTGCTGCGGAACCACGCCTGAATATATAAAAAGGTTGAAGGCCGCGCTGGCGGAAAAGAGGTGCGTTTCGCGCGGCGAAATAAAAATAAGCGCCGTCGCGAGCGGAGAGAACGTCGTGACGGTAGACCGCCCGAGGATAATCGGCGAGAGGATAAACCCGACCGGAAAAAAGCTTTTCAAGGAAGCCCTAAAGACGAGGAATATAGACTATATCCTAACTCAGGGCATAGAGCAGGTGAGCGCCGGAGCGGACATACTAGATGTAAACGTCGGACTGCCTGAGGTGGACGAAAAGGAGATGATGGTCACCGTTATCAAAGCGCTCCAAGGCGTGACCGGCGCTCCGCTTCAAATAGATACGACCGACCCCGAGGCGCTTGAGGCCGGCCTAAGGGTATATAACGGCAAGCCGATAGTAAACTCGGTAAACGGCGAGGAAAAATCGCTTTCCACCGTTCTTCCGCTCGTAAAAAAATACGGAGCCGCAGTGGTCGGACTGACGCTTGACGAGGGCGGAATACCAAAGACCGCCGAAGGAAGATTTAATATAGCTCAAAAAATAGTGGAGCGCGCGGTTAAGACAGGCATAAAACGAGAAGATATTTATATCGACTGCCTGACTCTTACAGCTTCGGCTGAGCAGGACGGCGTTATGGCGACTCTCGATGCTCTCGAAAGGGTAAAGCGGGAGCTCGGCGTTAAGACTGTGCTCGGCGTTTCAAACATCTCCTTCGGGCTGCCGAACCGAGAGCTTGTCAACCGTACATTTTTGACGATGGCTCTGCAAAGAGGGCTTGATTTGCCGATAATAAACCCCAACTCGGAGGCTATGACCGGCGCTGTGAGGGCATTTAACCTGCTTTCAAATATAGATAAAAATTCGGTCGAATATATAGCGGCATATAACGATAGCGCACCAGTCGCGCAAAACGCAAAAGGTGCTGATAACGCGCCCGATATAATTTACTCGATAGAGCACGGACTTAAAAAGGAGGCGGCGAGGGCGACCGAGGAGCTTTTAAAGACCGACGACGCTATGGAGATAGTAAATAAAATGCTCATTCCCGCCTTAGATAAGGTTGGCGCGGGATTTGAAAAGGGCACTGTGTTTCTGCCTCAGCTCATTCAGTCCGCCACAGCCGCTCAGGGCTGCTTCGACGTTATCAAGCGGCGTCTCACGGCGACGAGCAAAACGCCCGTCAGCAAGGGAAATATAATACTTGCGACCGTGAAGGGCGACATTCACGACATAGGCAAGAATATAGTAAAGGTTCTGCTTGAAAACTACGGCTACACGGTTTTTGACCTCGGGCGCGACGTACCCCCGGAGCTGATAGTAAAGACAGCACGGGAAAACGATATACACTTTATCGGACTTTCGGCCCTTATGACCACTACGCTGAAATCTATGGAGGAAACCATAAGGCTTTTGCACGCTGAGGGCATAGACTGCAAAACCTTTGTGGGCGGAGCGGTACTCACTCCGGAATACGCCCGGCAGATAGGCGCGGATTATTACTGCCGCGACGCAAAGGAAAGCGTTGACGCTGCGAGGGATTTCTTTTCTAAAGGCTAAAAATATATTTTTCAACGTGGCGGCAAAGCGTATAATAGGGATATGTTATTTTGCCGAGATAAAAAGCAAGATAAAAAAGCGAGATAAAAATATAGACGGACAGCAAATCGCGCTGTCCGTCTTTTTTAAATGAAATTATTGATCGTCGCCGTTCATCATATCGTCAAAGCTGACGCCGTCATTATTATTATTGCCGTTATTGTTATTATTGTTATTATTGTTATTATTGTTATTATTGTTGTTATCATTGCTGCCGTCGTTTATGATAACTCCTCTGTTGTCAATAACGGTATTCGGCTTTACAGCGTCCATCTTTGCGAGTACCCAGTCAAAGTCGCCGGTCGTTATTATGCTGCCGCAGTATTCGCATTTGCCGCTGCTTGTTATGCTCAGCGGAGCGCCGCAGTTAGGACAGGATTTTGATACGGTTCTGTCTGTTCCCTCGCGGCTCTTTACGCCGGTTTTGCGCATGAATGTGAGAAGATAGCTCATATAGCAATCTTTATTCGGGTCGCCCTTGAGAACGTTGCGGGTCTGCTCGTCAATTATGTAATCGACCATTCTTGTCGCCATATAGACGGTTAGATATTCATACTGCTTATCTCTTTCATACTTGTGCAGATGAGTTTGGCCTACGTTTATTCTCTCGATTATATTTATCTTTTTATTTCTGATATACTCGTCAAGCTGGCGCTTGTGCTGCTCGAACAGCTCTTCCTTTTCAAGCGGGCGAATGGTGCTCCAATCGCGCGCGGTCCAGGCCTGTTGCAGGGTTATGAATACGTCCTTTGACCAGGTTATAAACGCGTCTGAGGAGAAGTTCGGGTCTATTGCGCGAATAGCGTCGGAGATGATGCCGGTATTGTCCGCCGGAACCTTCGACTGCGGTATAGGCTGTGATACGCCGGGCGCGCCCTTTGCCGAAAGGCGGCCGGATTTTTTAGCCATAGCGACGAGCGCTACTATAATGAGAACGATAACTATCGCGGCGATTAACGCGGGAGGATTGTGCAGAAGCCACCCTATGATAATTCCAAGCTCGACCCCGCCGTCGCGGCTGCCGCTGCCGCCGCTGTAGCCGCCGCCACTGTAGCCGCCGCCGCTGTAGCCTCCGCCACCGCCGCCTCCTCCGCCGCCGTAGTCGTTATAATTTCCTACGTCCCACGGCTTGTCGGGAGAAAATGCTCCGGCACTGAGCATACAGGCTCCCAAAACCGCAAAGAGCATGAGAGCGCAGAGTAAAATTGCAAAGATTTTTCTTTTCATTTATTTGCTCACCTCAGCACTGAATAATTTTATTAAATTGTATCACGGCGGCGAAAATATTTCAAGAGGAGGGCTTTGCTGTTTCTTTTCTTAACACCGTGAAAAGTTACGCAAAAAGATCAGGGCAAGAAAGATTCAGTTTTCCTACAACAAGAT
>CANRNQ010000014.1 GCA_947632045.1 uncultured Clostridia bacterium
AAAAACGGCAAGTGGACGTCATACGACCCCGAAAAGCCGATACCGCCGAGCGACGTTGATATGCGCGAGGAAACGATTTACTTTGTAATCACGACCCGCTTCTATGACGGCGACTCCGGCAACAACGTTCACTGCTGGGAGGACACAAAGGCGGGCAACACAGACGGACATGAGCCTTGGCGCGGCGACTTTAAGGGACTTATAGACAAGCTCGATTACATAAAGGCGCTCGGCTTCAGCGCGATATGGATAACGCCGGTAGTCACAAACGCCAGCGGCTACGACTACCACGGCTACCACGCCTTTGACTTCTCGACCGTTGACGCGAGATACGAGAGCAACGGCGCGACGTACGACGACTTGATCGAAGCCGTACACGACAAGGGCATGAAGCTCATACAGGACGTTGTATGGAACCACACCGGAAACTTCGGCGAGGCGACCCTCTGCCCGATGTTTGAAAAGGTTTACGACGACGTTAAGGACCTTGGCAGCATCGACTCAATGCAGGTTATCCCCGGCAGCGAGCTCGACACATCATATCCGAACTACGCGACCATGGACGGCGGACTTCAGTTCCAGGCAAGACTCGACATTATGCAGTCTGTAAACAACCCGGGACACGATATGAACGAAGCCTACCACAGAGAGAAAAGCGGAGCCGGCTGGGGCCAGCCGCTCGAGCAGTACTGCTCCATAGAGGGCGACTGCCGCGACCTCAACACGGAGAACCCGAACGTTGTCGAGTATCTCACCGACACCTCTCTCGACCTTGTAAACAGGGGCGTAGACGGCTTCCGTCTTGACACGGAAAAGCACATAAACCGCTGGACTCTCAACAGCGCCTTCTTCCCGAAGTTTGCCGACATTCAGGGCTTCTATATCTTCGGCGAGGTCTGCGCGAGATGGAGTGAATTTATAAACGAGGGCGGCCCCTCTGATTCGCCGTTCTTCTACACATGGAAGGAAAAGGGCGAATGGGCCAACAACTGGAGCAACAGCTTCGCGGATTGGGAGAAGAACTTTGAGCTGTCCAAAAAGCACTACTCTGATAATATGGATAAGAGCACAAGCGGACTCCCGACAAGCACAAACGCCCTGCTCAGCGGAAATAATTACCACACTCCGAATTATGACGACGCTAACGGAACGGGCGTTATAGACTTTACAATGCACTGGAACTTCACAACGGCCGACGGCGCGTTCAGAACCGCTCTTGGCGAGGATCGCTACTTCAACGACTCGACATGGAACGTAGTTTACGTTGACTCGCACGACTACGGTCCGAACACCTACCCGCCGATAAGATACAACGAGGGCGAGGGCGCATGGGCTGAAAACCTCGCGCTGATGTTCACGTTCAGAGGAATCCCCTGCGTTTATTACGGCAGTGAGATCGAGTTTATGAAGGGCGCTCAGATAGACGTCGGCCCGAACGCCGCCCTTGACACAACGGGCAGAGCCTACTACGGCGAGCACCTCGAGGGCAACGTAGAGGCGAGCGATTTCAGCGAATACACGGCAGACGGCGAGGTTCAGAATACCCTCAACCACCCGCTTGCAAAGCATATCCAGAGACTCAATAAGATAAGACGCGCAATCCCCGCTCTGCAAAAGGGACAGTATTCGACAGATGGAGTTTCCGGCAATATGGCGTTCAAGAGGGGCTACACCGACCCCGAAACCGGCGAGAAGAGCTTCGTATGCTGCGCCGTGACAAACGCCGCGACCTTCTCGGGAGTACCTAACGGAACATATATTGACGCCGTAACAGGTCAGCGCAAGACCGTAAACAACGGCTCGCTTTCAATCGAGGCTTCCGGCAAGGGCAATATGAGATGCTATGTTCTCTCCGACAACGGATACACCGGCATCACGGGCAAAATCGGCGAGGACGGCAAGTACCTCAAGTGATTTTGAGCTTTTGGATTTTAAACGCGGACTCCTCCGGCGGCGGATAAGCAAAGCCCGCCGGAGAGCCGCATGACCCCTATTATTTAGGAGAAACAGGAGTAAAACAAAAATGAGAAAAATAAAGGGAATTATTGCACTGCTTCTTGCGTTGATGCTTGTTGCGGGAGCGGCGGCGGTGAGCACCTCAGCCGCGGATGTGACGGCGGCGGACAGCTCCGCCTCGGGCGATACGGGCATAACCGTGCACTACTATCAGCCCGACGGCGTGCCGACCATATACTACTGGAACAGCCTGCCCGAGAATATCGAAACGGATTACCCGGGCGAGGCTATGACCGCCGAGGGCGGCGGCTGGTATTCCAAGACCTTCCCGAGCGTTACAAAGATTAATATGGTCTTTGTGACAAACGGCGAGCAGAGCGATGAGCTTTCAAGAACGCGCGCGGGCGAATATTGGTACAAAAACGGCAAGTGGACGTCATACGACCCCGAAAAGCCGATACCGCCGAGCGACGTTGATATGCGCGAGGAAACTATATACTTTGTCGTTACCACCCGCTTTTACGACGGCGACTCCGGCAACAACGTTCACTGCTGGGACGACAGCAAGGCGGGCAACACCGACGACGACAAGGCGTGGCGCGGCGACTTCCAGGGGCTTATAGACAAGCTCGACTATATCAAAGCCCTCGGCTTCAGCGCGATATGGATAACGCCCGTCGTTACAAACGCCAGCGGCTACGACTACCACGGCTATCACGCCTTTGACTTCTCGACGGTAGACGCGAGATACGAGAGCGACGGAGCCACCTTTGACGACCTGATCGAAGCCGTTCACGCAAAGGGTATGAAGCTCATACAGGACGTAGTATGGCAGCACACGGGAAACTTCGGAGAGGCGACCTTTGAGCCGCTCTTTGAAAAGAAATGGGACGACATTCAGGACCTCGGCGACATTGAGAAATCAATGATACCGAACGAAAGACTCCTGAGCGAATATGATTTAAGCTCGCCCGAGGCATATTATGCTCAGGAGGGCAGCATACAGCACTGGCAGAGGCTCAGGATAATGAAGGACACCGACATAACGGCGAACAACGCCGGAACGAGCGATGATTCGGGTATTCCGATTGATAAGGCAGCCTATGACAAGGTGTCGCACTCCGACAAGTACAACAGCAAGAACTATTATCACAACAACTACTGGCGCAGCTATAACTGGGACGATTATTCCACCCAGTACTGCCAGATAGCGGGCGACTGCGTAGACCTCAACACCGAGAACCCCGAGGTTCTCGAAAAGCTCGTTGAGTTTTACAGCGATTATATAAGAAGGGGAGTAGACGCTTTCCGCGTAGATACACTCAGGCATATGTCGCGCCTTGAGCTTAACGCCATGGTGCTTGACCCGCTCAAGAACTTGGGCGGCTCGGGCTTCTATATGTACGGCGAGGCTTGCACAAGGTACACTGACGTATGGTACAGGGGAATGGCGAGCGAATCCGCCCCGTTCTACACATGGGACGAGCCTGACGACTCGTATCTCAGTCAGTGGAGAACGGTCAACACCCCCGACGACGTAGCCGAGAATATGAACCTCACTCTCGACCACTGGAAGCAATACAACGACCCCAAGGATCAGCCTACTACGACGAACGCCCTGCTCGAGGGCAACAACTACCACGAGCCGGATTACAGCCGCTCGTCAGGCATTGGCGTTATCGACTTCCCGATGCACTGGAATTTCAAAAGCGCAAGCAGCGCCTTTAACGTTGCCGTTTCGGGAGATAAGTATTACAACGACGCCACCTGGAACGTGGTATATGTCGATTCGCACGACTACGGCCCCGGCGACGATTTCAGATTCAGCGGCGGCACGGATGCTTGGGCTGAGAACCTCTCGCTCATGTTTACGTTCAGGGGTATCCCCTGCATCTATTACGGCAGCGAGGTTGAGTTCCAAAAGGGCGTTAAGATCGACGACGGTCTGAACGTAGCTCTCAAAGCAACCGGACGCGCCTACTTCGGCGATAAAATCACCGGCGACGTAAATACAACCGATTTCAGCGAGTACACCTCAGCCACCGGCGCTGTTAAGGAAACTCTCGAATACCCGCTTGCAAAGCATATTCAGCGACTCAATAAGATAAGACGCTCTATCCCTGCTCTGCAAAAGGGACAGTATTCCGTTCAGGGCGTTTCGGGCAATATGGCGTTTAAGAGAGGCTACACCGACCCCAAAACCGGCGAGAAGAGCTTTGCATGTTGCGCCGTGACAAACGCCGCGACCTTCTCGGGAGTGCCTAACGGAACTTATATCGACGCCGTAACCGGCACAAGAAAGGTAGTGAGCAACGGCTCGCTTTCGATTGAGGCCTCCGGCAAGGGCAATATGAGATGCTATGTTCTCTCCGACAACGGATACACCGGCATCACCGGCAAAATCGGCGAGGACGGCGAGTATCTAAAATAATTTGATTTGGCAATCAGTGCCTTTTTACAGCAGTCGTGCCGCCTTGCGCCGGCACGACTGCTGCTTTATATTATGATATTTCTCAAAGGGGCTTGCAGCCCCTTTGCAACCCTGCCTCTCGCTCAAAAAATTCTGCTTTATAAGGCTTTTATACCCGTAAATTATTTTCGTTGCAGAAAGTGAAACTGACAATAATATTCTTTGAGAGAATAAAAAGGGGTTGCAAGGGGCGAAGCCCCTTGCATATATAATAGAATGTAAAGTAGCAGCTTTACCGGCGCGAGTCGGTAAAGCTGCGGTCGGCGGGAACGCCCAAAAAGAAAAGGGGGCGCAAGCCCCCAAAAAATAGCGGTATTAGGGCGCAAGCCCAAAAAATCAGTTAGTGCTGCGGCTCATATGACTGTCGGCGGCTTCGGTGTCGCGGAAGAGAAGAGATATGCACCAAATAGCCGAGAGAGCCACAAGAGTGTAGATTATTCTGCTCACAATACCGGATTGACCGCCGAATATCCAGGCTACTATGTCAAATTGGAAAATACCGATAGCACCCCAGTTCAAGCCGCCTATTATGAGCAAAATAAGACAAATCTTATCGAGCATCAAAAATTCCTCCTTTTCATATTTGCTCTTATTATTGACACAGGGAGGAGCTTATATGCACGAGAAATAAAAATCAAAAAACAAAATCAAAAATAATCAGAAAACAAAAAATCCAAGCAGTAGAAGTATAAGCCCAAGTACAAGCAAAACTACGGCAAAAATGCGTATGAGCTTTATTGACTTTTTAATCTTGAATTTGTCGATTATGCTCTCGGGCGCAAAGGGGAAAAAGATGAAAACAACCCCGAGCAGCAAAAGACAGCCCGCACAGACGAGCGAGCCTATTGAAGCGTCAAAAATAATTGCCGCAAGCCCACCGAGCATAACTCCGAGAAAGCCGAGCACGTTCACTATTGAAACTATACGCTCGGATTTTTTTTCGTCATTAAAAAATATGAGGGCGTTTCTCTCACATTCGTCACAGCAGTATTGGTGGTTGTAATCAATTTCCTTTGCGCAGTAACCGCACTGTTTCATAAAATCATTCCTTAAATATTATGTAGCGATCAGCCTGAAATGTCTTATGGCGGATCAATATTTAGTTTAAACCAAAAAGGCGCTTTTTGCAATACAAATGTTTCTTGAAAAGGCAAATTATAGTGGACAAACGGAGCAGGCCGATATTATAATTAATAAATGAGAATAATAAGGGTGCGCGAGTGCGTGAGAATAAAATATATGAATATCGGGAAGAAAAAAATGAAAAATAAAATCAGAGCGTTAATTTCCGCGCTGGCGGCAGTCCTTTCGGCGGCGGTTTTATATTCGGGGCTTTACGGCTGCGGCGAGGCGGAGTATAAATCTCAGCTTTACGCGATGAATACGATTATAGATTTGAGCTTTTACGGTGCCGACGGTCAAAAAACGGTGAGTCGGGAGCTTAATCGGCTCGAGTCACTTTTTTCGGTAACGCGCGACGACAGCGACATATCAAAAATAAACTCCGCAAACGGGAAAACGACGGCAATAAGCGAGGATACGGCGAAGGTGCTCTCCGTAGCAAAACGGATATATGATGAAACGGACGGCCTTTTTGACCCGAGCATATACCCGTTGCTGAAGCTGTGGGGCTTCACGACGGAGAAATATATGGTGCCGCCGGAAGCCGACATAGAGAGCGCGCTTACCAAGGTCGATTTTTCAAGGCTCAAGCTCGACGGCAATAAAGCGACCGCCCCAAAGGGTATGGAGCTTGACCTCGGCGGCATAGGAAAGGGCTACGTCGGCGACGTCTGCCGCAGCGCGCTAAAAAACGAGGGGATAAACTCGGCGATACTCTCGCTCGGCGGGAACGTCTGCACGGTCGGACTTAAGCCGGACGGCTCAAAGTGGCTTGTCGCGCTGAAAAATCCCGACGGCGGCGACTATCTTTGCGAAATCAAAATCGGCGAATGCTCGGTTGTGACCTCGGGAGGGTATGAGCGCAGCTTTGAAAGCGGCGGGAAAACATATCACCACATACTCGACCCGCGAACGGGGTTTCCCGCCGAGGGCGGACTGAAATCGGCAACTGTGATCTGTGCGGACGGAGCGGTCGCGGACGCGCTTTCAACGGCGATTTTTATAGGCGGGGAGAGGCTCGCCGAGAGAATACTTGAGGAGCGCGGGGATATAAATCTAATACTTTATACAAGCGGCGGCGAGCTGCTCGCGTCGCGGGGAATAGAGGGCGACATAGTATTAAACGGAGCGGTCGCGGAGGATAAGTTTAGAATTATAGGCTGAGAATTATAGATCGAATAAACGGGGCTCCTTACATATCCGAATACCGAGCGGATAAAACGGGAGGCAAAAATGGAGTTTTCGTTTCGCAGACTGTGGTATGTAATAAGAAGCAATATAATACCTATCTCGCTGTCGGGCATAGGCTGCGCCATGATCGTATTTATCGCGGCGCAGTTTTTTCTGCCTAAAATCTACTGCTCCGAGGTCAAGCTGTATCCCTCGGGCGAGGGCGCGCAGTATAGCGCGGAAAGCCCTAAGGGAGCGGCTGATACCTATATCGAGCTGCTCGATAGCGGCAGCTTCTATGATACGCTTTCGGCGCAGGTGAAGGGCTATACTTCCGATGAGCTGTCAAAAATGATCAGCTTTTCAAAATGCGGCGATACCGAGGCGTTCAGGGCGCAGGTGCGCGCAAACGCCGCCGCTATGGCTTATGATATTGCCTCGGCAATAATGAGCTCCGCGCCCAAGGTCATAAAAAGCTACGAAAGGGACGCGCGACTAATAGCAGCCGATGTGCCGCGCCTCCCGACCGAGCCCGATTTTCCAAAGGTATGGCTTTATTCCCTTTACGGCCTTGGTGCAGGGCTTGCCATAGCAATTATAGCCTTTTACCTTGCTTCCGTGCTCGATAGCAGAGTCAGAGCCGAGGACGAATATCTCGCCGAAAAATCCGGCGTGCCCATACTCGGCAGCCTCGCCGAGGGCGGGAGAGGGAAAAGATATGTCCGCTTTTTCGGAAGAAGCGGGGAAGCCTTGTCTGACGGCGGCAGCGCCTACAGTTCGACCGAGGAGGAGTTTAATATGCTAAGGACGGATATATTAGCCTCGCTCGATACATCGTCAGAGAGGGCTCTGCTGCTTTTGTCTGACTGCCGCTCATCTGAGGTATTGGAGAGCGCGATAAGATTGGCGAAGGCCTTTGCAAGAAGAATAGGCGAGAGGACAATATTGGTAGACTGCGATTTGCGCGAGCCGTCCTTACAGGGATATTTCAGCCGCCGCGCAGCTTCGGGGCTGTCGGAGCTTTTATCTCAGGGGCTATCGCCCGACGATGTGATAAGCCGCTCGGGAGATGAAAACGGACTCGACATAATTTTCTCGGGCTCGCCGCCCGACAATCCTGCGGAGCTGATAGCTGCTAAAGGGATGGGAGAGCTCATCGAGAGTCTCTGCGGGGAATACGAGCACGTCATGTGCCTTGGCTCGCCGCTTGAGCATAATTCGGACGCGCTTTCGCTTATAGGCGACTGCGGCGGCGTGCTGCTCTTGCTTGCCGACGGGAGGTCGAGGACGGATTTTTGCCGGCGTGCGGCTGCTTATGTCGATGACTGTGGGGGAAAGCTTATTGGGGCTGTTGTGTGCTGATTGAGCGGGAGAGGCTGTCGCGGAGGCCCGTTTTAAGCTTGAGCGGGCGATAGACTCGCGTTCGGGCGGCGGCCCCAAATTCCCGCCTGCGGCGGGAATTTGGGAAAACGCGGCGGGCAGAATGTTTTTGAAGAGTGAGCAGAGCCTGCGCCCCCGCCGCGTTTTCCGCGCGGGCTGCGCCCGCGCCGGCCGCCGCCCGAACGCGTACCCTCATGCACATAAACAAAGCGTAAAAAACCGCGCGACAGCCATTTTCAAGCTCGCCGGTGCATAATTCACAATTTTTTAATTGATATTCGGATAACATAAGTCTATAATTGTAATGTTAAAATCATCGGGCAAGCAAAATAATTATGTTTTGCAAAATGTCCGGCATTATGGAGGAAATGATTTTGAAATCTGTTGCTTCTTCTAAGGGATTTTTTTCGTTGCTGCTCGCCGTAACGACGCTCGCCCTCGGCTGTACGCTCGCAATCTCCGCGACTGCCGAGGAAAACGTCTGCGTCGTAAACGACGCGCAGTTCAAGGTCGGCGATACGCTTACATACACGCTGAAGATAAGCGAAGCGGGCGAGAAATTTTCGGGCATAGATATCTCGGTTTATTACGACCCGGAATGTCTTGAGCCTGATAGGGAAAGGATAAGCGTGCCGGTTTTTAAAAACGCGATCTTCAACTCAGAGCTCAACGGCGAAATACGCTTTAACGCGATAGATGTAAGCTCAGGCTTTGACCTGACAAAGGGAGGCACGGTGATATCCGCGCCGTTTAAGGTGAAGGAGGGAGCTAAGGACAGCACCGATATAACCTTTTCCGTTCGCGAGGTGTACGGAATGGATCTCGAGGTGTCGAGCAGCCTGACGGATTACAAAACTGAGGTGTCGATAAGCCGCGGCGACTCCGCAGGAGAGGAAATAGTGCCGCCCAAGGACATGGATGATGCGGAAAAGGACATATTGTCGCAGTACGACGACGGCGAAAGCGGCATAAAGCTGCAATTTTGGATAATAGTGGGAATATCGGCTCTGATAGTTGCGGCCGGTGTAGTGCTGCTGCTTGTCATCAGAAAGAGAAATAAGGATTAAAAAAAGATTACAATAAAACTCTTTTTTATTTTAAAAGTTACTATTCATTAATAATATCTTTGTGCAAAACAGATAGTTTTACCCGCGACTATTTATTTATTCTTGACAAATCTTCATAATTAACATAAAATCTATTGAAGAAAAAGTAACGACGTTGTATAATATGAGCAAAGCATTTGCTGAAAAGTTATAAATTAGAGGAGGATATTTAACGATGTTCAAAAAACACAGCAAAGCCCTCGCAGTAATACTCACGCTTGCCCTTGTATTTTCAATGTGTTGTATGTCTGCGGCGGCGGCAAACTTTGGTGAAAGCTTCGCGGCGGACAGCTCTATGCTTAAGGCAGGCGACAAAGTATCATACAAGATATACCTTGCATATCCGGAAAAATTCGAGGGTATACAAATTAAATGCACCTACAGCGATAACATGAAGATAGCCGACGAGCTGGTCGACGCAGACGACAGCCAGTACGGCAACGCTGAAAAAATGATGCCGAACCTTACAACGGGCAGCACTATCGTAAACCTCAAGCCTATGGGCATGAACAATACGATACTTGCCAGCAATATGAATGTTCAAGCCGGCAACCTCTTTGATGAGGATACCGTTCTGCTTGACTGCGCGTTCGATATAACAGCCGACGGCGAAGCAAGCTTTGACATGAGCATCACCGAGATGTATAACATGGACGATACAGACAGCGATATGAGCGCTGTTACAGGTTACATTGAAACCTATATTAACGACGAGCTCAAGCCGACCGAGGCTCCCACAGAGGCTCAGACAGATGAAACAACTGACGCCCCGACCGATGAAACTCCGGCTCCGACAGATGCAACAGATGCAACGGACGCGACTTCTGCCGAGCCTACCGATGCGACAGACGCTACTACGCCTGAGCCTACAGAGGATACTACCTCTGCTCCGACAGACGCTACCGCATCCGAGCCTACAACAGACGAGCCGACAGAAACGCCCACCGAGAACACTTACAGATTGACCGGTGACTCTGACCTCTGCGGTTCAGACTGGGATCCTGACGACGACAATAACATTATGAAATACAACGAGGAAACCGGACGTTACGAGATAGTAATTGAGAATCTTCCGAAGAACGCGGAAGGATATTCCTTCAAGTTCACGGTTGACGGAGCAAAGCAGATTCCCGAGGGCGCTGATAACAATCAGAAGTTCTATACCTATGATGATTCAACAACAGTAACCATCTGGTATAATGCTGTAACAGGTATGTGGGGCATTGAGTCTGACAGCGAAAATGTTGAAACAGAGTTTGTTGATATGCCGACAGCCGCGACAGATGAGCCGACAGAGGTTCCGACAGACGAGCCGACAGAAGCTCCGTCAGAGGACGTTCCGGTAACAGACGCATCTGAAGCTCCGTCAGAGGATAGCTCAGACGTTCCCGCGACAGACGCATCGGAAACTCCGACAGAGGCCGGTTCATCATCTGCAACGCCGAACACGAACGGCACAAAGCCGACCGCCCCGTCAGCGACAACTCCGACAACAACCAATCCTCCTTCATCAACAGGAAAGGTTGCGACAGGCGACTCAACATCAGTTGCGGCTCTTATGATAGTTTTAATGGCTGCCGCCGGTGTGGTAGTTCTCGCTCGCAAGAGAATTAAGGATTAATTTTCCGTTTGAAATTTTATAAAACGCCGAGGGGTTCCCTTTTTGGGAACCCCTCATGGCGTATATGGCGCATCTATAAGCTTTTTAGCTCAAAGATATTTTGATTTAAATATAAAAGCCGCTTTACGGGCAAAAAAGCTCAGTGGACAGCAGGTATGCAAAGCCGCCGCAAGAGGAGCTGCAAGCTCACTTTAGAAGCATCTCTAATGCTCTGTGCAAAACAGATAGTTTTAAATGCGACTATTTATTTATTATCGACAAATCTCTCTGATTGCGATAAAATCTATTGAAAAAATAGTTACATTGATGTAAAATGTAGACGAAGCATTTGCTTGAATTAATTAAAATTTATGAGGAGGATTTTTAACAATGTTTAAGAAACACAGCAAGATTATCGCGATTTTCCTCGCGCTTACTCTTGTATTTTCAATGTGTTGTATGTCTGCTATGGCCTTAGACCGAGTTGCTTACAATACGGAGCCCGTCAACGAGGCGGTTCACGCAGGGGATACCGCAACATTAAATTTCTACCTGTCATACCCCGAGAAATTTGAGGGAATCCAATTTATGGCCGTTTACAGCGACAATTTGGCGATTTCGCCGAATATGTATCTGGAGGACGAAGAAACATACGGTGATACTGAAAAAATGATGCCGAATGTTAAAGGCAGCAATTTTATAAACCTTAATCCAGTAGATTATGTAAGCACGATTCTTGCAAACAATATGAATGCTCAGCCCGGCAATAAATTTGCCGAGGAAACACTTTTATTCACCTGCGACTTCGACGTAATAGCCGATGGCGAAGCAAAAATAAGCGTTGTTATTCAGGAAATGTATAACACGGACGATACCTGGTGCGACCCATCTCAGGTTGTACTTCGCACAGAGCTTAATGTTCAGCACAACGAAACCAGCGACCCGACGTCTCCGATTACAGAGCCTGAGACAGACCCGGAAACAGAGCCGGAAACAGAGCCTAAGACGGATCCCGCGACGGCTCCTGAAACAGAGCCGCAGACAGAGCCCGGCACAGATGCTTCCGAGCCTAGTACAGAACCGACAGAGCCTACGCCGAGCCAGGATTGGTATGTAGTTGGTGTAGCAGACCTCTGTAACGGTGAAAACTGGGTAACAGGCGCTGAGGTCAACAAGATGACACTCAATCCCGAGACAGGCCTTTATGAGATCACCTTCGAGCAGGTGGGCGAGGGCGCAAGCGAAGACAAGCCGTTTGCATTCCAGTTCAAAGTATCAAGCTGCACAGGCGGCAGCTGGGAAAACGGCGAATCATATCCTGATGCTAACATCAACGGTTACATCAGCGCTCAGGACGACGTAAAGGTAACCTACAACCCCGAAACTCACGAAGTCCTTTGGGATAGCGCTTCCAAGTTCACACCGACAAACCACACATATAGAGTAGCCGGTGCGACAGACCTCTGCGGTTCAAGCTATGATCCCTATGACGACAACAACGTTATGACCTACAACGAGGAAACAAAGCGTTGGGAGAAGGTTTATGAGAACCTTCCGAAGAACGATGTAAACGGATATAAGTTCAAGATCACAATGGACGGATCAACATGGTATCCGGACGGAACAGGAAACGACCAGATATTCTATACAGGCGACGAAGTAACGACAGTAACCATCTGGTATGATGCCGCAACAGGTATGTGGGGCATTGATTCGGACAGCGAAAATGTTGAAACAGAGTTTGTTGATATGCCGACAGCCGCGACAGGCGCGACAGATGAGCCGACAGAGGTTCCGACCGAAGCTCCGACAGACGAGCCGACAGAAGCTGCTCCGACAGA
Organism: uncultured Clostridia bacterium; assembly: GCA_947632045.1. Lineage (GTDB taxonomy): Bacteria > Bacillota > Clostridia > Oscillospirales > Acutalibacteraceae > UBA7067. The sequence continues at coordinate 12,646 of CANRNQ010000014.1, forward strand.
TGCAACAGAAGCCCCGACAGATGCTCCGACAGCTGCTCCGACAGACGAGCCGACGGAAGCTCCGTCAGAGGACATTCCTGTAACAGACGCGACAGATACTCCGTCAGAGGACGTTCCGGTAACAGACGCATCTGAAGCTCCGTCAGAGGATAGCTCAGACGTTCCCGCGACAGACGCATCGGAAACTCCGACAGAGGCCGGTTCATCATCTGCAACGCCGAACACGAACGGCACAAAGCCGACCGCCCCGTCAGCGACAACTCCGACAACAACCAATCCTCCTTCATCAACAGGAAAGGTTGCGACAGGCGACTCAACATCAGTTGCGGCTCTTATGATAGTTTTAATGGCTGCCGCTGGTGTGGTAGTTCTTGCTCGCAAGAGAATTAAGGATTAATTTTCCGCTTGAAATTTTATAAAAAACGCCGAGGGGTTCCCTTTTTGGGAGCCCCTCATGGCTTGTAAATGAGCTTATCGGCTCGCGGTGTGTATAGGGAATATTTTTGTGAGGGCAGACGCACGCTCCTTGGGGCTGTCGCATATTATTCTCGGTAAGATAGTGCGGGAGTACGGGTGCGGGCGGCGACCCGCAAATTTCCGCCTGCGGCGGAAATTTGCCCGAAAAACGCAGCGGGGCAGGGGGCTTGACTGCGCCGCAGGACTTCCTTCGCTGCGTTTTTCCGCGCGGCTGCGCCGCGCGGTCGCCGCCCGCGTACCCTGTCGCCCCTTCGGAGATCAAACGGGCGAATGCGACAGCGCGCAGAATCCACCCTCCTGCCCCGCCGGAACCGCCAATATTTTGTTTTGATAGGGAGAAAGAAATGAACATACTTGCAATAGGCGACATTGTCGGAATAAACGGCTGCGGCTTCCTCAGAGAAAAGCTGCACAGCATTAAAAAGCTCAAAAATATAGACGTGGTCATAGCAAACGGCGAAAATTCAGCCAACGGCAACGGCATAACCCCAGTCGGCGCTCAGCATATTTTCACAAGCGGAGTCGACGTTATAACCACCGGCAACCACGCCTTCCGCCGAAAGGAAATGTACGAGTACTACGACAGATGCGACTATGTGCTGCGCCCGGCAAATTACCCCGACTCGACCACCCCCGGAAGGGGAATGACAATAATCGACAAGGGCAGAGTAAGGCTCGCCGTCTTGAATATTATGGGTACCTCATATCTCGAACCCCTCGAGTGCCCGTTTAAAACAGCCGACCGCTTGATAAAGACCGCAAGGGACGAGGGCGCAAATATAATAGTCCTCGATTTTCACGCCGAGGCTACGGGCGAAAAGGCGGCGCTGGGATATTATCTCGACGGCAGAATAAGCTGTATGTTCGGAACGCATACCCATGTGCAAACAGCGGATGAAAAAATACTTCCAAACGGCACGGGCTTTATAACCGACGTGGGAATGACCGGCCCCGCCAATTCGGTGCTCGGAGTCAAGCCGGAAATAATAATAGCAAAGCTGCGCGACAAGCTCCCGCAGAGATTTGACTGGGCCGAGGGCGAGAGCAAGCTCGACTGCATAGTGTTCTCGGTCGATGAAGCCACTGGAAAAACGACCTCGGTGGAGCGACTTGAAATAGTGTAGTCATATATTCGCAGCAAAAAAAGCGTGTTTCAAAAGCTTTTTTAACACCATTAGTTCCGACGGCTTGAAATACACGGCGGTATTGTGTTATAATAAAATGTAGAAATGTCAAGCTGCAAATTTGCGCACTGCTTTTGAGTATTCTATTCCGCATAGCTGCGGCAGAAAGGAAAGTGTTTTATGAACGGAGCCTTATTTAAAAATGCGGTGATATCCGGGGCAAACAGCATCACCTCGTCAAAATCAAAGATCGACGACCTCAATATTTTTCCGGTGCCTGACGGCGATACGGGTACGAATATGTCAATGACGATAAACTCGGCGGTCGCCGAGCTCAAAAATCTTGACAGCGAAAGCATATATATTGTTGCAAAAAAAACAGCCTCGGCTATGCTTAGGGGCGCAAGGGGAAATTCCGGAGTCATAACCTCGCTTTTGTTTAGAGGCTTTTATAAGGGCCTACCCGAGGACTCCGACACGGCCTCTGCCGAGGACATAGTTTCCGCCTTCGGCTGCGGAGTCGAGGCGGCTTACGGCGCGGTAACGGCTCCCGCCGAGGGCACCATACTGACCGTAGCAAGAGAGGCCTATGAAGCTGGCAAGGCGTATATCGAGGGCTCGGACGAACCCACACTTGCCGAGGCATGGCGCAGCATGGTGGAAGGTGCGCGCGCATCGCTCCTTAGAACCCCCGAGCTTCTCCCCGTGCTTAAAAAGGCGGGAGTTGTAGACGCGGGCGGCATGGGGCTGTGCCTGATAATGGAGGGAATGCTCTCGGTCATCTGCGGCGGAGAGATAGTCCCGATTGAAAACGATATGGAGCTTGCCGACGACATAAGGGACGATGTGTTCTTCAAAAAGGCGGCGGCTCAGTTTGATCAGGAGATAAACTTCACCTATTGCACCGAGTTTATAGTCACAAGAGATCCCAGGTGCAAAAAGGAGCCCGCCGAGCTTCGAGCCTATCTCGAGACGATAGGCGACTGCGTTGTCGTCGTAGACGACGAGGAGATAATCAAGGTGCACGTTCACACCGAGGAGCCTGGAAACGCCTTGCAGGCGGGACTCGCTTTCGGCTCGCTGCTCACGGTAAAAATAGAAAATATGAAGGAGCAGCACAAGAACGTAAAGGCCGAGGCCAAGGCGGAAATCGAAGAAAAGCTCGAGCAATCCAAGCAGACCTTTGAATTTGCACCTCCCGAAGCCGAGGTCGGCTTTGTCGCGGTTGCGGCGGGCGAGGGCTTGACCGAGCTTTTCCATGACGTAGGCTGCGAAAACGTAGTCAGCGGCGGCCAGTCGATGAACCCGAGCACCGACCAGATATTGGAGGCGGTCATGGCGACCGGCGCAAAGACGGTTTTCGTGCTGCCCAATAATAAAAATATAATAATGGCGGCTCAGCAGGTAGCGCCGATGGTAAGCGACAGAAAGGTTATAGTCCTACCCACGCGCACTATCCCTCAGGGAATTTCAGCCATGCTCTCATACGACCCCGAGCTTTCTCCTGACAGCAATCGCCAGCTTATGCTTGACGCGGCGGCGGGAGTTTCAACCGGACAGGTCACCTTCGCGGCGAGAAACAGCGAATTTGGCAGCACAAAAATAAAGGAGGGCGAGATAATCTCCCTCGACAACGGCAAGCTCTGCATAACGGACAGGGAAGACCCCGTAAAGGCGGCGTACAAGCTGATAAAGAACATGGCCGATAAGGACACGAGCTTTATAACCATAATATACGGCGAGGACATAAGCGCTCAGGACGCAGAGAGGTGCTTTGATATGGTGCGCTCAAAATTCGACGAGGTCGACGTAACTCTCGTAAACGGCGGTCAGCCCGTGTACTATTTTATAATTTCGATCGAGTAAGTAAATAAACGCTTAAATTTTAAATTATTATAGGGCATATTGGCGAGCGGCGCGCTCCTGCCGATATGCCCTTTTTTTCGGAGGGGATAGTTATGAGCTTTGACGAGCTTTACAAAATAGCCGCCGAAAAGGCGGTGTATAGAAATCTCGGCAAGCAGACCACCGCCGGCTATGTCGGGGCGGCTCTGCTCTCGGAGTCGGGAAGGGTATATACAGGGGTGAATATAGACGCGCCGTGCTCGGTCGGCTTTTGCGCGGAGCACGGAGCTATCGCCGCGATGATAAGCGCCGGCGAAAGCCGAGTTTTGAAAATGGTCGCAGTCACAAAAAACGGCGACATATGGCCGCCCTGCGGCAGGTGCAGGGAGTTTTTGTGCCAGATAAACGACGAAAACGAAGGCTGCGAGGTGCTCCTGCCTGACGGCAGAGTTACGACCGTCGGCGAGCTTTTGCCGCACAGATGGAACTGAGCGAGGAGATAAAATGGCTTCACTATTTGAAAAGAAGATAGAAACGCTCTGGGGAGTGGGCGAAAAGCGCGCAAAGCTTTTCAACAGACTCGGAATATACACCGTCGGCGAGCTCTTGCGATTTTATCCCAGGGCATACGAGGACTACACCTCTCCCGTCGATATAGACCACGTTGTAATCGGCGATTATTGCTGCGTCAAGGCCACCCTCGAAGCCCCCGTCGTCACCTCTAAAATATCGGGCGGCAGGCTTTTGAGCCGAGGCGTCGTCTTTGACCAAACGGGCTTTCTGACCCTGACCTTTTTTAATAATAGGTATATAGACAAAATGCTCAGACCGGGGCGCGAATACACCTTTTACGGCAAGGTGAGCGCTTCGCGCGACGGTGCCGAGATGCTCTCGCCGGTGTTTTCCGACACGGAGACCGGCCACAGGATACGCCCCATATACAGAACTACCGCAGGGCTTTCCTCGGTAAATATAGAAAACGCAATGACTCAGGCGGTAAAGCTGCTGCCCGAGCAGGTCAAGGAAACCGTGCCGCACGCGATGCTCGAAAGGTACGGCATAGATACCCTCGGCTTTGCCATACGCAAAATACACTTTCCCGACAACAGCGACGAGCTGAAAAGAGCGCGCAGGCGGCTTGTTTTTGACGAGCTTTTGGTCTTGACTCTCGGGCTGAGAAAATTAAAAACCGTAAAGCGCGAGGAAACTCCGGTAAACATAAGTGAGGATAACAGCTTGGAGTTTTATCAGAGGCTGCCGTTTAAGCCGACGGTGGCGCAGTTGAACGCAACGAGAGAGTGTATAAACGATATGCTCAATTCAAACGCCCCGATGAACCGCCTCATTCAGGGCGACGTAGGTTCCGGGAAAACGGCGGTAGCGGCCGCGCTTTGCTACACCGTGATAAAAAACGGCTGGCAGGCGGCCTTTATGGCTCCGACGGAAATACTCGCCCAGCAGCATTACGAGTCGCTCGCCGCAATTTTTGCCGAAGCGGGCATGACTGCGGAGCTCTTGATAGGCTCGGTCACTGCGGCAAATAAGAAGAAAATACGGGAGAGGCTAAAAAGCGGAGAGATAGATCTGCTGATAGGCACCAACGCGATAATATCCGACGGGGTGGAGTTTAAATCACTCGGACTTGCCGTGACCGACGAACAGCACCGCTTCGGCGTGCGTCAGCGCGCAAAGCTCATGTCAAAGGGCGATAAGCCGCACACCCTCGTCATGTCCGCAACGCCGATACCGCGCACCTTGGCGCTGATAATTTACGGCGACCTCGACGTTTCGATAATAGACGAGCTGCCCCCGGGAAGGCAGAGGGTTTCGACGTTTTTGATAAACTCAAAAAAGCGCCTCGCGATGTTTGGCTTCATCAAGGATCATCTTGACGAAGGGCGGCAGGCGTATATAGTTTGTCCGACCGTTGAGGAAAACGAGCTTAACATAGCCTCGGCGACCGAGTACTATGAAAAAATACGGGCCGGCGCGTTTCGCAATTATTCCATCGGACTGCTGCACGGCAAGATGAAGCAGAGGGAGAAGGACGACGTAATGCGCGATTTTGTCGCGGGCAGGATACAGCTTCTCGTTTCGACCACGGTGATAGAGGTGGGCGTAGACGTTCCGAACGCGGTCATTATGGCTGTTGAAAACGCCGAAAGATTTGGGCTTTCACAGCTGCACCAGCTAAGGGGCAGGGTCGGCAGGGGGAGCGAACGCTCCTACTGCTTTTTGATAAGCGACGCTCACGGCGACGAAACGCTTAAGAGGCTTAAAACTATGTGTAGGACGAACAACGGCTTTGAGATAGCCGACATGGATCTGAAGCTAAGGGGGCCGGGGGACTTCTTCGGTTCGCGCCAGCACGGCCTGCCCGAGATGCACATAGCCGACCTTGCCGATATGGACGCGCTCAAGCTTGCTCAAAATGCCGCCGAGGAGATAGCGGCGCTGCCCGGCGGGCTTGACAATCCGGAATGTAGGAGTCTTAAGGCTGAGATGAGAAGATTGTTTTCGCAGCTTGGAACGGAGGGCATGAACTGAGCTTGTGCCTCGCACCTCTGGCGCATTAAGCCTAAAAAGAGCTCAATTGTTAAAATTTCTTTTTCTGTTGTAAAAGCCCGCATTATGTATTATAATCAATTTGCAAAATAATTTATAAATGCTTCAGGTGAAATTATGAATGAATTTAACGCTGTAATAAACGAGGTAAAAAAGGCTGTAAACGGCAAGGACAACGAAATAGTCACCACCCTTTTGGCTATATTGACAAACGGAAATATACTCATAGAGGATATCCCCGGGGTGGGCAAAACGACTATGGCGCTCGCGTTTTCAAGGGCGCTCGGGCTCGAATACGGCCGCGTGCAGTTCACGCCGGATACGCTGCCGTCGGATATAACGGGCTTTGTCATCTACGATAAGGAAAGCGGAAAGATGAAATATAAAAAGGGTGCGATATTCTGCAACCTCTTTCTTGCGGACGAGCTGAACAGAACCTCAAGCAGAACCCAGGCGGCGCTGCTCGAAGCGATGGAGGAAAGGCAGGTAACGGTCGAGGGCAGGTCTTATAAGCTTGAGCAGCCCTTCTGCGTCATAGCGACTCAAAACCCTGTCGGGGCCTCGGGCACACAGCTCTTGCCGGACTCTCAAACGGACAGATTTACAGTCAGAATATCAATGGGCTATCCGGACAGCGACTCCGAGTTGAAAATGCTCATGAACAGAGCCTCGCGCGACCCGCTCGAAAGCGTTAAATGTATAGTAACGCGCGAAAGACTCGTCGAGATGCAAAACGAAGCCTCAAAAGTGTTTATGCACGACGAGATAGCAAAATATATAGTAGCCCTAATTTCAAAGACGAGAAATATAAGCCTTATACGCAGAGGCGCAAGCCCGAGAGCGACCATTTCTCTCGCGGCTATGTCAAAGGCCTTCGCCTACGCCTCGGGCAGAGATTTTGTGTCGCCAAAGGACGTAAGGGCCGTTTTCATAAGCACTATAAATCATAGAATAATTCCGAGCTCAGAGGCGGCGGCTCAAAATAAGAGCGTTGAAAATGTGCTGACAGCGGTGCTCGAATGTATAAGGCCGCCGAGGATTTAAAAATGCTGAAGAATATTATAATATATATTATTTTAATAGCGGCGGGGTTTGCGTTCAGCGTGCTGTATTATGCGTGGTTCTCGTGGTTTTTGTTTATAGCGATAATCTGCATACCGATAGCTTCGCTGCTCATAAGCCTGCCGTTTATGCTGCAAACGGCAATCAGAGGTATAAACGCCTTTTGCGATACCTCCCTCAAACTGTTCGACCCTTTCCACATCGGCATAAGGGGCAGAAACGGCAAGGCGCTCATATGCCCTTTTTTGAAGGTGAAATTTAAGGCCGTCAACGAGTTTGCCGACACAAAAAGAAAAATAGTATTGAAGTACAGCGGGAGGATATCCCGCCCCGTCATCGTGAGCACGCCCGAGATGGGGATAAATTGCGGCAATATCGAAATAAGCGCACAGTACGGCAGGGTGTATGACTTTACGGGCATATTCTTTTTGCCGGTGAGGTTGAAATTTAAAGGCAGCGCGCCCGTAATGCCTACTCCTGAACGCCCCTCGATACTTCCAGGCGACAGCGCATCAATAATAATCGGATACAACCCGAAAAACGGCGGCTTCTCAGACGACTACGAGCTGCGGCAGTACCGCGTCGGCGACAGCCTCAAGGCTATACACTGGAAGCTCTCGTCGAGCCGCGACGACCTTATAGTTAAAGATCCGAGCGAGCCTATATATAAAAGGCTTGTCATAAAGCTCGTGCTGTCGGACGAGGCGGAAGAAAACGACTTTATCCTCGCGCGGTTTTTATATGTCGCGCAAACGCTTTTGGCGGGCGGCCGCAGCTTTTATGCGTTTGAACCGCGAGGCGGGAGCCTTGAAAAAATAAAGAGTGATAAAGAGCTTGAGAGCTTTCTGCTTTCGGTGTATTCGCCCTCCGGCTTTGCTGCTGAGGAATTATTTAAGGACGCGGCGGTCTACTCCATACTGCCTGAGCGCGAGGAGGTGTCAGAGCAGTGAAGAACAACTCCGTCAATATTGCGGACGCCGTTTTGATAGCCCTGCTTGCGCCCTGCGCGCTATGGTGTCTTGCTTCATCCTTTGATATAAACGTAGACTTAACGATTCTCTTTGTCTGCTCGGGAATATTTACAGCGCTGTTCTCGGCTGCCTGCGTGCTGATAAAGCGCTTTAGAACCTTCTTTGCGGCCTGCCTCGCCGCGATAGCCGCTTATATCTGCTTCGTTATTATCGAAATGTCGGCGCTGCTCAGCCAGCTTGAATATGCGATAAATTCCGTTTTAAAGGAGTATTCGCTTTATCTTCCTCTGCCCGAAGGGATAAGCCTCGGCGGCAAGGCGGCCTCGGACGCTACGCTGCTGTTTGTCCTCTTGGAGATATTTTTGATATTTATATCGACTCTGCTCGTCTTGAGAGCAAGAGCCGCTTATGCAGCGGTTTTTCTCTCGGTGCTTTTTACCGTGCCCTGCTTTATACTTGTAAATACCTGTCCGGCGCTTGCGCCGCTTTTTATAGTCATAGCGTCGTCGTCAACTCTCATTACCGTTTCCTCCCTACAGCGGCAGAGCATAAAGCGAAACGGACTTATGTCTGCGGCGGCCTTCCTCGTGATTATCGGAATACTTGTCGGCGTTTATTTTTTCAACCCCGCCGATAGCTTTGAGCGCGGCGAGTGGCAGGACGAGCTTTTGATAGACTTCCGCGCCCGAACCGGTATGGGCGCGCTGAACGGCGACAACTTAGACCTCATACGCAGGGCTCAGGACAAGCGCGACAGGCTGAAAAGCGTTGAGGATTTGAGCTTGGCGGGAAATTTAAAGCAAACCCACGAGCTTGTGATGCAAATCTACCCCGAAAACACCGGCGCCATATACCTGCGCGGCACGGCTTATGCAAATTATGAGAACAACAAATGGTCGGTGCTGACAAATAAACAGCTCGCTTCATTTCCGAGCGGGATCGATGTGTTTTCAATGACTCAGGTCGCGGGAGATGAGGATACGATTAAAATCGTCACAAGGGATACCGAGGAGCTCGTATATACTCCCTATTACCTCACGAAAACGCCCGCCGGAATGATACCCCTCGCCGATATATGCATCTTCAACGATCTTCACGACAGGTCGTTTTATATGCAGGAGATACCCTATGGCTACGAGTCGTTTGTGAGCTACTCGGGCGAGAACGAGTATTACTGGAGCGAGGACGAATTTGCGGGCGAATATGAATCCTCTGAAAACGAGGATTATTACGGTAGATATAATGAATTTGTCAATAATAATTATCTTCAGATCTCGGACGAGCTTGCGCAAAGGCTGCGCGAAATCGGCGGCTTTGACGATGAGAAGGGATATATGTCCGAGGAGCGGCTGATCGAGAAGATAATAGACTTTGTTTCCTCGAGCGCCGAGTATTCCCTCGACACGCCGAGAGTGCCGGCGGGAGAGGATATAGCGAGCTGGCTGCTCACCGAGAGCGACACGGGCTACTGCGTACACTTTGCGACCGCCGCCTGCATGATGCTCAGGGCTTACGGCATACCGGCGCGGTATGTCACGGGCTACTGCGTTGAGAGCCTTCCCGACGAGGAATACGTCACCGTGACCTCCGACAACGCCCACGCCTGGGTAGAGTGTTACTTCGAGAATTACGGCTGGGTGCCGTTCGAGCCGACCCCGATAGATTTGGACGATTACCACGCCTACGCCGACGAGATACCGGAGTCCGTACCCGATGACGACGAGCCGACCGAACCGCCGACTAAGGCGAGCGAGGATACGGGTGATGAAGATAAGCCCGTCGAGGAGAATAGCGGCGGCTTTGACTTCGGGTTGATAGTTTTTATTGTTGTTGCTATCGCGGCATTGGCGGCGACAGCCGCGCTCAGGGTACTGATAATAAGGCGGCTGAGAAAAAGGCGGTTTTATAGCGGCGACAGAAACGGCAGAGCGATTTATATTTACAGATATATTGCGCGCTGTGCAAAGCGCACCGGGGAGAAAATACCCGACGATATATCCGACATAGGGGCAAAGGCGAGATTCAGCCGCCACGAGGCGAGCGACCGTGAGGTAGCGATCATGCTCGGGTATGCGGAGAGGCTGAGGGAGAGTCTTTACAAGGGCTGTAATATTTTTAGGCGGTTATATTATTCTGTGCTGCTTGTTTTGTAGCGCGCCGAGGGTCAGGATGCCGCGCGGTGGCTCTCGACTGCTTTGAGCGGGAGATGGGCGGTTCGGGCGGCGACCCCGCAAATTTCCGCCTCCGGCGGAAATTTGCCGAAAACGCGGCGGGGGCGGGGCAGTCGGCTTCGATACCGCTCAAAAGCCGTCGGCGGGCGAGCCGGCTTTGCCACCCACACATACTCGCCGCGTTTTCCGCGCGGCTGCGCCGCGCTGGTCGCCGCCCGAACCCCACCCACCGTCAAAAACGGAGTAAAACCGGCGAACGCGGCAGCCGGTAAAAACCAAACGAACTATAACCCACAAAACAAAAACACAAATAAAAACCGCCCCTGACCAAACGCGAACGCGGGTCAAGGGGCGCAGCTTTTTCAACAATTAATTTTTAACAATTAAGCAATCAACAATGATTACTTCCTCACGGGAATACCCTTACCGTCGAGATACTTTTTAAGCTCCGGAATAGGTATCTCCCCAAAATGAAAGAGGGAAGCGGCAAGCACTGCGTCAGCGCTGCCGAGCGTAAACGCCTCGTAAAAGTGCTCGAGAGCCCCCGCGCCGCCCGACGCGATAACGGGGATCCCCACGCTGTCCGATACGGCGCGGGTCAGCTCAAGGTCATACCCCTGCTTCTGACCGTCGCAGTCCATGCTCGTCAGCAGTATCTCTCCCGCGCCCCTCTTTTCAGCCTCAATCGCCCACTTCACAGCGTCCATGCCGACGGGAGTCCTGCCGCCGTTGATGTATACCTCCCAGCCGCCTCCGCTTCTCTTAGCGTCAATGGCGCACACCACGCACTGACTGCCGAATTTGTACGAAGCCTCGTTTAAAATATCGGGATTTTTAACGGCGGCGGAATTTACCGACACCTTGTCGGCTCCGGCTCTGAGTATGTCCGTGAAATCGTCCACGGTCCTGATGCCGCCGCCGACCGTAAACGGAATAAAAATACTGTTCGCAACCGCGCTCACCATGTCGGTCACAATGGCGCGCGAATCGCTCGAGGCGGTTATGTCGAGGAAAACAAGCTCATCCGCGCCCTGCCGGTCGTACTCTATCGCGGCCTCAACGGGGTCGCCCGCGTCCCTCAAATTTACAAAGCTCGTGCCCTTTACTACTCTGCCGTCCTTAACGTCAAGGCAGGGGATAATTCTTTTTGCGTACATATTTAAAACCTCTTTGATTTATGTGTGATTAAAAGCGAGCCGCGCGAAAATCATTCCGTCATTGCGGCAAAGTTTTTAAGCATTTTAAGCCCGACCCCGCCGCTCTTTTCCGGGTGGAACTGAGTGGCAATAATGTTCCCGCGCTCCACGGCGGCGTGAATTTCAGCGCCGTACTGCGTCGTTGCGGCAACAATCGACTCGTCGCTCGCGGTAAGATAATATGAGTGGACGAAGTAGACGTAGCTCTCGTCGGGAATGTCCCTGAAAATGCCGTCCTGCTTTTTTATGCTGATAGAGTTCCAGCCCATGTGCGGTATTTTGAGCCTGCCGCCGGAATTTGGTATCCTTTTAATGCTGCCCTCAAGAATGGATAAGCCGCGAGCACCGGGGCTTTCCTCACTTTCCGGAAAGAGAAGCTGAAGTCCGAGGCAGATGCCGAGGAACGGGTTGCCGCCCGCGGCGTAATCGCGAACAGCCTCCACAAGGCCGCTTTTATTCATGCAGTCCATAGCGTCGGCAAACGAGCCCACGCCCGGAAGAATCGCGCCGTCGCAGCCGAAAAGCTCGCTCTTGCTGTCCACGATTTTACAATCGGAGCCTATGAATTTAAGAGCCTTAAAAACGCTCTGCAAATTTCCGGCTCCGTAATCTATAATACCTATCATACTCTGTCGCCCTCCGCGCTTTACTACGCTGACATGATATCATATAAAAAGTATAGCTGTCAACGCTCAATATGATTATTTTACAACGCACCGCACTATAAAATCAAGTGAAAATCAAATGCGGGCGGCTTTATTATTTTTGCTTGATTTTAATTCAAATTAGTATTACAATTAATATAAGTGAAGGTGTACGGGAGCTTGTCATAAAGTTGAAAGGTAGGATAAAATGGAGCATTTATTTGAAAAAATAGAAAAAATGCGCGGTAAGCTTTCCAAGGGACAAAAGAGGATAGCGCAGTATATCGAGGAGCACTACGACAAGGCGGCGTTCATGACCGCCTCAAAGCTCGGCGAAACGGTCGGCGTGAGCGAATCCACCGTGGTGCGCTTTGCCGTCGAGATAGGCTACGACGGCTACCCAAAGCTGCAAAAGGCGATGCAGGAGCTGATAAAGGACAAGCTCACGTCTGTGCAGAGAATAGAGGTAACAAGCACGCGCTTCGGCGACGACGACATTCTCGGCAGCGTTTTAAATCAGGATATAGAGAAGATAAAGCGCACCATAGACGAAATATCGCACGAGGATTTTAACGCGGCGGTAAAGGCAATAGTTGAGGCGAAGAACATATATATTTTCGCAGTGCGCAGCTCGTCCGCGCTTGCAAACTTCCTCGGCTACTACTTTGATTTGATATTCGGAAACGTCAGGGTGGTCAGCACGACGAGCAAAATCGAAATATACGAAAAGCTCCTGCATATAAACGAGAACGACGTTATAATAGGGATCAGCTTTCCGCGCTATTCAAAGACGGCGGTTGAGGGCATGAAATTTGCCTCCGACAGAAAGGCCTCGGTAATAGCGATAACGGACAGCCTCATCTCGCCGCTCGTCGAGCCTGCCGACTATGTCCTTTTGGCAAGCAGCGATATGGCCTCGATAGTAGATTCCCTCGTAGCGCCGCTCAGCCTTATCAACGCGCTGATAGTCGCGACGGTGCTCGAAAAGAAAAACAGCGTCGAGCAGACCTTCCAGCGGCTCGAGGCGTTCTGGGACAAATACGACGTATACGCGAAAACCTCCGAAATAGTGAGGAGCCGCGACGAAAACGAGGATAAAAAGTGAAAGGTATAGCCGTAATAGGCAGCGGAGCGGCGGGAATGATGGCGGCGCTAACGGCGGCAAAAAGCGGAGCGCGGGCGGTCGTTATAGAGAAAAACAAAAAGCCCTGCCGCAAGGTTATGATAACGGGCAAGGGCAGGTGCAACGTCACAAACAACTCCACGCCCGATAACGTGATTTCAAAGACTCCGACAAACGGGAGATTTTTATACAGCGCGCTGAATTTCTTCGCGCCCGAGGATACCATGGCATTTTTTGAAGGCTGTGGAGTCAGGCTGAAAACCGAGCGCGGGAACCGCGTCTTTCCCTGCTCTGACAAGGCCTCTGATATAGCGGACGCGCTTTTGGGTGCTGTAAGGCGCGCAGGCTGTGAACTGCTATGCGAAAGGCGCGCACAGGAGCTTATAATCGAAAACGGAGCGGTGGTCGGCGTTCGCTTAAACGGCGGCGAGGTTATAAACGCCGGAGCCGTTATAATAGCCGCAGGCGGCGCGTCGTACCCGCTGACAGGCTCGACGGGCGACGGCTATCTGCTCGCAAGGCAGGCGGGGCACAGCGTGACCGAGATAAAGCCCTCTCTTGTCCCAATCGAGTGCGGCGGCGATATTTGCCGCAGACTGCAAGGGCTTTCGCTGAAAAACGTCACTCTGTCAGTATATTACAAGGACGGGAAAAAGCCCGTGTATTCCGAGCTCGGGGAAATGCTGTTTACGCATTTCGGCGTGAGCGGTCCTCTTGTTTTAAGCGCCTCATCTCATATGAAAAAGGGCGCGGTGACGGACTACCGCTTAAAAATAGATTTAAAGCCCGCCCTCGACATTGAAATGCTCGACAAGCGCATACTGCGCGACCTCGGGGAATTTAAAAACAGGGACTTTTCAAACTCGCTCGGCAAGCTTTTGCCCTCAAAGCTCATACCGGTTATAATAGATATGTCCGGCATAGACGCACACGAAAAGTGCAACGCAATAACAAGGGAGCAGAGACGCTCGCTTGCGGAGCTCATAAAAAGCATCGAATTAGCCCCCTCGTCGTTCAGACCGATAGAGGAGGCGATAATCACCTCGGGCGGCGTGAGCATAAAGGAGATAAACCCCGCCACAATGGAATCAAAGCTCACAAAGGGGCTTTATTTTGCCGGAGAGGTGATAGACGTTGACGCCTATACGGGCGGCTATAATCTTCAAATAGCCTTTTCAACGGGGGCGCTCGCGGGAAAAAGCAGCGCCGAGGCTTTAATACGGGAGGAAAATAAATGATTTCAGTCGCAATAGACGGGCCCGCAGGAGCGGGCAAAAGCACAATAGCAAAGTTAGCGGCAAAGAAGCTGAACTTTATATACGTTGACACCGGCGCGCTTTACCGCACACTAGGCCTTGCCGGGGCGGAAAGCAAAGCGGATATACACGACGATTCTCAGCTTGAAAAGCTCCTGCAAAGCAGCAGAGTCGAGCTTAAATACAGCAGCTCTGAGCAGAGAGTGCTCTTAAACGGAGAGGACGTTTCGGAGAAGATAAGAAGCTCCGAGATGGGAGCCGCCGCGTCTGAAATATCGGCCATACCGCGCGTAAGGGAGCACCTGCTCGATATGCAGCGCGACATGGCAAAAAGCAATAACGTGATAATGGACGGCAGAGATATAGGCACGGTCGTACTGCCAAACGCGGACGTGAAGATATTCCTCACCGCCTCGCCGGAATGTCGGGCAAGAAGAAGACTGCGCGACCTTGAGGAAAAGGGAGAGGCGGTCGATTACGACGAGGTTCTGCAAATGATAATAAAGAGGGATTATCAGGACTCTCACCGCGAAACGGCCCCGCTGAAGCCCGCCGACGACAGCATATTGATAGATACCACCGAGCTCGACCTCGAGCAGTCGGCTGATAAGATAATATCGGTCATCGCCGAAAGGACAGGAATAAAAATATAAGCTGAGAGGTATTTAAATGAAGGAAAAGAAGCCGTTTATCCATAAGCTGGCGCGGGTGGTCTGCGTGCCGCTATTTAAACTGCTTTATCGCTATGAGATAAACAACGGAAACAATATCCCCGACGAGGGGGCGTATATCGTCGCCTGCAATCACCAGTCATATACCGACCCCGTGCTTTTGAGCATAGGGCAGAGGCGAATGATATATTTCATGGCGAAGGAGGAGCTTTTTAAAAACAAATTTTTCTCCGCGCTCATACGCTCGCTCGGAGCCTTTCCCGTACACCGCGGCGGCACGGGCGACACTCAGGCGATAGGCAACGCGCAAAGACTGCTCGCAGAGGGCAGGATCATGGGCATTTTCCCCGAGGGAAAGCGCAGCCTGAACGGTGAGCTGCTGAAAATGCGAGCCGGAGCCGTTATGATAGCCCACCAATGCGGAGTGCCGATAGTGCCCTGCTGTATAACGGCAAAGGGCGGCAGAGTGAAGATGTTCGGCAAGGTCAAAATAAGCTACGGCGACCCCGTGACCTGCGACGAGCTTGGAGTGACGAGCGGCTCCGGCAAGGAGCTCAGAGAGGCCACTCGGCTGCTTTATGACAAAATAGCGGCGCTGAGGGAAAGGGACAGATTTTGAGGTGAGAGCTTGACAAGGATAAAACTTGCAAAGACGGCGGGCTTCTGCTTTGGAGTAAACCGAGCGGTTGACATAGTGTGGAAGCTCGTAAACGACGGCGAGAGGGTATGCACCCTCGGCCCGATAATACACAACACCCAGATGGTAAACGAGCTTTCCGAAAGGGGAGTGCGCATAGTAAGCTCCCCGACAGAGGTTCGCCCCGACGAAACCGTGGTGATAAGAAGCCACGGGGTCGGGCAAAACGTCTATGACGAGATAAAGAGGCTCGGGCTTAAATACGTTGACGCGACCTGCCCCTTTGTCGCTAAAATACACCGCACCGTGCGCGAGCGTTCGCTGCTCGGAGATGTGATTTTGATAGTCGGCGACGAAAACCACCCCGAGGTCATAGGGATAAAAAATCACTGCTGCGGCGAAAATTACACCGCAAAATCGCCCGAGGAGATAGAGGAACTGGCGATTAAATTTCCTTTATTGAAAAATAAACCCCTCTCTGTGGTGGCTCAAACGACTTTTGACATAAATTTATGGGAAAAATGTTTAAAAACGATAAAAAAGGTATATACAAATTCAAATTTTTTTGGTACAATATGTAATGCTACAACTGATAGACAAACAGAGGCGGCGCAGCTTTCGATGAGCTCCGACTTCATGGTCGTCATCGGCGACCGCGGCAGCTCGAATACCTGCAAGCTCTACGGCATTTGCAGCGACAACTGTGCTAACACGATCCTCGCGCAAACTAAGGACGATGTTCCGCCGCAAATGGTTTTAAAGGCCAATAATATCGGTGTAACTGCCGGCGCGTCTGCTCCGGCAAGGATAATAAAGGAGGTACTGGATAATATGACGGAGATTTTAAACAATTCCAGTGAAACAAACGTTGAAAACAGTGAAGGAAACTTTGCGGAGATGCTCGAGGAGAATCTCAAAAGTTTAAATACAGATGGGAGGGTACAGGGCATAGTTCTGAGCGTGGCGCCTAACGAGGTTTTGGTTGACGTCGGCAGGAAGCAGTCGGGCATCATCAAGATCGACGAGTTCACAAACGATCCTAACGCAAGGCTCGAGGATCTCGTCAAGGTCGGCGACAAGCTCGATTTGCTCATCATGCGCACCAACGACCAAGAGGGCGTTATAATGCTCTCAAAGAAGCGCGTAGACGCTTTAAAGGGCTGGGACACCATCGCCGCAGCGTCCGAGTCTAACGAGATCTTAGACGGCGTGGTTACCGACGTGATAAAGGGCGGCGTGCTCGTTGCCTCAAACGGAATGAAGATATTCGTTCCGGCGTCGCAGGCGACCCTCTCAAGGAACGATTCGCTCGACGAGCTTCTTAAAAAGGAAGTTAAATTCAGAATTATAGATATAGACGAGAGAAGAAGAAGAGCGGTCGGCTCCATCAAGTCTGTCCTCAAGGAGGAAAACGACAAGATCAAAGAGGAGTTCTGGAAAAACTGCGAGGTAGGCAAGGTTTACACCGGCGTAGTCAAGTCGCTCACCTCATACGGAGCCTTTGTAGACATCGGCGGGGTCGACGGTATGATACACATCAGCGAGCTTTCCTGGAGCAGGATCAAGCATCCCTCCGAGGTGGTAAACGTAGGCGATACGGTTGAGGTTTACGTTAAGGATATAGATACCGAAAAGGGCAATATTTCCCTTGGCTATAAAAAGAGCGAGGATAACCCGTGGGAGATCCTCAAGAGAGATTATCCGGTCGGAACCGATGTAGACGTGCAGATCGTGGGAATGGTATCCTTCGGCGCGTTTGCGCGCATACTCCCGGGCATCGACGGACTTATTCACATATCGCAAATTGCAGACCGCAGAATAGAAAAGCCGCAGGACGAGCTTTCTATCGGCCAGATGGTAAAGGCGAGGATCACCGCTATCGACTTTGAAAAGAAGAGAGTAAGCCTTTCTATGAGAGCGCTCCTTGAGGAGGAAAAGGCTCAGCAGTCGGTGCAGGAGGACGAGGTCGTTGCCTCCACCGAAAATATAGCGGCTGAAGCTCCCGCTGAGGAGGCTGCTCCGGTTGAGGAAGCCGCTCCGGCAGAAGAGGCTGCTCCTGAGTCTGCCGAATAATATTTAAGCTATCAAGCGGCGACGGCTTTTGCTGTTGCCGCTTTATTTTATTCCATAATTTTCATCTGCTTATGTTTGTATTATTAACGAGGTGATGACTAATGAAAAAAACAATGAAAAAGCTCATCTGCGCCGCCTGCGCCTTGACCCTTTCGCTTGGCGCGATATCGAGCGTCTCAGCCCATCAAAGCGACAGCCCTGCTTTCATCGCCGTAAGCAAGGATCCGGCTCGAATTTCTTCAAGCGAGCTTATCTCCGCATATTCTCAGAATATAAGCGGAGACGCTCAAAATCAGGAGATGATAGAAAAAATCGTCGACGGCATATCAAATTTCGAAGAGACAATAACTATTGCCAATTCCGAAATCCCTTTTGAAGAGGTCAAAGGCATAATGGATTATATCCGTTACGAATACCCTGAGCTTATACAATACAGCGGCGGCTTCGGCTGTAGCTATAGCTATAATAGTTCGACGGGCGATATGACTAAGGTTAAACCCGATTATATCTTCACAAAGGCCGAGAGCGATAATTACATACCACAGTTTAACGTCGCGATGGATGAAATAGTAGCCGATGCCGAAAAATACGACGACGACTTCAAGCGCGCGCTGTATGTCCACGACTATTTGGCGACTCACTGCGAATACGCGACCAAGGCTTTAAATTCGGGAGCAAATATGCCCGAGGTATACACGGCTTACGGCTGTTTAGTCGGCAAGCGCGCCGTTTGTCAGGGCTACAGTATGGCGTATAAGGCTATACTTAAAAGGCTCTCTATTCCCTGCGGCTTTGCTTCGAGCGAAACGATGAATCACATTTGGAATGTTATCACCGTCGGAGGGAAGTCATACCACACCGACGTAACCTTTGACGACCCTATCGCGGATTTAAGGGGCAGGGTAGAGCACAGCAGCTTTTTGTGCACCGACGCTGAAATATCGATCGATCACGAAAATTGGACTACAAATATGGAGGTGTCCGACGTTTCATACGAGGGCAGATTTTGGGATAAAATAGAATCCAATATAATCATTTCGGGCGACGATATGATATATGCGGCATATGACCCTGACTCAAAAAGAGCATATCTTGCAAGGCGCAATTACAAAACAAATGAAGTGAGCAAAATACCGTCCTCCCTCGACGATGCGCGCTGGTACGTCTTAAACAGCAACATCTATTATTATCTCGGAAACTACAGCCGCCTTGAGCTTGTCGGGGACAGAATATACTATTCTCTCCCAACAGGGGTAAATTCGATAGGCCTCGATGGCAGCGGAAATGAGAGAGTTTACACTCTTAACGATACGTCAAACGGCTATATTTACGGCTTTGTAGGCGACGGCGAAAAATTCTACGCGGAATTAAGGGCAGATGCGGCGGGCTCCGGCACTATAATAGAGCTCCCGATAGAGTACCCCTTTGTTCCAATGCTCGGCGACATAGACGGCAACGGCGAAATAAGCATAGCTGACGCAATTATGGTGCAAAAGCATATAGTAGGCATAATCACGCTCGAGGGCGATGTTTTTAGGCTCGCCGACGTCGATAAAAACGGGGCTATATCCATATCCGACGCTATCATGATACAAAAGCATATAGTCGGCATATTGTCCATCGCTTAAAATATTATTTTTGTTTTAGTTATATTTCTTCTCTACAGCAGCTTTACCGACTCGCGCCGCAGGCGCAAAAAATATGAGGCGCAGCCCCAAATAAAATTATTTTCTCGCCGACCGCAGCCACGCCGCCTTCAGCGGCACGGCTGCTACTTTATATTTTTTTATTTGCAGGAGGAGCTTCGCTCCTCCTGCACCTCCACCTTTTCTATCCCAAAATTATTTTTAGCTCCGCTTTATGCGACAAAGCTGATTTACGGGTGTTAGAGCTTTATCAAGTAAAATCCTTTGAGCGAAAAAGGGAATTTTAAGGGGCGCAAGCCCCTTAAATGAAAACTTACATAAAAAGTAGCAGCCATGCCGGCGCAAGTCGACGTGGCTGCGGCTGTGCGCCGCAGGCGCAAAAAATATGAGGCGCAGCCCCAAATAAACAAAGGGGCTTGGGGGACTGCGCCCCCAAACCCCTTTGTATTGACTTTTTTAATGCTCAAATTTATAATAATTGTTGACGCGCTGTAAGGCAATAGTCAGACAGCCGAAACCTCGAACTGAGAAATCTCATCAATGAGCTCGGTCGGAACATTGTCACAGGCTTCAAATTGAAAAGGCTTGTTAAGCTCAAGACTGAGCACGCCCATGATCGAACGCGGGTCGATCACATAATAGCCGCTAGTAATCTTCATAGTGGCGTCTCTGAATTTGTTTGTGATGTTAACGAATTTTTTTGCAGCTTCCAAGTCAGGAATAGCAATCATTTTCGAGTACATAAGACTCCCTCCGAAGTATTTAATTTTGATTATATTTTAGCACTCTTAAATTCAAAATTCAATCGGTAAAATAAATTTTCAGTTTTATCCAAAAAATGCGCTATTTTGCAACATTTATTATTGCCAAATATTACAACCGGCTAAGACTTAAATTTCCATTAAGACGCAGTGTGATCCTCCTAACAAAACGAGAGGCAGTAATATTTTATTCAAGTATAAGAAAGGTCGTTCAAATGAAATTTTCAATTATAACCTTGGGCTGTAAGGTCAATCAATATGAAAGCCAGATAATGAGCGAAAATATGACGAGAGCAGGCTTTAAATATGAGCCCGAATATGCCAAGGCCGATATAGTGATAGTCAATTCCTGCACGGTCACCTCGGTGAGCGACAGCAAGGCGTTCAAGCTGATGAGGAGGATAAAGAGAGAAAACCCCGACTGTGTAACGGTGCTCACGGGCTGTATGCCGCAGGCATTCCCAAAGGAGCTTGAAAATCTTATGAGCGCCGATATAATCACAGGCAACAAGCGCAGACAAGACCTTGTCCCCCTGATAAACGAGTATATAAGCGAGCGCAAAAGGCTCGTGAGAATAAATCCGCACGAGGACGGAGCGGCCTTTGAGAGCATGAGTATAAACGGCTTCAGCGAGAGAACGAGAGCCTTTGTCAAGATAGAGGACGGCTGCAATCGCTTTTGCTCTTACTGCATAATACCCTACGCTAGAGGCAGGGTGCGCTCAAAGCCGCTATCGGATATCAAAGCCGAGCTTAAGGCTCTCTCAGCCGGCGGCTACCGCGAGGCCGTCTTAGTCGGGATAAATCTCTCGGCATACGGCAACGATATCGGAGATATAAATATAGCCGACGCGGTGGAGGCGGCCTGCTCGGTAAAGGGAATAGAACGCGTAAGGCTCGGCTCTCTCGAGCCCGAAAGAATGGACCCGGAAACGATAAAGAGGCTGTCGCTTCAGCCAAAGCTCTGCCCGCAGTTTCACCTCTCGCTGCAAAGCGGCTGCGACCAAACATTGAAAAGAATGAACCGTCACTACAGCTCTGAGGAGTATATGACGATAGTCGATAACCTGCGAAGACACTTCGATAACTGTTCGATAACCACGGACGTTATGGTCGGCTTCCCCGGCGAGAGCGAGGAGGAGTTTTCGCTCTCGCTCGAATTTATAAAAAGAGTCGGCTTTGCGAGGGTGCACACCTTCGCCTATTCAAGGCGGCCCGGAACGGTGGCCGACAGAGCGGAAAATCAGGTGGATAAGAGCGAGAAGGACAGGCGCTCAAAAATAATGATAGAGGAAACCGAAAGGCTCAGACAGAGCTTTCTGCATACCCAGCTCGGGCGGGTAGAGCCGGTTTTGTTTGAAACCCGCCGCCGCGACGGGCTTTTCGAGGGCTACACCAAAAATTACACTCAGGTCTATGTCGAAACCGATGAGGATATTTCAAATAAGCTGCTCGACGTAAGGCTCAACGAGCTAATGGGGCAGGGGTGCCGAGGCGATATTCTTTAAGGCTGCTTCGATCATTTAATTTTCCGCCGCTTTGAACGCGGAGGCGCGGCTCAAAGCATAGCGCTTTAAGAATTTAGATACTTCATAAGCTTCTCCATCTCCTTGGCGCTTTGCTCGTTTTCGAGATAGTCGAAGGAATAGAGCATAAAGCCGTCGACGTTCTTGCTTCGACCGTACTCAAACTGAGTCTTGATGTTGTCGTCGCGCTCAAGCCATGTGCCATCGTCCTCGTCGCTGCCCGCCTTGTAAAGACCAAGGCCTATGTAGAGCTTCACCTTGTCTGAGGTGACAAGCTCTCTCCAGTCGTCGACGGCCTTGTTATAGGGCAAAACGCTGTTTTCGTTGTTAAAGTAATTCTGCGGGCAAAGGTAGTCGCAATATCCCTCTACGCTGCCCCAGGAGTACACGTCGGCTCCCATGGCGAGGTCGTTTTCTATGTTGCCCTGGGGCGATATGCCGAATACTACATCGCTGTTTTCAGCCTTTATGGCGCTGTAAACGCCGCTTATGAGAGAGTTTATATTCGCAGTACGCCATTCGAGCTGGCTCATAACCGAGTCGTCCGGCTCGCCATCGTGCTCGCTTAAATAGCTCTCGTATTCCTCGCGGTCGTAATCCTCACCGCTGTCGGTGTAAAAGTAGTCGTCAAAATGTATCCCGTCCACGTCGTATCTCGAAACTATCTCCTTTATCGAGCCGATTATATACTCCCTGACCTCGGGATAAGCGGGATTTAAGTATATCCCGCCGTCGTACTCCATGGTGTAGCGGTCGTTGCTTTCGTCTGCGTCGTTCTGCCAAATGCTGTAAGGACTGTAATCCGACAGCTCGGGCGGCGTTTCGCTGACCTTTATCCTCAACGGATTTATCCACGCGTGAAACTCAAGGCCGCTCTCGTGAGTCTTGTCGACCATATACTTCATAGCGTCGTATCCCGGGTCCTCGCCCTGAACGCCAGTGAGAATGTGCGAATACGGGAAGTAATCTGACAGGAACATTGAATCCCCGCAGGGGCGCACATGAACTATAAGGGCGTTTATGCCGTGCTTTTTCGAGGCTTCGACTATGCCGTCGAACTTTTTCTTAAAATTCTCCTCTCCGGGGTCGTCGGCAACGCTCAGCGACATATACGGCACCCAAACAGCGAGCATTTCATCGCTGCGATTATTGCTGCTGTTATCGCTATTGCTATTGTTGCCGCTATTGCTCCCCTTGTCGTCGCTCTTTACTGTGGAGGCGGCGGGCTCGGTATTATCCTCAGCCTTGGCGGACGGCTCGGACGCGCTTGTACCATTTGGCGCGCTGCTTGTGCTGCCGTTTGAGCGATATACCCCCATTCCTCCCGATTTCCATATGAAGCCGACTATACCCACCAGCAGAGCGAGGGCGATAATTAGCGGGGCGCGGACATAGCTTTCATTTTTCACAACGGCACATCCTTTGCTTTTTTATAAATACTTATGCGCGAAAGGAAGTTAAAATACTATGGATCCGATACTCTTTATAATAATTTGCTGGATAATCCTGATGAGCTTTATTTCCATAATCGTCACAATCTGGGACAAATACAGCGCCTTGAGCCACAGACGCAGAATAAGGGAGAGAACCCTGCTCATACTCGCCGCCTTGGGCGGCAGCGTCGCCATGTATATCACAATGCAGCTTATACGGCACAAGACCACAAAGCTTAAGTTTATGCTCGGTATACCGCTGATATTTATAGCTCAGCTCGGAGTCGCCGTGCTTGTGATTTTGGTGAAGAATAATGTCCTCGGTTAAGGCGGCGACGGAGCTTAATTTCGCCGTGCCGTCCGAATGTGACGGTATGCCCCTCCAAAATTTTTTGCACAGAACTAAGGGAGTGTCGCAGAGGATAATCAGAAGCGCGAAGCGCAGAGAGCTCGGAATAACGGCCGACGGCGAGCATATGCGGACTGTTGATTTTATAAGGGCGGGGCAGAATATACGCATACTCCTGCCGGAGCCGAGCTGCACGGCGGAGCCCGCAGACATAGAGCTTGACATAGTTTACGAGGACGAGCACTATCTGATTTTAAACAAGGGCAGCGGTATCCCCGTTCACCCCACGTCTAACATACACATAAACGACACACTGTTAAACGGCATAGCGAGATATATGCGCGAGTGCGGAGATTTATATTCAGTAAGCATAGTAAACCGCCTCGACCGCGACACCTCGGGGCTCGTGCTGACCGCAAAGAACGCCTATGCCGCCGAGCTTGCCGCACGAAGCGTAGAGAAGGAGTATTTGGCCGTGTGCGAGGGCAAGCTTGATGCTTCGGGCGTTATAGACGCTCCGATAGCCCGCGCAGGCGACAGCATAATAAAGCGCCGCGTGTTCGAGGACGGAGTAAGGGCGGTCACGCATTACAGACCGCTAAAGAGCTTTAACGGGCTGACTCTCGCCTCGATAAGCTTAGATACCGGCCGCACTCACCAGATAAGGGTACATTTTTCGCATATAGGCCACCCCCTCGCCGGAGATGATATGTACGGCGGCGCAATAGAGCTTATAAGCCGTCAGGCGCTGCACTGCTGCCGCATTTCGTTTGTCCATCCTATTTTAAATAAACGCCTCGACTTTGAGGCTCCGCTTCCAAGCGATATGTCGGAGCTTTTGCTATAAAGTTCTTTGAAGCTTCGCCCACAGAATAAACAAGATAGAACGGCAAAAATGTATGTGATAAAATAGCAAAAAGGTATTGACAATCAGCGCCAAAACATATATAATACTTAAGGCGCTGAGGGAAACGCTATCGAGTTTCATCGCTTCTCTCAATGCTTTTTATATTGCAATATGGTGGGTATAGCTTAGTTGGTTAAAGCGCCAGTTTGTGGCACTGGAGACCGTCGGTTCGAATCCGACTATCCACCCCATACGACTCATTAGCTCAGTTGGCAGAGCACTTGACTTTTAATCAAGGTGTCCGGAGTTCGAATCTCCGATGGGTCACCAAAATATGAGGGAACGGGTCTATCCCTTCCCTCATATTTTTAAAGCTTATATATTTTAATATACTGGGCTATCGCCAAGCGGTAAGGCAACGGACTTTGACTCCGTTATTCGCTGGTTCGAATCCGGCTAGCCCAGCCACATCGCGGCAAAGCCTTGCGGCTTGCCGCGATTTGTTTTCTGTTTGCAAGGGATTTTGCCACTTGCAAACCTTTTTTCTCCCAAGAGATTTTGCTTGATAAGGCTTTTATAACCGTAAATTATTGCGCCGCAGAGCAAAAATCACGCGGGTATGAGGGAGATAAGATACAAAGCGGCGATCAACACGGGCTGGTGAAGCACATATATGATGAGAGAGTGCCGACCTAAAAAGGCGAGAGGCCGAAGTCTGAGAGGTCTCAAAAAATCCGGAAATCCCTTTTTCAGTCCGAGTCTTCCGAAAAAACAGCCGCTTAAAAATAAAAACAAATGCGGGATCATTGGAAAATAGTCGGCCGAAAAGAAGCCGTCCGAGGGAAACCCGAGAAAGGCTGCGGGGGCAAAGCCGTATAAAAAGCGCGGAAGCTCATATAGTCTTAAAAAATCCAAGCCGAGGTAGCCGTAAGGAACTCCCCATAGTATAAAATAAAGAGCAAGGCATACGGCGGCGCTTAAAAGCTCCGGCAGCTTGCCAAGCGGTCTTTCAAGCAGAGAGTAAAGCATCATGGAAACAGCCAAAAAATGCAGCACTCCGAAGTAGATTTCATTACCGGGGGTGAAGAATACCGTGACGAGCGTGACCAGTACCGAAACGGCGAGTAGCCGAAGAGCGCGGAGCAAATTGCTGTGTGAAAGCGAACAGCAAACTCCGGCAAGGAAAATAAATGTTATTGCTATCAGCGGCTCTATTGGGGTCATAAATTCATATGCCGCAAGCCCCCAATTCATATTGAACAAAAACGCAGCGCTGTAAAACAGATGATATATTACCATGAGGACGATGGCCGCGCCGCGCAGCTCGTCTATCAAATTCAGCCGTTTGGTCAGGTCTTTTTTAGCGAATAAATTCCTAAGGTTAAAAATAACGATCACGCTCTTTTCAAAATTCGGTAAATAAGATATAATTAGTCAAGTAGAAGTATATCATCGCTCGGCGGTTTTTTCAATTAAAATCGCTCGGACGGCGGTTAAAGTACAAATTATAGAGGAGATAAAAATATGAAGGATTATAAAATCGGAGATGTATACGCGTCTGAGGCTGTGGTCGGTGAGGATATGCTCGCGTGCAGCGTAGGCAGCGGAGAGCTGAGAGTTTACGCAACGCCCATGGTTATAGCGCTGATGGAGAACGCCGCCTCCTCTATGGCGCGCTGTCTTACAGACGAGGGTTCAACGACGGTAGGAACGAGGATCGCTATAAATCACATAAGCGCTACCCCGTGCGGGGCAAGGGTTCGGGCCGAGGCTCGCCTTGAGGAGATAGATGGAAGAAAATTTGTGTTCACTGTCAAGGCCTTCGACGAGGCGGGGCTTATAGCCGAGGGAGAGCACGAGCGCTTTGCGGTCATAAGCGAGAGCTTTCAGAAGAAAGCGGACGGCAAGCTTTGCCGGCAGGAGCCTTCGATATAAAGGGGTAATATGTAATATATGAAAAGCAGATATAAAATAGTTCTTTTCGATCTCGACGGCACACTCAGCAATTCCGCCGAGGGGGTCAAAATCGGCATTACCGCGGCCTTGACTCAGATGAATAAGCCCCTCCCCGACCTGTCGGATTACAGCAAATACGTCGGCCCGCCGCTTTTGACCACCTTCCAAGGGCTGTGCGGGCTGTCAGAGGACGAAGCTCATGAGGCTATGGAGCTTTACCGCGTCGATTATGAGAAAAGAGGTAAGTATGAAAATTATCTCTATGACGGGCTGGTCGAGCTCATAGACGCTTTAAAAACAGGCGGCTCGCTGACGGCGGTGGCAACGTCAAAGTACGAGCTCTTTGCCCGCTGGGTCATAGATTACATAGGTCTTGGCGGCCGCTTCGACGCGATATGCGGGGCTACGCTTGACGGCAGGCGAAAGGAAAAGGCGGATATAATCCGCTATGCCTGCGATACGCTCGGAGTTGAAATATCGGAGGACGGGGTGTGCCTTGTGGGGGACACCATGTTTGATGCGGCAGGAGCCAAAAAAGCGGGCTGCGGCTTTGTGGGCGTGACCTACGGCTTTGGCAAGAGAGAGCAAATATTGAACGCCGGAGGAGAGAGGCTTGCGGGCAGCGTTGAAGAGCTGTATAAATATCTTATCGAGGGCTAAAACGGCGGCGCGAGCCGCAGTGACTACGAGCGGGAGTTAAAGTCGCTTCGGGCGGCGACCCGCGCGGCGCAGCCGCGCTAAAAAACGCGGCGCTAAGCCTTCCGATGAAACGAAATGCGCCAAATAGCTTAGACGCAGTGAGATAATGTTGAAGCACGCCTCGGGCGCGCCGCGTTTTTTCGCCCATTCCCGCCGAAGGCGGGAATGGGCCGGTCGCCGCCCGAAGTTTAGCTTCTACAAAGCCCTCGGCGAAAACTAAACCGCCGCCGGACTACATTCATAAAATTCGCCCAGCTATCATATAAATGCCTATATTCATCGGGGGAGAGAATGTAGTTGTTTGTTGCAAAAAAAATAAGCCTGAAAGCCATAACAATCTGCGCGGCAGCCGCCCTTTTCATAGCCTTCGCGCTGATAAGACTCTTCGTCTGCTCGGCGGACACTCCGTCCTATACCGTCGGCGAGCCGGGCAAATATTCGCTTAGCGCCGAAGGCCAAAGCGCACAGGTAAAATTTCTTGAGCAGTTCGGCTGGAGCGTTGACCAAAGCAGCCGCGAGAGCGAAGAGGTGATAATCCCTCAGAGCTTCAACAGCGTGTACGAAAAATATAACGAGATACAGCTCAAGCAGGGGCTTGATCTGCACGATTACGAGGGCAAAAGCTGTGAAAGGGTGAGCTATCAAATAACAAATTACCCCGATACAAATCAGCAGGTGAACGCAAACCTACTGATATATAATGGCAAGGTTATAGGCGGGGATATCTCAAGCACGAGCCTCGGGGGATTTATGCACGGCTTTGCGCGTGAGAGCCTTAAGGAGGAAGAAAAATAATCATGCACAGACTCGATAAAATAATAGCCGCCCGAAGCTCATATTCGCGCAGCGAGATAAAAAAGCTGATAAAGCGCGGCGAGGTCAGCGTGGACGGAGAGGTCTGCAAAGCGGCGGATAAAAGGGTGAATGAGAGCGCCGAGATAACGGTGTGCGGAAGGGCGATAGGCGAAAGATATATATACCTCATGATGAACAAGCCCGAGGGAACGGTCTGCGCGGTGAGCGACGGCCGGGAAAAAACCGTCGTAGATATACTGCCTGAGGAATATAAGGGGCGCGGAATCTTCCCCGTCGGCAGGCTCGACAAGGACACCACGGGGCTTTTGATACTAACAAACGACGGCGAGCTTGCGCACAGGATAACGTCGCCAAGGGCGGAAATAAAGAAATATTATATAGCCGAAACGGACAAGCCGCTGACCGAGGAAAATATTAGTATGTTTGAGCAGGGCATAAGCTTCCGCGACGGAACAAAATGTAAAAAAGCACAGGCGAAAAACCTGAAATCGGACGAAAAAAACCTTGTGGGAGTGACAATTTCCGAGGGAAGGTTTCATCAGGTGAAGAAAATGCTGGCAGTCTGCGACATAAAAGTGACAAAACTGACAAGAATTTCAATTGGAAATTTGTATATTGATGTTAAATTGAACAAAGGAGAGTGCCGCAAACTCAGCAATATTGAAATTAATCAAATTTTTTTCAGCAACTTTAACTAATTTCGGAAAAGATATTTTGTGCTGTATGAGAAATATATAAAAAATGAGCCCAATATTTAGTAAAAAAAATAGTAGCACGATTTATAAAAATCTGTTATATTATTATACGAAAGAAAAATTATCCGTCCGATATCCTGCGGGCGGGTAACAGGAGGTATTATTAAGTTATGGCAAACGTATCATTAAGACACATCTACAAAATTTATGACGGGGGAGTTACAGCGGTTTCTGATTTTAACCTTGAAATCGAAGACAAAGAGTTTATCATACTTGTTGGCCCGTCCGGCTGTGGTAAATCGACTACCCTGCGTATGATTGCGGGTCTTGAAGACATAAGCAAGGGCGAATTATACATCGGCGACAAGCTCGCAAACGACGTCGCCCCTAAGGACAGAGATATAGCGATGGTTTTCCAGAACTATGCTCTTTATCCGCATATGACCGTATATGACAATATGGCGTTCGGACTCAAGCTGCGCAAAACTCCAAAGGATGAAATGCGCCGCCGCGTTGAAGAGGCCGCGAGAATACTCGACATAGCCCATCTTCTCGACAGAAAGCCAAAGGCTCTCTCGGGCGGTCAGCGTCAGCGTGTTGCTCTTGGCCGCGCTATTGTCCGCGACCCGAAGGTATTCCTTCTTGACGAGCCGCTGTCAAACCTTGACGCAAAGCTGCGCGCTCAGATGAGAACCGAGATCTCTAAGCTTCACCAAAGACTCGGCACGACCTTCATCTACGTTACCCACGACCAGACAGAGGCTATGACCATGGGTACAAGAATAGTTGTTATGAAGGACGGCATCGTTCAGCAGGTTGACACCCCGCAAAACCTTTACGACAGCCCGTGCAACGAGTTTGTTGCAGGCTTCATCGGCTCGCCGCAGATGAACTTCATAAACGCCACACTCGGCAAGAGTGGCTCCGATTATACTCTCACATTTGACAAAAACGTAATCAAGATTCCCAACAAGGTAAAAAATATAGACAGCTATATAGGCAAAGAGGTAGTATTCGGAATCCGCCCTGAAAACGTATACGACGATCCCGATTACATCGCGGCCAACCCGAACGGCGTGCTCAATGCCAATGTTGACGTTACCGAGCTGATGGGCGCCGAGATTTATCTCTATCTCAACATAGCCGGAATCCCAATAACAGCCCGCGTTGAGCCGACCTCAAAGGCAAAGCCCGGCGATATGGTCAAGATAGCCCTTGACGTAAATAAGATCCATATCTTTGACAAGGAAACGGAGCAGACCATTTCAAACTGATTTTTAAATCCAAGCTTTAAAATCATATTCCCGTATATAAGCAGCTTTACCGGCTTTCACCGGTAAAGCTGTTGCTTTTGTCGAAAAGAGTGTTATTAGAGCGCAGCGCAAAAAAAGATTGAGGCTACAAATTTCATCAAAACAGTATTTATTTTTTATGTGTTTTATGCTATAATTTTCTTGCACGGATTTTTAAAACTGATAAAACTAAACAAAACCCAATCCAATCCACTCAAAGCAGGCAAAGCCCTTACAAAGTAAAAAAGAAAGAGATGAAACAAAATGAACGAGAATAAACCAATAGTCTACATGACGAAAATCATCACTCCGCAGAGCCTTACCGAAGTTTTTAAAAGACTCGGCCGCGAGCTCGGCGGCAAGGTCGCAGTCAAGGTTTCCACCGGTGAGCCTCCGGCAAGCAATTATCTGCGACCGGCGCTCATAAAGGACCTTGTTCAGTCTGTAAACGGAACCATAGTAGAGTGCAACACAGCATACGGCGGTTCGCGTGCCGACACTGCGCACCACAAGCAGGTTGCAAAGGAGCACGGCTTCACCGACATAGCGCAGGTCGACATTCAGGACGAAAACGGCTCTATATCCATTCCCGTGAGCGGTGGAGAAATCCTCAAAGAAAACTTCGTCGGCAAAAGCTTCACCGACTACGACTCGTACCTCATACTCTCGCACTTCAAGGGCCACGCAATGGGCGGCTTTGGCGGAGCGATAAAGAATATATCCATAGGTATCGCCTCGGGCATGGGCAAGGCATGGATACACAGCGGAGGCACAAGCAAAACCGACCCGTGGTGCGGCAAGCAAAACGAATTTTTAAAATCCATGGCTGAAGCCGGAAAGGCTGTTTCGGATTATCTGTCGCAGGGCGAAAGAATGGCGTATGTAAACGTGATGAACAGGCTTTCGGTCGACTGCGACTGCGACGGTCATCCCGCAGAACCCGAGATGCAGGACGTAGGCGTTTTGTCCTCGCTCGACCCGGTCGCCCTCGACCAAGCGTGCGTGGATCTTATATACGCTCAAAAGGAGGGCGACGGCGCTGCCCTTGTTGAAAGAATAGAATCGAGAAACGGTCTGCTGACATTGGAGCACGCGGAAAAGATAGGACTCGGAAGCCGCTCGTACACGCTTGAGCTCATAGACTGACCGCAATATTAACCGGCGCGGCGGCTTAAACGCGCCGACAGCAAAAATAACGAAAAGGAGAACTCACATTACGCATGATACAAAAATTTCAAGAGCGGCGGGCAGGCCGCGCCTTTCGATAAAGGCTCAAACCCTTATGACTATCGCCGCCATCGTTTCGGCTGTTGCCCTTCCTCAGCTTTTTCACGCCATGGGCGCGATATCCGGACTCGGCACAGCCCTCGGGGAGGCCTTCCTTCCGATGCACCTGCCCATAATTTTGGTCGGCCTGCTTGCAGGACCTTACGCCGGCGCTATCTCCGGCCTGCTTGGCCCTGTTGCAAGCTTTGCGCTTTCCGGTATGCCCTCAATAGCCATGCTCCCGTTTATGATGGTCGAGCTCTGCTCCTACGGACTCATATCGGGTCTGCTGCGCCGCGCCAATATCCCAAGCTTTGCCAAGGTTCTGCTCGTGCAGCTCGGCGGCAGACTCGTGCGTGCCGCAGCCATACTCATCGCTGTATTCGGATTTGCCAGTGACAGCGTTGGGATCGCGGCGATTTGGACGAGCAGCTTGACCGGTATCTTTGGCATAGCGCTTCAGCTAACGCTGTTGCCGCTTATCGTTTATCGCGTTGAAAACGCCAGGAAAAGCGATGAGTGATCTTTCGCGAGCCGCCTCGCTGCTCTCCGGAGGAGATTTCACCTGTGTTCTCTGCGATGGCGACAGGATATTGACAAGCGACGAGCGCGGGGTCAAGCCTCTGCTGCTGTGGCTGAAAAGCGGAGCCGATTTTTCGCGCTTTAGCGCCGCCGACAAGGTGGTCGGTAAGGCGGCGGCCTTTCTGTATGTGCTTCTCGGCATTCGCTCGGTCTACGCTCCTGTAATGAGCAGACCGGCTTACTCTGTTCTGTGTAAAAACGGCGTTGTCGCCGAGTACGATATTTTGGCTGACGCGATATTCAACCGTGACAAATCGGGCTTTTGCCCTATGTAAAGCGCTGTTTTGGAGATAGATTCGCCAAAGCTCGCCCTTGACGCAATCGAGTGCAGGCTCGCCGAGATGAACAGGGGCTGAGCTTAAATATACTGATTTTTATAAATATGACCGCCCGTTGGACTGCCCTGAGGCAAGCCTGAGGGCGGTTTTCTTTTTGCGCTTTTGTGTTTTATTGCCGCGTGCGGGATTTTGCTTTGGCTTTTTGACGCGCCGCCGCAGGTGTTTGTTTTGCCTTGTGCGGGAAATATGGGCTCGGGCGGCGACCGGCGCGGCGCAGCCGCGCGGAAAAACGCGGCCGTCGGGTATTTTTCTCTGCTGCGGAAGTTTTCGCCGCGTTTTTGGCAAATTCCCGCCGAAGGGCGGGAATTTGCGGGTCGCCGCCCGAGCCTCTGCGTCAACCGCACAATATTTTTGCGGCGATAAAGCGGCGGCTCCGCCACTACTCGCTCATAGCTTTGACGGCAATAAAAAGTATCGCTCCCGAACCCCGCCGCATATTATAAAAGCAAGGGGAGCAAAATCCCCGATATTAAAATATCAAGGAGATTTTAAATTATGGCTACCTTTCAGAATCAGGCCACCTTGTCCTATAACGGAACGGTGACCACGTCGAATATAACGACGGGCGAACTGCTTGATCCGCTGACAGCTACAAAAACAGCCGTTATGGACAATTATACCGCAAGGGACGACGTGACCTTTATAATTTCAATTTTAAACTCGGGCAGTACTGCCTTGAGCGATATTACCGTGACGGACAACCTCGGTTCGTATCAGTTCAACGGCGCGGCGCTTGTCCCGCTCAGCTACGTCGTAGACTCTATACACTATTATGTGAACGGAGTATTGCAGAGCGCGCCGACTGTCGCCAACCAAAATCCGCTGACGGTTACGGGCATAAACATTCCGGCCGGCGGCAACGTGAGCCTTATATACGAGGCAAGAGCTAACCAGTTTGCTCCGCTGAGCGCGGGAAGCAGCATAACAAATACCGCGACCGTCTCAGGTGCAGGCATACCGACCCCCATCACAGCGGAGGAGGTAATAAACGCCGAAAACGCGGCGGAGCTCACTATAAGCAAGTCTGTATCGCCGAGCACGGTCACAGACAACAGCCAGATAAGCTACACCTTTGTCATTCAAAACTCGGGCAATACCGCCGCTGACACAGACGTTGTTGTGACCGATACCTTCACTCCGGCACTTGACGCTATAAGCGTTACACTTGACGGAACGCCGCTGACCCTAAACACAGATTACACCTATGACGCGATCTCGGGGCAGTTTTCAACTGTTGCGGGTCGCATAACGGTTCCTGCCGCGACGTATACCCAAAACGCCGTAAACGGCAATTGGATAGTCAATCCGGGCGTAAGCGTTTTGACCGTAACGGGAACGATTTAAGGCGACTTAACACAAGCGGAAGTATAATGTAAAACGAAGATAAAATGAAATGAAGATAAAAATAAAAAATCGGCAAGACTCCTGCAAGTCTTGCCGATTTTTGGTGGGAGTAATAGGGCTCGAACCTATGACCCTCTGCTTGTAGGGCAGATGCTCTCCCAGCTGAGCTATGCTCCCAAATAGCGTTTAGCTTTGTTTCAACGTTTAAAATAATATCACATTATCCCGCGTTTGTCAAGCCCGCGAGCCTTCTTTTTTGCTCTGCTTTATTATCTTCTACTCTTTGCCTATAAATCCGCAGTAATCTCTTATATGCAATATGCGTCGGGCGTTTTCCAAGCTTTCGGCCGACGGCGAGGGAAGCCCCTCGAGCGGATATTTTATTCCGAGGTCGTAATACTTCATCTGTCCGAGGCTGTGATACGGCAGCACCTCGACTCTTTTTACGTTTTTAAGAGTACTTATAAATTTGTGCAGCCTGTTGAGCGAATAATCATCATCGTTTATGCCCGGCACGAGGACGTGCCTTATCCACACCGGAAAGCCTATCTCGGAAAGGTAGCGCGCCATATCCAATATGTTTTCGTTCCCAAAGCCCGTAAGAGCCTTGTGATCCGCGCTGTCTATATGCTTTATGTCGAGAAGAAAGAGTTCGGTATACTTAAGCAGCTCCTTGAATTTTGAAAAGAAGGGTTCCTCTCTGCTAAAGGGCTTTCCTGCCGTATCTATCGCGGTATTTATTCCATGCTCCCGCGCTTTTTTGCACAAATCTACAAGAAAGTCCATTTGCAGCAGCGGTTCTCCGCCGCTGACGGTTATTCCGCCCTTTTCTCCCCAGTAGCTTTTATAGCGCAGCGCAATTTTTAAAAGCTCGTCGGCGCTTATTTCCCTGCCGCCGTCGCATTTCCATGTATCGGGATTATGGCAATATTTACAGCGCATTTTGCAGCCCTGCATAAACACGACAAATCTAACTCCTGGCCCGTCGACCGAGCCGAAGCTTTCCGTTGAATTGATGAAGCCCTTTATCATATTTCACCTCGATAAACGTTTAATATTTAGCTCGAGCTATTGCTGCCGCGTCCGCCCGCTGAGGCTTTGTGCGGGCGACAGACTGCTCGGGCGGCGACCGGCAAATTTCCGCCCGGGGGCGGAAATTTGCAAAAACGCGGCGTTTTAAACGTTCAACCGGCTGCCGAACCAAGCTGCCCCGCCGCGTTTCCCCGCGCGTCCGCGCGGGGTCGCCGCCCGAGCTCTATCCTCTCGCACAAACCCGAAAAGACCGGCGCGGCAGCCCCCTGTCAGAGATTTCTCTCACAAGCGCACTGCGCCTTAAAAAGGACCGCCGCAAGCTTCGCTTCGCGGCAGTCCTCTGCTCATTTAACTATCAGATAACGCCGTGGCAGGTTCTCGCAATAACGTCTAACTGCTGCTCGCGCGTGAGATCTATAAACTTAACGGCATATCCGGAAACCCTGATTGTGAAGTTCTGGTACTCCTCCTTCTCCGGGTGCTCCATACAATCTATGAGCTTCTCCGTGCCGAATACATTCACGTTCAAATGGTGAGCGCCCTGGTTGAAATATCCGTCCATTATCTGCACAAGATTTTCAACGCGCTCTCCGTCCGTGTGTCCGAGAGCGTCCGGGTTGATGGTCTGCGTGTTGGAAATTCCGTCAAGAGCGTATTCATACGGTAGCTTCGCAACGGAGTTCAGCGAGGCCAAAAGCCCGTTCTTTTCCGCGCCGTAGCTCGGATTTGCACCGGGGGCAAGCGGCTCTCCGGCCTTTCTCCCGTCCGGAAGCGAGCCCGTAGCCTTGCCGTAGACCACGTTTGAGGTTATGGTCAGTATGGACGTGGTAGCCTCCGAGCGGCGGTAGGTGTGGTGCTTCTTTATCTTTGACAGGAAGGTCTTTAGCAGCCACACGGCTATCGAGTCGGCTCTGTCGTCGTCGTTGCCATAGCGTGGGAACTCGCCCTGAACGTCATAATCGACCACAACGCCGTCTTCGTCGCGTATCGCCCTCACCTTTGCGTACTTTATTGCCGAAATCGAGTCTACAACATGGGAAAATCCGGCTATGCCGGTCGCGAACGTCCTTCTCACGTTAGTATCTATAAGAGCCATCTCGGCAGCCTCGTAATAATACTTATCGTGCATATAGTGTATAAGATTGAGCGCGTTCACATAGATGTCCGCAAGCCAGTCCATCATAGCGTCGTACTTTTCCATAACGTCGTCATAATCGAGATACTCGCTCGTCACCGCAGCGTACTTCGGGCCGACCTGAGCCTTTGTTTTTTCGTCTACGCCGCCGTTTATCGCATAAAGCAGGCACTTGGCGAGGTTTGCGCGAGCGCCGAAGAACTGCATCTCCTTGCCGGTCTGAGTCGCGGATACGCAGCAGCATATGGAGTAGTCGTCGCCCCATATCGGGCGCATAACGTCGTCGTTTTCATACTGAACCGAGCTCGTCTTTATTGAGATGAGCGAGGCATAGTTTTTAAAGCTTTTCGGAAGTCTTGAGGAATACAGAACCGTCAGGTTAGGCTCCGGAGCAGGCCCCATGTTCTCAAGAGTGTGCAGGAAGCGGAAGTCGTTTTTCGTCACCATGGAGCGCCCGTCGTCGCCGAGTCCGGCTACCTCGAGAGTCGCCCAAACCGGATCGCCCGAGAAAAGCTCGTTATACGACGGTATTCTCGCGAACTTTACCATTCTGAATTTCATCACAAGGTGGTCGATAAGCTCCTGAGCTTCGCTCTCGGTGAGGGAGCCCTCCTCAAGATCGCGCTGAATATAAATATCGAGGAAGGTGGAGATTCTTCCCACGCTCATAGCCGCGCCGTTTTGAGTCTTGATAGCGGCAAGATATCCGAAATACAGCCATTGAACGGCCTCGCGGGCGTTGCTTGCCGGCTGAGAAATGTCATAGCCGTATATAGCCGCCATTTTTTTCATTTCCGCGAGCGCGTTGTACTGCTCTGTTATTTCCTCTCTAAGCCTGATTACCTCGCCCTTCATAGAGCCCGAGCCGCAGGCGTTGAAGTCCTCCTTCTTTTTTTGCATGAGGTAGTCTATTCCGTAAAGGGCCACCCTGCGGTAGTCCCCGACGATTCTGCCTCTGCCGTAGGTGTCGGGAAGTCCCGTTATTATTTTATTGTGGCGCGCCCTTTTTATTTCGGGGGTATATGCGTCAAAAACGCCCTGATTATGCGTCTTGTGATACTGAGTAAATATTTTATGAAGCTCGGGATTAGGCGTGTAGCCGTGAGTAGTCAGGGCTTCCTCAGCCATCTTTATGCCTCCAAAGGGCATAAAGGCGCGCTTTAACGGCTTGTCCGTCTGCAAGCCCACTACTTTTTCGAGGAATTTATATTTTTCGTTTATATATCCGGGACCGTGCGAGGTAAGGGTGGAAACAATGTCGGTATCCATGTCGAGCACTCCGCCCTTAGCTCTCTCCTCCTTTTGAAGCTTTTGCAGCTCGCCCCAAAGCAGTTCGGTCGCCTCGGTCGGGCCGGAAAGGAAGGATTCGTCGCCGTCATAAGCCGTATAATTATTTTGAATAAAATCTCTTGTGTCGATTTCCTCCTGCCAACGTCTGCCCTTAAAGCCTCTCCACTGTACCTTCTCCTCCATAAAGAAATCCCTCCTGTAAAATAATGATGTTAAGATGTATTTAAACGATAATCATTCGCATAAATTTTGTGCAGTTTGTACAACTACATATTGTGTCGATTTTTGATAAATCGTTTTTCACAACACCATATATGCATATTTCCTTTTTCTTTGCATAGATAGTATATAACAACGCCGCAGAAAAATCAACATATATTTAAGCAAAAAACAAAAAAGCTGTCCGCCGCTCGATTATGGCGGCTCCTTGCGCTCTTTATTAACCCCAGAGAATTTTCGCCGTGACCGAATTTGACAGCAGAAAGCCCTTCGGCGTAAAGCATATTGAGTCGCCGCAAATTTTAACAAAGCCCTGAACGGCAAGCTTTTTTGCCCTTTCAAAATATTCCTTTGGAATATTTACCTTATACCTCTCCTTATACAAATCGTTTCGCAGTCCGTCGGTCAATCTCAATCTGAGCATTGCGTATTCCTCTGGATCGCCTCCGGCGGACTCATATTTTGTCTTGCCGTTATAATAATCCTCGAAGCTGTTTTCGTAATAAAATCTATTGCCGTCCACCAGCGAGTGAGCTGCAGGCCCAATGCCGAGATAGTCGTCGCAATTCCAGTATTTTAAATTATGCCTACATTCAAAGCCCGGCATTGCAAAATTTGAAATTTCATACTGCTTGTAGCCTCTCCTTTCCATCTCTTGGCACATATATAAATACATATCGCTCTCCGTGTTCTCGTCGGGCAGATTAAGCTCATTTTGCCGCCTGTAAAACTCTGTGCCCTCCTCTATCTTCAGCATATACGCCGAGATATGCTTTACCTCGTTTTTTAAGCAGAAGTCTATCGCCCTTGATATCGACTCAAGGCCTTGACCCGGCGTGCCTATCATAATATCAGCGGAAATATTTTTTATTCCCCCGATTTTAATTTTTTCAAGCAGCAGCTGTGTGTCCGAGGCGCTGTGTATTCGTCCGAGCCTTTTCAGCTCTTCGTCGTCGATCGATTGCATACCGACGGATATCCTGCTGACTCCCGCCTCCTTTAATTTTGAAAAATCTATCAAAAGGCCGCTCGACGGGTTGATTTCCACCGATATTTCCCTCGGCTCGGCTTGAAACAGTCTGCGTGCGGCTTGCACTATGGCCGCGAGTCCTTTCGTTTTGAGCATTGACGGAGTGCCCCCGCCTATATATACTGTGTCAAGCTTTTTTGACGAGTATTTTTCAGCATATTTTTCAAGCGTTTTTATTGTATGTTGGCAGTATTTTTCCGCGTCTGCGCTTGAATATTTCACGGAGTAGAAGCTGCAATACGGGCATTTTCTGCTGCAAAAGGGTATGTGTATATAAAGCCCCAGCTCATTTTGCATAAAACCACTCTCCTTTATTATTTTTTTGAACTTGCATCCTAAGGCCGCCCCGCCGCCGACCGCAGCTTTACCGACTTGCGCCGGTAAAGCTGCTACTGTTTATCTTTTTTATTTGCAGAAGGAGCTTTGCTCCTCCTGCACCTCCACCTCTCGTTCAAAGAATATTGTTTTTAATTTAGTCCTTTGCTCGTGGCTAATTTACGGGCATAAAATCCTAATTTTAGCCGAAGCCTTTGCGCGAGGGGAGGGGCTTACGGGGGAGCTCCACTCTCCCGTATTAAACCTAATTTCAAAGTAGCAGCCATGACGGCACAAGTCGGCGCGGCTGCGGTAAGCGAGAGCGGCATTAGGGCGCAGCCCAAAATTCTTTTTTCTCTCAAGAAATATTGTTTTAGCTGCACTTTCTGCGGCGTAGCTAATTTACGGGAATAAAAACTCGACTCAAGAAAAAATCTTTAAGATAGAAGCGGGGGTGCAGGGGGAGCGTCAGTTCCCCCTGCAAATAGATAAAGATATAAAGTAGCAGCCATGCCGGCACAAGTCGGCGCGGCTGCGGTCGGCGAGAGCATAACTAAAATAAAATCGCTTTGCAATCGACCGAAGTGTGAGGTTTTCAGGGGAGCAAAGCTCTACTAAAACAAAAACAGGCGGACTTGAAGCCCACCTGATTTTTGCGATTGCCAATGGCAATTCAAGGAAGTGAAAAATGAAAAAAATTAAATTTAAGTAGAGATCCGATTAATACTTAACGGGGTTTGCGGTGAGGTATT
Source organism: uncultured Clostridia bacterium (assembly GCA_947632045.1). Classification (GTDB taxonomy): domain Bacteria; phylum Bacillota; class Clostridia; order Oscillospirales; family Acutalibacteraceae; genus UBA7067. The sequence goes on from CANRNQ010000014.1 coordinate 51,784, forward strand.
TTTTAACCATGAGCGCTACCTTAAAGACGATAGCGTCCTCAAATTCGCGAAGGTCAAGACCCGTTAATTTCTTTATTTTCTCAAGTCTGTAAACAAGTGTGTTCCTGTGAACGAAGAGCTTTCTTGATGTTTCAGACACATTGAGATTGTACTCAAAGAAGCGCTGTATAGTAAATAGGGTTTCCTGGTCGAGCGCCTCGATAGAGCCCTTTTTGAATACCTCCTTTAAGAACGCCTCGCACAGAGTCGTCGGAAGCTGATATATAAGTCGAGCTATGCCGAGATTGTCATAGCAAACTATAGTTTTTTCCGTATCGAACACCTTGCCGACCTCAAGAGCCACCTGAGCCTCTTTAAACGAATGGGCAAGATCCTTTATGCCGGTCACGGTTGTGCCTATGCCGATAACGCAGTGGGTGTAAAACTCGCTTGAGAGCGTGTCCACTATTGAACCGGCAAGCTTTTCCAGATCCTTTGACTCGATGCCGGTTTTAATCTCTTTGACAAGGGCAATATCGGTTTCGTTTATATTTATAACGAAATCCTTTGTTTTGTCGGGGAAAAGGTTTTGAACCACGTCGTAAACGGAAATGTCGGTTTTTGTGGTTATTTTTATGAGCATACAAACTCTTGTAACGTCGTTGTTAAAATGGAGCTCGCGCGCCTTAAGGTAAATATCGCCGGGAAGAATATTGTCAAGAATGACGTTTTTAATAAAGTTGCCTCTGTCATATTTTTCATCATAATACTGCTTTATGCTGCTCAGCGATATTGCAAGCATTTGAGCGTACTTTTGCGAAAGCTCGTCATTACCGGCAACGAAAACCGCATATTCCGGACGGGAAACATTGTTGCCAAACGACTTGAAGGTGTGACCGTTGATTACGAAAGGAGCGACCGACGAAAGAGTGTCGGGATTGATGCTGTCGATGACCTCGCCGACTCTGCCGAGCTCGCTGCACGCTATGACGACCGAAGTTTCGTCAACTACGCCGATAGTTCTGTCGATAGCGTCGCCCATTTGATGAATTACACCTTGAAATAATCTGTTAGACATATTATTACCCCTCAATCTAAAACTTAATCGAAATCGTAAATTCGTATAATAGATTATTAGCTGTAAATCAGCTATAATTTTGTTTAGATAATCTCATCTACATCACAATATACATTTTACACAAATTTTAGTTAAAATGCAAGCTTTTAATAAATAAAAATTTTATTTTCAAATAAAAACTTTTAAAAATTGTCAAAACACGCAACAAAGGTGCTTTTTATTTTGGCCTGCGGCCTAATACCGCCTATAATTTATTTTGGGGCTGCGCCCCAAGGCGGGCGCTCTCGTTTACCGCAGCATTACCGACTTGCGCCGGTAATGCTGCTACTTTATATTAGTTGTTATTAAAAGGGGGAGCTGGCGCTCCCCCTTTACCCCCGCCTCTTGCAAATAGTTTATCTTTAGTTTGACTATTTGCGCCGTCTACGAGTCTTGCTGTTATATAAAAGATTTTTTCTTAAATCGAGCTTTTGCGCCCATAAATTAACTGTTCCGCAGTTAGTGGAAACAGAATAATATTTTTCAATCGAGAGGCGGGACTTGCAGCCCCAAGGCGGGCGCTCTCGTTTACCGCAGCATTACCGACTTGCGCCGGTAATGCTGTTACTTTTTATTATATCTATTTGCAAAGGGCGCTGCCCCTTGCAACCCCTTTTTCGCTCAAAGAATGTTCTTTTAATTTAAATATTAAAGCCGTTCATACGGGCACAAAAGCCTAATTTAAGCAAAAGCCTTTGTGCGAGAGGGGGGTGCAGGGGGAACGTCAGTTTCCCCTGCGAATAAAAAATAAATATAAATTAGCAGCCGTGGCGGCGCAAGTCGGCACGGCTGCGGTAAACGTGGGCGAAGCCCGGTTAAAGAAAAAACTCCGAGGTCTTCCGCTCGAGTATTTTGATGGTTTCGGCAACGCTGTAAACGCAGTCGTTTTCCTCAAGACTTTGCATAAAGTCGCAAAAGGGCGCCGAGAGGCCGCCTTCGTTGAGAGCCATAAGCGACATAGAGCTTTTATCCCTTGCGAGAAGCAAAAACACTCCTTTGCCGTTGTCGTTGCCGTAAAAGCGTATGTTCCAGCCAAATTTAAGCTTGTCGCCCTTTGCAAGCATAGGAAAGATGCTCTTGCCCTCTTTTGCGGCCGTTATAAGCCGGTTCATTATTCTGCGGCGGTCGTTAGGCTTTAATGGTAAAAGCAAGCCCTTGGGAAGCTCGGATATTATACCGGTTTGTAAAAAGCCGTCTATTCCGGACTCGGGAAAAACTATCCTCTTTTTAGACTTGAAGTACTGCCCGAGCAGAGCCTTAAATATCTTCTCGAGCATTGCGTCGGAGCCGCGATATTCGCGGTTAAGAGCTTCGCTTATCATGCCCTCGGTCAAAAAGGCGGCAAGCGCGGGCTCGGGCTCAAGCGAGTATACGACGGTGCTTTCGCTTGAGGAGATAAGCTCCTCGGCACGATAGAGCCTGATATAGTCGGCAAGGCTTTCGGCGTTTTGTATAAACTTCCTCGAGCGGCTCCAGCGCTGCTCAAAAAAGCTGCGGGCACAGTCGGCGGCCTCGCTGTTGCAGATCAAAATCGCGTTATCCATACCCTCCGAAAGTATAATATAATATCTGTCGGTTATTATGCTGTAGGGAAACAAGGCGTGGCTGTTGACCGGCGAATACAGATACTTCGGAAAATAAAGCTTGTTATTGAGAAAGAGCGAGTATATCTTCTTTATTGCCTCGATATTTCGGCAATATGGCTCGTACTCGCCGCTCGACGGTATAAAGGTGATCAAATGCTCTATATTGCCCCGAGCGCCGTCGGTAGCGCGGGATATTATGTCAAATAGCCTTGTGTCGGCCGCATCGGAATATATTTTTATCCCGCTGCCGCGCCGAAGCTCCGAATAAATTACCGAGCTTACGCTGCGCGCCGAGTCCTCTGCGCTATCGCACACAAGCACCATGGAGTCAAGCTTGGGCTCAGGGCAGAGCTTTGGCTTTGGCTCTCCGGATTTAGAGTCGCTGTATATCTCTGAAAGATCGGATATAAATTGCATTGACAGCCTGCGGCTGTTATATCTGTCCTCACCTATTATGCCTATTTGCCGCACGGTCAAAAGCTTGTTTTTATCATCGTCAGACAAATTGAGCGCCAAGCATATCTTTTCGAGTTCCTCGTCGCTCGGCAGGCGTTCGCCCTTTTTTATTCTTTGCAGCCTTGTCCTTTCAATACCGGTGATTTTAGAGAGATTATAAACGGTTGTATTTTTTATTATTTTGATAAATTCGTCTTTAAATTCCATAGGATCACCTTGTCAAACTATTGTATCACACACCTTTTTATTGTAATATTTTTATATTAAATTGTCAACCGATATATTCTCACGTTTCTTTTCTTAACACCGTGAAAAGTTACGCAAAAAGATCAGGGCAAGAAAGATTCAGTTTTCCTACAACAAGAT
>CANRNQ010000015.1 GCA_947632045.1 uncultured Clostridia bacterium
GGGCTTTTTCTTTCGGTTAAAGTCCTTGCCTTCAATGCTTGTTCTGCCCTCGCGACAGCTTTTTTATTATATCAACCGCACGGGGGTTTGTCAATAAAATTTACCCGTTTTTTGTGATATTTTAATTATTTGTCTTAAATACTGCAAAATTCTAAATTTAAACGCCGAGATATAGCTAAAATAGCCAAATTGGCGCTGCCTTTTTCATATAATTAGTTCATGGACATTTTTCGGTCAAATGTTATAATTTATATTAGAGGTATTATTATACTTTAAATTTGACAATTAGGAGATGCTATGCTATGAGCTGTAAACATATTATCACTGTCGGGCGGCAATTTGGAAGCGGCGGAAGAATGATAGGTCGGGCCATTGCCGACGCGCTGGGGATCAAATATTACGACAAGGAGCTTATATCTCTTGCCGCCAAGGAGAGCGGCTACAATCCGGAGGTATTTGAAAACATTGACGAGCGCGCGACGAACAGCCTTTTATACAGCCTTTCCATGGGGATTTACAACATGGGCAACGGTTACGCGCCGATGCAGGATATGCCCGTAAACGACCAGCTCTATCTTTTGCAGCACAAGATAATAAAGGAGATCGCCGCAAATCCCTGTGTAATAGTTGGGAGATGCGCTGACTATATTTTGAGGAACAACAAAAATCTGCTTCGCATTTTTATATACGCGAACATGGAGGATCGCGTGAAGAACGCCGTTAAGTATCACAATGTTCCTGAAAACAAGGCCGAGTCCGTAATAAAAAAGACGGACAAAACAAGGGCTAACTATTACAGCTTTTACTCCAATCAAAAATGGGGCAGCCCGATAAACTACGACCTTTGCATCAACACCTCGACAATATCGAGGGACGACGCTGTGAAGCTCGTTTGCGGCATTGTGGGCTGAGTTTAAAAAGCGCATAAGCACGAATATTTTTATAAAGAGCAAAAGCCAAACCCCGAGCTGAGTTGATCGGGGTTTGGCTTTTTATTAAATTGTGTGCCCCTAAAGCGCAAGCGAGGGCGCGCGATAGTTTTCGGCTTTTTCAATTTTATAGGGCTTTAAGTCAACTCGCGTTATGCTCGCTGAGGTATTCCTCCGGATTTATCGGCTTGCCGTTTTGGGTCAATTCAAGGTGCAGGTGTATGCCGTCCTTTTTTTCGCCTGATATCTCCTCAACGGTTCCTATCACGTCGCCGGCGCTCATGTGCGAGCCTATTTTTAGTCCCTCGTCAGCCTTAACTCCGCAGTAGGTCGCGACTGTGCCGTCGTTGTTTTCCGCGATTATTATGCCGCCCATGAGTTCGTCGGTCTTTATCTGCTTTATCGTTCCGCTCGTCATCATATGGACGGACGCGCCCTTTTCGCTTTTATAATCCGTTGCGCTATGGGTGCGGAAGTCGCCGAAGGTCGCCGACTTTACCGGCGTGCTGCCGCTGTATGCCTTTATAACGTCTTTGCTCGTCGGGTAAAAGTATGAGTCCTCGTCCTCCCCCGCGTCCGTTGCGGCTTCATCCTCCGCGTCGGTTGTCGGCGGAAGCGGCTCTTCGATCTGATTTGCCACCCTTGCGGTTTCAGGCTCGGTGGGCGCTTCGGTCACCGCCTGAGTTTGCATACGCTCCTCGTTGCCTTTGGAGGGCTCAGTTGCAATTACGCTCGGCTGCATATAGTCGCTTACGGAGCTGTAAGCCGACCATACCGCCCCCACCATTGCGAGCATACACAGGGAAAATATAACGTAAAAGCCCCTGTTGTTTTTTCTTCGCGCTCCGCCTTTATTTTTATTTTCAAGCTCCGGTTCTTTTTTATCCATATTAAATTCCTCCGTTAATTTCAAACTGTTTTTAATTTCTCCGTTTGCATAACTATTATTGTCACTATTTCCTGTCCTTATTCGGAGGGAAGAGCTTAGAAATGCTTATTTAAATTTTTATTTTATGTCCTATGGCTGTCGGAGCTTTGATTGGATTTTCACTAAAAGGAGTATGCTTTAAAAAATTTTAAACTAAATTTAAGCTTTTTTCCCTAAAATAAATGTGAATTGTCATTATTCCGTCAAATCTTTACCGGTTGTTCTTGAAGAAGCTTTAAATTTATGATATTATGAATTTAAGCTTCTAAAATCGGCAAAATAGATTTTAACGGTTTCCTTTTAACGAACAGGAGGTTAAAGGATTTGAAATTATACAAAAGCCTTGCGATTTTTGCTATTGCCATTTGCTCCGCGGCGACATTTTCGATAAACGCCCTTGCGGAGCCGAGCGACGTTGATCCCGCTCCCGACGCTCCCTCTGTGGCGGCTCCCGCGCCAGATGTTGCCGACAGCTCTTCCGATGTGTCGAGCTCATATGTTGAACCGGCTCAGCCGGATTACAGCAGCACCCCGAGCCAGAATTATCAGTCCTCGCCCGAGGTAAACAGCTATCCCGCGGACAACGAGGGCGCGAACGCCGGAGCCGGCGGAAATACGGGCTATCAGGACAACTCTCAATATAACGAGCAGCAACCGGTCGTGCAGGACTCGCCGGGCGACTCGGTTTCGTTTTCGGAGGACTCGGTGACTGAGGGGTTAAGCGAGGGCTTGATTGATGGCGAAACCGACCCGAGCATTGACAACAAGCTTTTTAACACCAGCGGAACCCCGGACGAAAACAAGATGGATGAGGACGACTGGAAGGCTGCTCTGGACTTTAACAAGTCGGGCGGCGGAGATGATTTTTCATTCATCAAAAACAATAACTCGCGCGACGATTCGGTTATGTATCAGCTTATGCTTTACGGCGGCGTACTTCTTATTGCGATAGCCCTTGCCGGAATTGTACTGATAATTATTATGACCGCGAAGGCTCACAAGCAAAACAAACAAAACAAGCTAAAGGCTTCGCGCTTCAACAGCTCCGGCGACAGGACGCAAGACGGCGACTCAGTCGATATAAGCAAGCAGGATACCGGCGAGCTTGACATTGACCTTTCAAAATATGATAAATACTTATAAAGGCTGCCCCTGCTGCGCAGGGGTGGTCTTTTTTTTGCGCCTTGCGGCGCGGGGCCGCAGCCATGCCGACTTGCGCCGGCATGGCTGCTAATATATTTTTTATATTATATTAAAGGGAGCTCGCGCCCCCTTTAAAGCCCCTTTTTTCCTTCAAGGAATATTAATGTTTATTTGCAGAGGATCTGGCGTTCCCCCTGCACCCCCACCCTCTCGCTCCAAAAATTATTTTTAGTTCCGCTCTCTGCGACGAAGCTGATTTACGGGTTAGAGCTTTATAAAGCAAAATCCTTTGAGTGAAAGGCGGAGCTTAGGAACGGCGAAGCTAGGCAAATTGAAGATAAACCTTTGTGCGAGAATGTGGGGGTGGGGCATCGCCAATGAACGCCGCCTGTGGCGGATGAAGCGAATTGGGGATGGCGCAACGGTCAAAAATCGCCGACTCCCACTTTAATAATACCTAATATTAAAAGCCGCAGCTTTACAGGCGCAAGTCGGTAAAGCTGCGGTCGGCGGGAGCGCGGAGGGCTGCAAGGGCGAGCTACGCTCCGCTTGAGGTGGAATTTTTTATGCGTAGGAGAGCGCCCTTTTCTATTCTGCTGACCTGCGCCTGAGATATGCCTATCTCGGAGGCTACCTCCATTTGAGTTTTGCCCTTGAAAAATCTAAGCCCAATTATAGTCTTTTCCCGCTCCGAGAGATCGTGCAGAGCCTGCTTTATCGCAATCTCATCGAGCCAGTTGCTGTCATCGTTGTTGTCGCCTATCTGATCCATAACGCAAATGGTGTCGCTGCCATCGGAGAACACCGGCTCGTAAAGCGACACAGGCTCTACAACGGCTTCAAGGGCGAGAACGACGTTCTCCTTGCTCGTGTCAAGCTCCTGCGCTATCTCCTCGACGGTCGGCTCGCGGTTGTTTTTGTTTGTCAGCTGTTCCTTGACCTGCATCGCGCGGTAGGCGGTATCTCTTATACTGCGGCTCACCCTTATGAAGTTGTGGTCGCGCAGGTAGCGTCTGACCTCCCCGATTATCATGGGCACGGCGTAGGTGCTGAAGCGCACGTCGAGCTCGCAGTTGAAGTTGTCTATCGCCTTTATAAGCCCTATACAGCCGACCTGAAAAAGGTCGTCGAGGTTTTCCCCTCTGTTTGTAAAGCGCTGGATAACGCTGAGCACAAGGCGCAGATTGCCGTTTATCATCTCCTCGCGGGCGCGGGAGCGTTCTGCCTTTGAGCCGTTTTTTATTTTCTGCAAAAGCTCTCGCTTTTCGCTCTCCTTAAGCACCTTGATTTTGCTTGTATTTACGCCGCAAATTTCAACCTTTTTGTACTGCACAAAAAAATCCCCCTTGTCAAGGCTTTAATAAAAGTATTGCCTTAAAAAGGGGGTTAATTCATTTATGGAATTTTTATTAAAATTTTACGAAGGCTTTGCCCTCAAATATAAGCTCACCGAGCCCGCGCTCTCAGCCGCCTGCGTATAATTACCGTCAAAACGGGGGCGGCGGTGAAAATACAGCCGAGCAGGATAAACGCGCCTATTCCGCTGTGACCGGCAAGCGGGAGCTGAGTTTTAAGCTGCCTTGTGTTAGTTATTTCAACGGTCGACTCATCGGCAAAGCTGCCGGCGGTCACGCGCCTGCCGCTGCGTGTTATCTCCTCGGACGGGCTGTAACTCGTTATAAAGACGGTATCGGAGTTGATATCCTCTATTACCACATAGTGCTCGTTATCGGCAAGGTACGGGAGGTAAAATTCCTTTTCCCATTCATCGCCGAAGCTCTCATACTTGGCGGTGCTCATGTCAAACTCAGTGTCAGACGTCGCAACGCCGTTTTTGACCTTATAAATGTTTATCGTTATATCCGCCTTTTCGGGCGCGTTCCACACCTTGCGCACGGTAAGGGGTTTAGCGTCGTAATAGAGCTTTAGCTCCAGCGGCTTGTCTGCGCTCTCTATTGTTCCGCTTTTAACCGTTTCGGGCGCGGTGGGATTAAATATATATCCTTCAATTTCCCTCTCTTGTGCGGTATATTCGTTGTTTACTATTCCGAGCATTTCGCCTGTTTCCTCACGAAGCGAATAGCTGCCGTCGAAGTTTTGAGTATAATGCTTTATCGAATATTTTCCCGCGCTGGCGTCATTGATGTAGTAAAAATAAATCGTATTCGCCTCTGTGTAATCATTAGCATCAGCGTAGGTCAATATGCGCGTTACGTTATGGTCGAGGCGCTTATCCTCGGTCGTCACGAGCTGGTAACCGTTTACATCAGGCGCTGATACGGTCACGACCGCAAGCGGTGTTTCGGTGTTCGGATAATCCATCGGGTTTGAAGTAAAGCCTTCGGTAGTAGTTATTATACCGACAGGAATATCTTTTCCGGGTATTGGGTTGTCACCATTCCAGCCATTGAACTCAACGCATTGCACTCTGTACGGTATCGGTCCGCCCCTTTTATAATAGAAATAGACCTCAACGCCCTTTTCATCGGCGTTTATATCCATTTGGACGGATTTGCTCGTAACCTCATACGGATAACAGCCCAATCCGCCGGTTTTTAGTTGGTAATCGTCATACAACTCATCGCCCGCCTTTGCATAAAAGGTTTGGGTCGTGTTGGCGAGGGCGCTGCCCTCGGTCTTTTGGGCAACGTCTGTATCGGTTTCTGTGCCGTTCTCATCTATGAGCTTATAATACACCGTGTATTTGACATTCACGTTTTCGTTCCACTGTGCGTAAATATCCACGTCCTTATAAAACGCGGTCGTCAGGAACGATACCCTCTGCGGCACATTATTATCGTCGTAATAATACCAATACTCAAATTGCCGCCAGCCGTTTCTCGGAGGATTATTCGGTTCGGTTAAAACGCCGCCATAGTCAAAGGTTTGCGTATAGCAGGGATTTGGATCGCCCTCGTTCGAATAAAATCTCGCGGTATATTTTTTGGGCTGCCAGTTCGGGTAGAGGATTATATTATTTTCGCCCATTACCTCGTTTTCATCCGTCAAATCAAAGCTCGTGTCGGGAATAACGTACCACGAGTTTTGGGTTTCGACTCTGCCTTGATACCACACCGCTATATCCTTTGTGCCGTCGATTTTCTTTTCGTAGTCACGCATACTCTCGTCAAATACACTTGGATAAAGCGGGGTTACGTCGCTGAGGTGAATCGCTTCATCTAATGTTACCTCTGTTGTTGTCTGCCCGACCACTCTTTTGTATTTAGTAAATGTATAATATTTAAGGCTTTCGCCATACGGTATTTCAACTATTCGCTCTGTGTCATAGCCGTTGTTAAAGGTTACGTTCTGCATCTGGCGCTTATAAAAATATTTTATTGTTCCGCCCGCAGCGTCTGTCGCTCCGCTTGTATCCATACCTACCAACTCGCCACCCTCGCCGTATTCCATACCCTTGAAATTAAGAATACTCTGCGACAATATAGGATCGGTACTGAGCAGTGAAATTGTATCTTGCAGCACATAATTTCCGGCATATCCCTGTTCTTTACCATTTTTACTGTAATCGCCGTTTCCGCTTTTCGCTACATATTTTCCATCATAATAAACAGAATCCTTGCTATTCTCTATATCCAAAGACGTCTGGCTGAAATATATTTCATATTTATAATCTCTAATTGCATATGGACCGGTTGACCCATAATACCAATAGGCAACAAATACCTGAGCAGGCTCAATCTCTTTGCCGGATTGGAAATATTTACCCGCATTTTTTTCCGGCACCATAACATTATCCATTTCCGAATAAATACCTTTAATATTTTTATTGGTATGACTTATGTTATACGGTGTGCCACATTCCGTGCCCCAGCTTATAAATCTATAATCATGATATTCATTTGAGTATGCAGCGTTCAACTCTTGGTCAGAAATATTGTCAGGCCATAATTCGGAAATATCCTGCCCGTATTTTGCCCTTAAATCAATATATTGATAGCGTGTATGCGTTATATTTCCAAAAATGTAACTACCGGTATACAAACCGGATTTAACACTATCATTTTGTTCATCTTCTGTTCTGAACTTATTTTTTAGTTCCGGTAAGAACTCAAATGGCGGATCGGTTTTTGATGTCCAATTAACTGCATTCCCATAAATTTTTGTTTTATAATCAGCGTCACTATCATTATTGGAAAAGAGAGTATTACCGCACATTATATTCCACCTAACGTCATCGGCTGATTGAGTATATGTCCTCGCATATACAAACCTCAATGTGTAAACATTTCTGTCGTAGTAAACGATTAAGGTTGAGGAGCCGTCGCCGTTTACGGATTTTATCGGCTTTGTCTTTTCGGCGTTTACCGTGAGGTATGGGTGGAGAGAGTCGTCTTTCATAATTTCCAAAACGGCTTTCTGAACATCTTCTTGATTATTAGCGTCTATTGTGGAATCGGTCAAAGCCTCGCCCGCCGCGGATTCACTTCTGTAAAAGGAGTAATCGTCATCGTATGAATTTTCAACATAAATAGCTATGTTGTACGTCGTCATGACGGGCTCCCACTTGGCGTAATATATTTGGTCTGAGCTTGCCGGCATCGTTTCGGGGAGCTCAACAGGATCACCTGTGCAATCCTTTGTATCGTACCAGCCGCCAAAATCATAACCGACCTTGGTCGGGTCCGGCACATAGACGGGCGTTCCGTATTTTACGAAAATGTCGTTTTCGCCCACGCCGCCCTTTAAATCAAAGGTTATTTTGTAATAATTCCTGTTGTAATACAAATCGACTACCGTGCTGCCGTCGCCCGCGACTGTGGGCAGCTCGACCTCTAAATAGGAAAAGCCTTCAAAATCTCTTTTTATTTCCTCTTCGGTTATCTGCGTGCCGGTGAGGGCTTGATTTATTACGGTTTCGCCCTCCGCGAGGGTGTAGCCGTCGTCCTCGACGTTTTGCAGATAGTAGTTGACCGTATAATCCACCTCTATCGGCTCATAGATAATCGTAAAGGTCATATCCTGATACAGATTCTCTATTTCTATGTCAAGGGTCAAATTGTCCGCGCCCCAATTAGTTGTTACGCCCTTATAGTTATTATCATATTTAAGAGTAGGCGTATATCCCGCTATGGACGGAATGTTTACCTGCGGCACATTTAGATTTTCACTGTCCTTCTGATATTGATTTGTTATCGAGTCGGCAGCCTTGGAGCCGTCCTTATATTGAAAGTCAACGGTGACGTTATATGTTTCGCCGTTTTCAGCCTGCGCCGCCGGTGAGTGCTCCTCGCCCGGCTCGGACTGTTCCTGTGCAGGCTCCGACTGCGATTTGTTCCCGTTCGGGGTCGTGGACTCCGCTTTGTTTTCGGTCGGGGCTTCTATTTTATTCTCGCCCGTGTTCGGGGCTTCTATTGTATTCTCGTCAGAGCTTGGAGCCGGGGCTTCCGTTATATCCAAATCCGCGCCCTGCTCGCTCCCGCCGTTTTCCTCAAGAGTAGCCTCGGCGCTGATATGCGCCTCGCCGGAATTTATCCCCTCGGAGAATATCCCTATGTCCTCCGGCTTTTCCTCGGACTGCTCGCTTTCGTCCTCCACCGTAATGCGGAACCTGCCGCTCTCCTGCTGTACGCCGTCAATTTCAGACGTTACCCTCATTATTACGCTGCCGCTTGAGTCGAGCATATTCCTCAGCTTTGAATAGTAAACCGTGCAGCTTGAGTCGGTGTCGTTATAAACATTCGCCCATGTTCCGCTTTCGGGGCGGTAAACCTGCCACTGCCAGTTTTCGGCTGAGCCGTCCGCGTCGTTTGCGCTGAGCTGTATGTGCTCGCTCCTTTTCAGCGTGATATTTTCTAATTTTATATCCGTTGAGCCGTTTGAATACATATCGGTGTGGTAGGTTCTGTCTATCGCCATCGGAGGCATTTTAAGCGCTGTGGGCGGCACGGCTGAAACCCCGACCACCAGCATTATTATCGAGCATATGAGCAGTACCCCGAGCGAGAGGAGCAATATATCCTGCCATGAGGCTTTTTTGAGCTTTTGAAATCTTTTGAGTATTTGCATGGTATCACCTGATTGAAATTACCTAAATATATAAACACATAACATATAAATAATATTCAAAGCCGCCTTTAATTTATAGCTCGGCGCTCCTTTAAGGGGCGGCTTAGGCGTTTGCAATAACGCAAAATAAACATAGATATAGCAGTATATGTTAATTATATCACATAGTATAGTAAAATCAAGTATTTCTCGCGTTTTTTACGGCAAAAATGTCGGTAATACATCAAAATATCGGCTTATTATTGTTTAATTATGTGAAATCGCATTACATCTTCGAGAGCTTGATTGGAGCTTTATTTTTCCTTGACAAACCGCTTATTAAAATATATAATATTAGAGTAATATTCCTTGCGGATGTAGCTCATCCGGTAGAGCGCCACCTTGCCAAGGTGGAGGTAGCGAGTTCGAGCCTCGTCATCCGCTCCATGAAAACCTTGTCGGCTGACAAGGTTTTCAATCTATCCAAAATAATTTTTTGCTTATGTCGCCTTTGGACCGCAGCCGCGCCGCCTCGCGGCGGCACAACCTCAAAATATATTATGAGCGCGGTCGGCGAGAGCTTAATCAAATAAAAGCCTTGTCAGCCGACAAGGTTTTTTCAATAGGCTTATATTAATAACGAAAGGATGCTTTATTATGAAATACGAATACACTCCGAGAGGGGTATGCTCGCAGAGCATAGTCCTTGACATGGACGGCGAAACGATAAAGAGCGTAAAATTTTACGGCGGCTGCAACGGCAACCTTAAGGGGCTTGGCGCGATGGCGGCAGGAATGAACGCCAACGACGTTATAAAGCGAGTCGAGGGCATAACCTGCGGAATGAAGAAAACCTCTTGCCCCGACCAGCTCGCCAAGGCGCTCAAGGAATATCTTGCGACAAGCGCCGGAAAATAAAACGGCGAATAGAGGTCAAGACGTTTTTGAAATGACGGTTCATATGTTCATATTAACGCTTATAAGGAGGTAATGAAATGAAGCTTGGGAAAATTATATTTATGATAATATCGGGCGCGTTATGCGCTGTTGGAGCCGCAATTTCAGCCTGCGCCGCAGGCTCAGTCGTAGCTGCGGGCGACGACACAAACGTAATGCTGATAATCGGCATACTCGCCGCCGCTGCTATAATAATAGCGGTGCTCGTGATTTTAGGTATGAAAAACAACAAGAAATAGCTATCGCGACCTTGGCTTTAGACATGAAAGGTATGATGTATTGTGAAATTCTGTAACAAGTGCAACGCCCCTATCGGTGAGGGCGAGATGTTCTGCTCAAACTGCGGGGCGGCCGTTGAGAGCGTGGACAGCGAATATAACGACGGTTATCAGAGCGCCGAGGAAAAATCAGACGATTATTCCGTTTTGAAGCACGGCGACGACAGCGGCGAGGACAATAATATTTACAGTCACTCCGCACTTGAAAGAGCCGGCGAGGGCTTAAGCTCCGCGCAGGGCGGGCGGTACATAAAAAAGGTGTGTCCTAACTGCAACCAGCCGCTCGACCGCGGGCAGAGAGTCTGCCCCTATTGCGGATACGATGTAGCAAGATACAATGACGATTACGATTCTCCGATAGATGGCGAATACAAGCCCCCTCGCTCACCCTATTCCTCTCCCAATGCTCCCTCTGCCAAAAAGAGCAAGAAAACTCCTATTATTATAGGCGTGATATGCGCGCTCGCGGTGATCGCCGCAGCTATAATTATTTTTGCTGTTTTTTCAAATCAAAAAAGCGGCAACAAAACGCCGACCGATCCGTCAGGCACCGCCGCCGTGACCGAGTCTGTTCCCGAAACCGAGCCGCAGACAGAGCCGGAGGTAACGCAGGCTCCCGAAACAGAGGCTCCCACCGAAGCCCCGACCGAAGCGCCGACGGAAGCTCCCACAGAGCCGCCGACAGAGGCTCCGACGGAAGCCCCCACAGAGCCGCAGCCCGAACCCCAGCCGGAGGAGCCGACCTACGAGCCGGAGCCGGAGGATACAACTACATTTGACGACAGCAATTTAATATTCGATTGACAGCAATTTAATATTCGATTGATAATTATTAAATACCCTGCAAGCCTTCACGGTTGCAGGGTATTAAAATATTGCGGTATATAGGGCGGCCTGTCGGATAAAGGGCTAAAGCGCAAATATATTTTTGCAGAGCCTTTTGCCGGCTGAGGTTTTAAAGTATTTTTCAAGGCAGGTTCTGACCGCGTCGGAGCCGAGGCCGTCCTCCTCCATATTCACGATGAAATCCGCTTCGACGAGGATTTGATAGTCGGCTCCGTCGATGCTTGCATATGTGTGATGATGCGCGACGAGGTATTTTATACGCTCAATAGCCGCTTCGGCAAAGCCGAGCTCATCGAGCATTTTTTCCGCGACCGGCGGCCCCTCCAGCTCCTGTTGCCTGCCGGTACAGCTTCCGTATTTTTCCTCCGACGGCTTTATCCCTATATCGTGGACATATGCCGCCGCTCTGAGGATAAAGAGTGTATGCTCGTCGAGCCCCTCCGCCGCGCCTATGTGCGCCGCGAGCGAATGAACCTTGATGAAGTGGAATATGCGCTTTTTGTCGCCCTCAAAGTAGTCGGTCATTTTTAAAAAAAGCTTATTTAACAGCTCTTCGTTTTTCATAAGTACACCTCTGCAATCTGTGGATTTTTGCGGGGCGGCGACCGCTTGCCCGCGCAGCGGGCAAGCGAAAACGCGGCGGGCGCACGCCTCTGGCGGGTTCGCGCTCTGATTTTTCGCCGCGTTTTCTCGGACTGCCTGCGGCAGTCCGGGTCGCCGCCCCAAGTTCTCCCTCTCGCCAACCGCAGTCAATCTGCCAAGCAGCTTGACTGCTGCTTAATATTAGTATTATTAAAGGTGGAGCGAAGCTCCTCGTATTAAATTTAATATAAATCAGCAGCTTTACCGGCGCAAGTCGGCAAAGCTGCTGATAACGGGGCTGTCGTTTGACAGCCCCGCCGCTTATTCAATATTTATTATTTGCGGTTAAAAATAGACATAATGTCATAGTATGAATCGTCGTCATCGGCTATGTCTGCGGCAGGCTTTTGGGGAGCGTCCTTTGCAGTAGGAGCCGAAGCCGCTCTGAACGAGTCGCTGTTTCTTGCGGCTCTGTTTCTGTTTCTCGGGTCGCGCATACTCTGCTCAGCGCCGGAGGCGAAGCCCGTTGCTATAACGGTAACGCTCATCTCGTCCTCCATATTGTCGTCGAAGACTGCGCCCCAGATGATGTTCGCGTCCGGATCAGCCTGCTCGGTTATCATAGCGGAGGCCGTGTCGATCTCGTCAAGGCCTATCTCAGGCGACGCGGTGATATTAACTATAACGCCCTTAGCGCCGTTTATCGAGGTTTCAAGAAGCGGGCTGGTAATAGCCATTCTCGCCGCCTCCTCGGCCTTGTCCTTGCCAGTGGCGTAGCCTATACCCATATGAGCATAGCCCGCGTCGTTCATTATCGCCGTAACGTCGGCGAAGTCGAGGTTTACAAGTCCCGGAATGAGAATGAGGTCGGATATGCTCTGAACACCCTGACGCAGTACGTCGTCGGCAAGCTCAAAGGCGTTCTTGAGGGTTATCCTCTGCTCGCTCGCATATTTGAGTCTTTCGTTCGGGACAACTATGAGGGAGTCCACGTTTTCTCTAAGCGCCGCTATTCCTGCCTCTGCCTGCTCCATTCTCTTCTTGCCCTCAAAGGCAAACGGCTTTGTAACGATGGCCGTTGTGAGAATACCCATGGATTTTGCTATCTCAGCAACGATAGGCGCGGCTCCCGTGCCTGTTCCGCCGCCCATTCCGGCGGTTATAAATACCATGTCGGTATCCTTTAAAACAGCCTCGATTTCTTCCCTATTTTCCTCGGCCGCCTGTCTGCCTATCTCCGGCTTTGAGCCTGCGCCCTTGCCGTGCGTTATCTTTTCTCCTATTTTTATCTTTGTACCTGCATTGGAGAACTGAAGAACATGGTCGTCAGTATTTATTGCTACAAACTCAACGCACTGTACGCCCATTTTTACCATGCGGTTTACGGCGTTACCGCCGCCGCCGCCGACTCCGATCACCTTAATTACCGGAATATCGTTACCAAACTCCTTTTCAATCTCAAACGCCATTTAAACTTCCTCCTATGTGCCGCTGACGCGGCGTATAAATTGATCCTTTGATTATCCTTTAATGCGCATAGCTTAAACTATTATACTGTTACCTTATAAATTTAACACATTGCCGTAAAAATTTCAATACTGTTTTACAGATTTTTTTCTGTTTTTCTTTTTTATATAAACAAAAGCCCTCAATAACGACATTTTCATTGATTTTTACGCAAGCGCAGCCGCCTTTTGCCTTATTATTCATAAACATTCTCATTCGGAGTGTAGGTATAATTTGTATCATAGTCCTCCGAAGCCGACGAGTCGCTGATTACGTTTCCGTATGCGTCCGTCGGATATGTGTAGCGCGGGACTCCGTCGGAGTAATCTGATGGGCCGCTGTTAGAGTAATCATCGTTTCCGCCGTCGTCGTTTGAATAATCATAGCCGTAGTCGTCGCTTGATGAGTCGCTGTAACCGTATGTATCGCCGTCGTCGGAGGAGCCGTCGCTTTGAGAGCTGTCTGCCGTCGTTTCAGCCTCTGTCGTCGGCTGTGTTTCGGTCGCGTTTTCGAGATATATAGCCGGGTTCGGTCTAAAATACGACCTTTTGTTTTCGTCCTTGCAGCCCGACACGTCAAGCTCGCCCCTGTCGCTTTCGCTGAGCTTTTCACTTATTATTATCTTTGCGGTTTTGAGCTTGTAGCTTATATCCTCCGGCAGGCCGATTATTATTTTTATCCTGTCAGAGTAATTTATCGCTATCCTCGCGGCGTTGCTTAAGTCTATCTCCTTTATTCCGGAAAACTCGTTGTCCGCGATAGCCTGAGTCACGCTCTTGATTATTGAGAGCATTCCCGATTCCTTAAACTTTATGCTTTTCCCCGGCTCGGAGGCCTTGAGCGTACACCCGCTCACAATGGGCGCGTCGAATTTGTCGGGCGTTTCGTTTGTTTTTTCCAGCACCTTGCCCTGATCGCTCGCGACTACATAATCGCCGCCGCTCTTTATTAAAAATGCCGGCTTGCTTTCCGTAACCGTTATGAGCATGGTGTTTGGAATTTTGACGGAAATCTTCGCCTGCTCAACATAGGGCAGCATACTCTCTATTCTGTCTTCGCCGGACTTTTTGTCGCTTAAAAAGAGGTTCTCTCCGAGCACCATGCCGCTTGCGGAAATAATATCCTGGTCGGAATAATGCTCCGCTCCCTCTACCGTGAATTTTTCACTGCGAAAAAAGACCGTAAGCGACAGCGCTATGCCTATCGCGAGAAAGCCCGAAACTATCGCCGCCGCTACCCCGACGTTCTTCAGTCGCCTGCGGCGGTGCGACATAGGGGCCTTTTCAAAATCTATATTGTCAAGCTGCTGCGCCCTATGCCTTTGCTGAGCCCGTCTGCGCTTGAGCTCCACCTCGTCGGTGTAAAACTCATCGCCGTACTCCTTCTCGCTTATCAGCATTTTTTCCTTTTCGGACGCTGATGTTTGCTTTGCTCCGCGTTTGCGCACAGATGCGGCGCTCTTGCCCCTTTTGTTCATCGGGGGCTTTCCCGTGCCTTGCCGTCCGCGCGCGCCTTCGAGTCGGTGACGGCCTGCGCTGTTTCCCTTATTTATTTTTTTGTTTTTTTCTTTACTTATTTTTTTCTTATCCATTTTTACTTCCTGCAATCTTCCTACAATCTTTTTATTGACGCTCCCACCTCTGAGAGCTTGAGCTCTATATGCTCGTAGCCTCTTTCTATAAAATTTATACCGTTTATCTCGGTTCTGCCGTTGGCGCACAGCCCCGCGACGACCAGCGCCGCTCCTCCTCTTAAATCCGGAGCCGCCACCTTTGCGCCGTACAGCTCGGGAACCCCCTCGACTACTGCTACCTTGCCCTCAAGGTGTATTTTTGCTCCCATTCTTTCGAGTCCGCAGACGTGCTTATATCTGTTTTCAAATATGTTCTCTACTATTATCCCCGTTCCCTTTGCCGTCGTCAGCATAGCCATTATCGGCGGCTGAGCGTCGGTCGGAAAGCCCGGGAAGGGCATGGTGCGTATGAAATTTACAGCACGCAGGCGGTTTGGCGCGTCTATTAAAATTGAATTTCCGCTTTGCTTTAGCGTGCAGCCGCTCTCCTCGAATATAGGTATCACGCTGTTTAAATGCGAGGGTACTATCCTATCGATAAGCACCTTTCCTCCCGTTGCCGCCGCTGCCGCCATATAGCTTGCCGCCGCTATCCTGTCGGGTATGATGGTGTGCATACTTCCGCTTAGGCGCTCCGCTCCGTCTATTACAACGGTGCCTTCGCCCGCCCCCGATATTCTCGCTCCGAACGAGTTCAGGCAATCCGCAAGGTCGCATATTTCCGGCTCTCGCGCCGCGTTTGTTATTATTGTCGTGCCCTCCGCAACGCACGCCGCAAGCATTATGTTTTCAGTAGCGCCGACGCTCGGAAAGGACAGCGAGATCTTTGCCCCGTGAAGTCCCTGAGGCGCACGGCACTCTATTACGCCGTGCTGCTCTGTGATCTCTACCCCCAGCAGTCTCAGCGCCATAAGGTGCAGATCTATCGGTCTCGGCCCGAGCTCGCAGCCGCCGGGATAGGTGAGCCTCGCGTTGCCAAAGCGCGCTATCAGCGGCCCGAGGAATATTATTGACGAGCGCATTGCCCGCATTAGCTCGTCGGGTATATCCGATTTGTCGGCGCATTTGCTGTCGACAAACACGGTGTCCGCGTCCTGCTTGACATAGCAGCCCACATATCTTAGGATATCGAGCGTACTGTCGACGTCCGAAAGGTCGGGACAATTATGTATCACACTGCTGTCCCCTGTCAAAAGAGTTGCCGCCAAAATCGGCAACGCGCTGTTTTTTGCACCTTGCACTTCTATTTTTCCGCTTAATTTTCTGCGACCCTCTATTATCAGCTTTGACACAGAGAACACCCCTTAATCTAATATATAAAGACGATCGAAATGCATAATCTTTAATATATTATGAAAAAGGGCTATCCTTTGTGAATCAAGCGCGCCTTTGCGCCGTCCGGCGGCGCGGCGAAGCCGCGCGAAAAAACGCGGCTCGCAGCTTGTCCTTTTTATATGCAGCGCCTGTCCTCCGCCGCGTTTTTTGCTTCCCCGCGAAGCGGGGAAGCGCCGGACGGCGTGTGCGCGGGGAAAACCTTACCCTTACTTTGCAACGCCCTTTATTACGGTTTTTATAACCGAATATATTCTGTCGTTAGCGTCCACTATCGCCATCTTGCTCGCGTTTTGCGAGTATTCTCTGAGCAGTGTGGGATCGCTGAGTATCTTGTCGGCAAGCTCTGTCACCTTATCGCCCGTAAGCTCGCTCTCCTCTATTATAAACGCGGCTCTGGCGTCGACCATAGACATCGCGTTGTGGTACTGGTGATTTTCCGCAACGTTCGGCGAGGGTATGAGTATTGCCGGCTTGCCCTGAACCTGAAGCTCGCTCAGGGTAATCGCTCCCGCGCGGCATATAACGAGATCAGCCGCTGCAAGGCAGGCGGGCATATTGTTTATATACTCCCTTATGTCGAGGTTCGGGCAGTCGTTCGGCTCTATCCCCTTTTCCCTGAGTAAATCGGGGAACCATTTTCCGTACTGGCCGTAGGCGTGTATTATCTGATATTTGCCGTCCTTGCCGCTCCTTGCGATGAGATCGGCCGTGCCCTCGTTTATCCTTCTGGCTCCGAGGCTGCCGCCAAAGGAGAGTATTACCGGCCTTTCGTCAAGACCGAGCGCCTTTCTTGAGCCCTCCTTAGAGGCAGTTATTATCTCGCCTCTGACGGGGTTGCCCGTGGTGACGAAATGGCAGTTGTCGCTGAGATATTTCTTTGCATAGGGGTTTGCGAGCATAACCTTTTGAACGCTCTTTGAGAGCATTTTTGTAGTAACGCCCGGAAAGGCGTTTTGCTCGTGTATGATCGCCGGTATGCCGAGCTTCACCGCCGCTCTTATCACAGGGCCGCTGACATATCCTCCGGTTCCTATGCATATGTCGGGCTTAAATTCCCTTATTATTTTTTTCGCGTCCGCAGTTGAGGTGACGGCTCTTTTGAGCGTTATTATATTTTCCTTTATCGCCTGCGGCGAAAAGCTTCTTTTGAAGCCCGAAATTTTTATCGTCTTCAATTCAAAGCCCGCCTGCGGAACGAGCCTTTCCTCCATTCCGCCCTGCGCCCCTACATACAGGATCGTGCTTTTTGGATCCTTATCCTTTATATATCCGGCTATCGCAAGCGCCGGATTGATATGTCCGGCTGTACCTCCGCCCGCAAAAATAACACGCATGGTAATTTCTCCTTGTTTTATGTTTTTGCTTTCATCATTGCTTTCGTTTATAATCTGTAAGCACTGCCGCTCGGCAGTCTGCTAAACCTTGTTCATGTTTGCCGTCCTTGAGATCGAGAGTATTATACCCATTTGTATCAGCATCATTATAAGCGACGAGCCGCCGTAGCTGAAAAACGGCAGGCTGATACCCGTATTAGGTAGCCAGTCGGTTATAACGAATATATTCAGCACCACCTGTATTCCTATCTGCGCGGTAAGCCCCGCCGCGAGCAGGGTTCCGAAGCGATCCTTCGCCCTCATCGCTATGACAAAGCCTCTCCATATCAAGAGCGCGAACAGGACCAGAACCACAAGCGCTCCGATGAGTCCGAGCTCCTCTACAACTATTGCGAACACAAAATCGTTTTGCGGCTCGGGGAGGTAAAGGTATTTCTGTCTTGACTGCCCGAGCCCCAGCCCCATAAGTCCTCCTGAGCCTATCGCGTAAAGCGAATTCCTCGTCTGGAAGGTCTGGTCCCACATTGCGTCGTCTATATATTCGAGAGCCTTGCCCCAGCCGTCAAGACGCTCCATGGCGTATCCGAGCTTTCCCGTTACCGCGAGCGCGATGACCACCGCCGCTATCAGTGCACCGATTATGAGAAACCATTTTATTTTTCCTCCGTAAAGAATTACCATAAGCGAGGTGAGTATCGCTATGATAACTATGCCCGAGTAGTGAGGCTCGAAGAAGAGCAAAACGGCCGTCAGCACAAATATAATCAGCGGCGGAAGAGCGCCATATTTAAAGGTGTTCACCCTTTTATGCTGGAAGGCTCCCCAATGTGCCAAAAAGACTATTATCGCAAATTTCATTATTTCCGACGCCTGAATATTGAATATACCGAAGTCTATCCATCTGTGTATGCCAGTTGATGACGGAAAGAAAAAAACAGCGATTAGGAACAAGAAGCCCAAGATCAAAATCGGCAGAGAGAGCTTTTTCAGATATTCATAATTCACATAAGAAACGACGAACATTATCGCGACGCCTATCAGCGCGAATATTCCCTGCCTGATTAGATAATAGTAGCTGTTGCCCTCGCCGTAGTAGGCTATGGGATAGCTTGCCGAGAACATCATTATTATTCCGCACACGAGCAAGACGAGGACGAGTATCATAAACGGCATATCTATGCCCGCCCCGACGCGGAAGGCCTTGAGCTTTTTCTTAGGCTTGTCGTGCCCCCTTGCCGCAGGCAGCCGCCTGCCGTGAATATCCTGAATTGGCACGGCAAAATCGTCCGACATCATATCCGAGCGGCGTGCGCCGCTGCGCGCCGGAGTATGCTTCTTTCTACGATTTATGCCGGAATGTATAAAATCCATTTTTACACCACCGTAACAGATTTGAAGTAATTAAAATCAAAATATATCAAACACGGTTATCAGCACCGAGAAGATTCCGCAGAGCGCCGTGAACGCTCCGAAGACTATGACTATCTTTACCTCGGACCAGCCGCACATTTCAAAATGGTGATGTATGGGGCTCATCTTGAAAAGGCGCTTGCCGTGCGTCAGCTTGAAGTAGGTCACCTGCAAAACGACCGAGAGCATCTCGATCAGATAAGGCAGGGCTATTATAATAAGAAGAACGGGTCTGTTTATAGCAAAGGCGAGAGCGCATATATAGCCGCCGAGGAAAAGGGAGCCTGTGTCGCCCATGAACACCTTTGCCGGATGAAAGTTCCACAGCAAAAAGCCGAGGCAGGAGCCTGCGAGAGCCGAGGACATTATGCCCGTTGAATAGTACTTGAACACCGCAGACAGCAGCATAAACGCAAGAGCCGAGAAAAACGCCATTGAGCCGACAAGTCCGTCTATGCCGTCGGAGAGATTCACGGCGTTTACGATTCCGACAATGACTATCGCCATTATTATCCAATAGAAGAAGCCGAGGTCAAATTGTCCTATATAAGGTACTACCAGTACGGTGGAGCCGCCTAAGATTGCAAGGGTCGCAAGGTAGGCTATTGCTATGGCGAATTGCAAAAGGAGCTTTTGCTTTGCCGTGAGTCCGAGGTTTCTCTTTTTGACTACCTTTATATAGTCGTCGATAAATCCGACCGCCCCGTAGGCGCAGGCCATAACCACTCCGGCGAACACTCTGCTCATGTCGAGCTTCATATTTTCATCGCTCGTAAAAAGCGACAAGAGCAAGACCCCCGCGAGCGTCACAAGAACAGACGACGCTATGAACATAAAGCCGCCCATTGTCGGGGTGCCCTGTTTTTTCTCGTGCCACTTGGGGCCGTCCTCGAGTATTGTCTGGCCGAATTTTACCTTTCGCAAAAAGGGCACGAGCCATTTTCCGATAAGGGCGGAAATCACAAACGACGCTGCCGCGCTTCCGAGTACCCATCCGATATTCATTATTTCTACCTCCGTTATTTTATCTGTGTTTTAGGCTGTCCTGTTTTATGTATAGTCTTGGTTCAGCGCTGATTTACCGGGGCGCGCGTTCGGGTTGCTTCTCTGCGGCGGCGCCCTGCGAGCAGCCCCCGCATGGGGCTGCTCGCCCGCCCGCGTATTTTTATTGCTTCGCTTCGCAATAAAAATACGCGGGCGCGTTCCTCCGCCGGACGGCGGAGGAACGGGGCGCCGCCGCTTCGCTGTGTCCTTCCCGCGCCCCTACATTACATTATTGTTCCCGTAATTGGACGAGGTCGTAAACGTGAGCGTTATGACCGTTCCGGCCGACACGGTGCTGCCCGCAGCCTCGCTCTGTAAAAGCACAAGTCCGTCGCTCGTTCCCGTAACTCCCGCCACGCTTATATTAAGGTTGTTGTACGAAGCGATCATATTCGCCTCGGCAAGGGTAAGCCCCGAGAAGTCCGGAACCTCAACCTCGCTGTTGGTCACCTCGTCAAGACTCGTGTATAACACCACGGTGCCGCCCTGAGGTATCCTCGTCGACGCTGCCGGAAGCTGCGCCGCAACGGTATCGCCGTCGCCCTTTACAACGCAGGTGTAGCCGTCGGCGTTCACCTGTGCTTTAGCCTCGTCTACCGAAAGCCCGAGGTAGCTGTTCGCGGTCGTGTCCATCTTCTTGAGCTCCTCGTCGGTGTACTGCGTGCTTACCTCTAAGTAAGGCATCACCTCGCCCATTATCTGGGCGAACACCGGAGCCGCGACCGCGCTGCCGTAATAATTGTTCCCGAGAGGAGCGTCAAAGTAAACTATCATGCACACCTTCGGGTCGTCCGCCGGAGCAAAGCCGCAGAACGACGCGATGTAATCGTTCTGTCCGTCACCGTTTACGTCGTACTTCTTCTCAGACGTTCCCGTCTTTCCCGCTACGCGGTATCCTGCGACGTATCCATTTTTCGCTGAACCCTCGGTTGCGTTCATCTCAAGTATCTCGCTGAGCTTTTTGCAGGTTTCCTTCGATACGACCTGCCGCTTTACGGTCTTGTCGGCGGACTTTACTACGTTGCCGTCTGCGTCCACTATCTGCTTTACTATATATGGCTGGAGCAGCTCGCCGCCGTTTGCGACCGCCGATATAGCCGTGACCATCTGCATAGGAGTCACAGATATGCCCTGTCCGAACGAAGCTATCGCAAGGTCGAGGTCTGAAATATTCGGGAAGAAAATACCGCTCGCCTCGCCGGGCAAGTCAACTCCGGTGGGAGCGTTGTATCCAAAGGCCTGGAAGTATTCCTTGAATTTCTCCTTTCCGACTCCCGCGCCTATCATCATAAACGCGGGGTTGCAGGAGTTGCATATTGCCTGAGCGAAGGTCTGGGTTCCGTGGCCGAGAGTGTTATGACAGGATATGCTGTCCGCGCCCTGCACAGGGGTGTAAGAACCGGTGCAGGTGAAGCGCGAGTCGTCGTTTACGGTGTTCTCCTCAAGCGCCATGGATGCGGTTATTATCTTGAACACGGAGCCGGGGTAGTAGGTGTCGCTGACAGCCTTATTTCTCCATTGAGCCGACAGAGCTTCGCTCTCCGCCTCCTCCTTTTCCTTGCCGACAAGCTTGCTTATTTCGGCTATCGTCGTTTTGTCCGCTATCGTAAACGGGTCGTTCAGGTCGTACCCTCCCTCAACGGCAAGCCCGAGTATGGCTCCGGTATCCACCTCCATCATTATGGCGACGGAGCGGTTGTGCACCTTGTTTTCGACGTTGCCCTGTTTAAGGTACTTCTCCATTATGTGCTGTATGGTTTCGTCTATTGTCAACACAAGGCTGTTGCCGTCAACGGCATCCACCTTTTGCTCGTACTTAAACGGCATCTCGATGTCGCCGTGCTTTGCTGTTACAAGTCTGCCGGGCGTTCCGCTGAGCTCCTCGTTGTACTGGTATTCAAGTCCGGCAAGCCCCTGGTCGTCGCTGCCGGTGAAGCCTATTACCGAGGACGCAAAGTCGTTGTATGGATAGTACCTTTTGTAGTCTTCCAAAAGCTCTACCACTCCGGTTATATCGTAATCCTTTTCTATCTTTTCTATAAACTCGAGCACCTTGTCGCGCGTTTCGCTCTCTATCTGGCGCTTCGCGACCGAATAGAAGGTGTTCTCCTTGGTCTTTTCAAACAGGCTCTCCTGATCTATATCGAGTATCTCGGACAAGCCCTTTGAAACTATCGTCCTCTCCTTGTCGTTTTCAAAGTTTGCCGGAGAGAGCACCACCTTCCACACCGTTGCGCTCTGAGCGAGTATTTTTCCGTTTGTGTCATAAATCGAGCCTCGGCGCGCGTTTATGGTAGTGTCCACAAGCTGCTGATCCACCGCAAGCTGCTGGAGCTCGCGCCCCTGTATCAGGGTGAGCTGGGTCAGCCTGAATGCGGTAGTGCCAAAGCCTATAAGCAGTATGCAAAGCATTATGACCATACATCGTCGCATAAGCCTTGATTTGGAACCCTTTGACATCGTATTTCCCCTTTCGTCTGTCAAGCCTTTTCATTTAATCAAAAATATACATTTGACATTATTAATGTAGGAGAGGCTTTCGCCCCGTACATATATATATGTCAGAAATATGCATTATAATTATAGATGTCAAATTTATCTCAAAGATTAATTTCAAATAAACTGTTTTTTAACAGCGTCTGTCTTTTAGCCCGATAAAGCCGGACACAAAATCAAACCGCGCCGCCGCGCGGACTTCTTTATTTTATCTGCCGCTTTAATAAATACATATAAAAGCATTTACAAAAAAGAAAAAAGCAGACGTTGACGTTTGCTTCAAGCCTGTCTAAAGCGGAGATACTCGCCGCCTTAAAAGGAGTCCTTGCTCCTCGCCCGCACAGGGGGCGACCGAATGTCTTCGGTATCAAAGCGTTTACTCTCGAGCATCAATTGCAAACGAGATATTTTTGACAAGCTGAAGCGGACGCGGCGGTCTGCTTTCATATGGTTTTTGTTACAAAGCAGAGCACCGGTTTACGCAAAGTTCTCCGCCCCTCCGGCGCTCGGTTAAGCGAGCGCTCGTCAAAGCGAGTGAGGGAGCGAAAATAAATCCCCATTAATTTTGAGGAGAGAGTCTTTTTTTAGTCAAAAAGCGACAAGCGGCCAAAATAGCAAAAAAGGCTGCAACAAAACAAATCAGTGACAATTTACTTTTTTTAAATCGCGCCTGTCACCGATTTGTCCGTGGGGCAATGCCCCAATGTTACAACCGTTAATATAATTCATTTTTTTGCACCGCAGGAATAATCAGGACCACAAACCCGCAAAGGCCTGCGCTATGGATTCAAATATATTCGAATCCGCGTCCTGAGCTACCTCGGCCTTATCGCCCTGAGATAAGCTTATGTACTCCTTTTGGTAGCTGTCCGCCTTGCTCATTCCGAGCTTTGACTCAGCATATTCCTCAACCTCAGCCGTTGAAAGCTTTGAATCGACCTTCATCTGAAGCTGCGTATAAAGGCTCTCCTGATCGGAAAGATCCGCGGCGGCGTTGTTTATCTTCTGGTTAAGCTCGGTAAGCTGAACCTGTCCATAAATGATGAAGGCGACGGTAACCGTTATTATCGCGCCCAACAAAACGCCGGTAAAAATCCTTGCCGGACCTTTTTTTGCTCTGCTGTTTTTTATTAAATCCTCTTCAGGTAAGCTAACTACGTTATGTCTTCTTCTGCGAACTCGTTTTTGTTCTTCGAGTCTTTCTTCAGCCGTTGTCTCAAAGAGGCTGATATCGTAGGCGACGCTTCTTCCGTCTAATGCCATAATTTTACACCTCTGATTACTGACTCACTCACCCCTCAAAATCAGAGAGGGCGACTGAAAATCCGTAAATATTTTGTTGTTTTTGTCGGCCCGAAACACACTTGTACTATTAAAATAATAAATAAAACGCCGAAATTTTCATAAAAAATAATTCCGATATACCTTGTAACTAATTTGTAACTACTGTCGAATATGCCATTAAAATCATCGATTCGACACATTACATACTATTTACTACATCTTGGAGTGAAATTTTAAAAAAATCATCTTTATTTCACTACATATAGTTTACTACTTTCCGTAATAAATGTCAAAGACTATTTTCGATAATTTACAAGATTGTTACATTTTCTCGAAACATCTTAATTTCGCGCTTCTGCTTCGGGGATTTTTGTCTAATTCCTCCAAAGATGGCTCCAGCGGCTTGCGAAAAACAAGCCTTCCCTTGGGTTTATTCCCGCATACGCATACGGGAAAGTCCTTTGGACAGGTGCAGCCCTTACACCATGACGCCATTTTTTGCTTTGTTATCCTGTCTTCAAGCGAGTGAAAGGTTATGACGGCAAGCCGCCCTCCCGGCGACAAAATCGAAAACGCTGAGTCAAGCCCCTCTTCAAGCCTTTGAAGCTCGCCGTTTACGGCTATTCGCAGCGCCTGAAAGGTCTTTCGCGCAGGATGTCCGTCGCGCCTTTTTGCGGCGGGAACGCAGCGGCTTATTATCTCGGCGAGCTCAAGAGTCGTTTCTATTCTTTCGCTCTCCCTCGCCTTGACTATGCCGGAGGCTATTGAGCGGGCAAATTTTTCCTCGCCGTAGCGGAATATTATATCCGCAAGCTCCCCTGCGTCGAGCTCGTTGACTAAATCGGCAGCGGTCCTTCCCGTTTGGCTCATGCGCATATCGAGCGGCGCGTCGCTGTGATAGGAGAAGCCTCTCTCGGGAGTGTCGAGCTGAGGCGAGGATACGCCGATATCAAGCAGCACGCCGTCAACTCCCTTGAGCCCGAGGTCGTACGCGATCCGAGCCATTTGGCTGAAGTTTGATTTGACGATAACGGAGCGGTTGTCGTCCCCGAATCGTTTTTTCACCGCTTTGATAGCCGTCGGATCCTGATCGATAGATATTAACCTTCCGTTTGGCCCGAGCCTTTCAAGTATTTTTGCCGAGTGGCCTCCGCCGCCCGCCGTGCCGTCGATGTATGTGCCGTCGGGCTTTACCTCGAGCGCGTCGACAGCCTCGTTCAACAGAACGGGTATGTGCGAAAACTCCATTTTATCGCCCCTTAAAAAGTGATATCCTGCATCAGCTCCGCAATATCCTCCTCAGAAACCTGCGACGATATCTCGTTCCACTTGTCGCTGCTCCAAATTTCGACCTGCTTTCCGGCTCCGACTATGGTCACCTCTTTTTTTATCCCCGCGAACATTCTCAGCTCCTCTTGTATGAGGAACCTGCCCTGCGAGTTTGGGCTAACCTCGTCTGCGCCTGCAAAGAAGAAATGCGAGAGCGTGTTTGCCTTTGGCATAGGCCTTGAAGCTATTTGGTCGACGAGCGCCTCCCACCTTTCGGCGGGCATTGCCAAAAGGCAGCCGCTCAGACCCTTTGTGACATAGAAGGTTTCGCCGAGCTCCTCGCGGAACTTGGCCGGCATTATGATTCTGCTTTTAGGATCGAGGTTATGCCTGTATGTTCCGATAAACACAACGCCACTTCCATGTCATAAAAATAAAATTCGCGCCATTTTGTGTCACAAGATGACAGTTTATGTCACCCGATGAAAATATTATATGACATCCCGAAACAAGTTGCAAGTATTTTTGATATTTATCCGGATACAGTTTTGTAATTTATGTTATTTATTAACAAAGAAATTTACATTTTGTTTGGGTACAAGATATAGAAAAATATAAATAAAAACACACAAAATAGACTTTTAACCCGTTTTTAATTTTCTTTCAAGGAAAGAAAATTAAAATATTTGCGGAAACAAAATTGTTATTTTTTAATTTGGGAGAAAAAAATTTGTAGGATTGCACAATGATTTTATTCTCCTCTGCCCTCTGACTTTGGAGAGTATCTGCTCCGCTCATCGGGCGCCGCGACGGTATCCTTCGAGTGCTGAGTGCGAACGCCTAAGCCCCCGGCGGCGACCCGCGCGGCGCAGCCGCGCGGGGAAAACGCGGCTCTGCAGGTACTGCGCCGAGGCCACGGGATTTTGCCGCCGCGTTTTGGTAAAATTTCCGCCGGGCGGAAATTTTACGGTCGCCGCCGGGGAGTTTGATTTTACAAGTTGTATTCACAGCGCCCTTTTTCGCAAAATATATACTCTCGGTATATCTCACGCCCAAAGAAAAAGCGCACAGACCGCTGCGCGCTAATCCATCTTAATTATTTAATTTCCGCTTCAGTTTCCGCTTCTCTGCGTATTTTTGAGTCCGGCTCTCGCCTTCTTAAGCTCGTTTACCTGCGCGGTCATAAGCTCGTCCGTCCTCGCCATGAGGTCGTCAATATATGAGTTTGCCGCCTTGCGCAGCTCCTTTGATTTCGCCTGCGCGTCGTTTATTATGTCGTTCGCCTCCGCCTGAGCCTGACGAACTATCTCGTTTTGATTTACAAGAGTCTTCTTTCTTTCCTCAGCATTGCGAATGATTTGCTCGGCCTCCTTTTTAGCGTCGGCTATGATCTGTGCCCTGTCGGCAACTATCGCCTTCGCCTGACGAACCTCTTGTGGTAAATTGTCGTCAATATCGTCGAGAATGTCCTTTACATGATCCGCCTCTACAATAATTTTGCCGCCTGAAAACGGCATATTTTTGGCGTCGCCGATAACCTCGCGCAATTCTTCAATAAGCTCTTCAACTCTCATTGTTTTCATTCCTTTCCTTGGGTCGGGTGACCCGTCTAAATAACTAATAATATATTAATTTTAAATGCTTCAATACTTTAAAAGTGACCCCGTCTTATTTATTGGACAGCCTTTTTTCGATCTCCTCCCGTATGCATTCCGGGACAAAGCTCGTTATGTCGCCGCCAAGGCTTGCCACCTGCTTTACTATGCTTGAGCTCAAGTACATATTCTCTGCGCTTGTCGTAAGAAAAACGGTTTCAAGCTCGGGGTTGAGCTTTTTATTCGTCAGCGACATCTGAAATTCATACTCAAAGTCAGACACCGCCCTAAGCCCCTTTACAACCGCGGTAGCGTTTCGCTGTTGTGCATATTTCGCAAGAAGTCCGTCAAAGCCAACCACCTCGATGTTTTCAAGACCGGCGGTCGCTTTTTTCAAAAGCGATATTCTCTCGTCTATCGTAAAGCTCGGCCGTTTACTAAGATTTACCATAACAGCCACTATAACGTGGTCAAACATCTTTGAGGCTCGGCTGATAATATCAACGTGGCCAACCGTTACGGGGTCAAAGCTTCCCGGGCATATAACTGTCTGCTTCATAGGCACTCATCCTTGACACAATATACGCTTATTTTAATTTTACCATAGTGATAATTTCTGTCAAGTGTAAAATTACCGATTTTTTCAAACAGCTCCTCTTTTAGTGGACTTTCACAAATAATCAGCCCGCCTTTGTTCATATTGTCCGCAACGGCGGGAAGCACCTGCTGTAAAATACCCGTGCCATAGGGAGGGTCAAGAAAGGCCAAATCGAAGTTGTCGGCGTTTGTACTCAGAAAGGCTGCGGCGTCGGTATTGAGCACCGTCGCCCTGTCCTCTACGCCGGCCGCTGCTATATTATTCCTTATGACCCGCAGGCTTCGGCTGCTTTTGTCGATGAAAACCGCCTGCTTCGCGCCTCGGCTGAGAGCCTCTATTCCCATTTGGCCCGAGCCCGCAAAAAGGTCGAGAAAGCGCCTGCCCTCTATATTGAATTGGATTATATTAAAAACGGATTCCTTGACCTTATCGGTGGTCGGCCGGACGTCGTTGCCCTCGAGAGCTTCAAGTCGTCTGCCCCGCGCCGAGCCGGAAATAACTCTCATTAAATCACCATATTTTCTTTGCGCGCCGCTTTTCGCAAGGCGCTTTATTACTCCCTGCAAAGCGGCTTTTCTTTAATAATAAATACCCTTGGCGAGGCCAGAGGGCTTTGAGCGTGGCTCGCCGTAAAAAAGTATTATATTTAAATTTTAACAAAAAACATCTAATTAGTCAATGAAAATAATTATAGACGGCGTTTGCGGCGACGGTATTCATGGTCGGCGCGTCGATGAGCTCCTGCAAATCGGCGTTCTTTATATTCTTTATGCTGCCAAAATGCTTTAGCAGAGCCTTGGCGCGCTTTTCACCTATACCGTCTATCTCGGTCAGGGAAATTTTTATCGACGACGACCTTCTGCGCGCCCTATGGTACGATATCGCGTATCTGTGAACCTCCTCCTGAATATTGGACACGAGCGTAAAGGCGCTTCTTTTTGAGCTTATCTCTATTTCGTCGCAGCCGTCGGTTATGGCTCTTGTTTTGTGCTTGCCGTCCTTTACCATGCCGAACACGGGAACCTCGATGTTCATATCGCGCAGCGTCTGCATTACGACGCTGTGCTGTCCCTTGCCGCCATCAAGAAGTATAAGGTCGGGCATGATTCCAAAGGTGTTGCCGTCGTCACGATGGGCGGCGTATTCCTCAAACCTGCGCCTGACGACCTCGCTCATTGAGGCGTAATCGTCCTGCCCCACGACTGTTTTTATCTTAAATCTTCTGTACGCTTTTTTGTACGGCTTGCCCTTTCTGAAAACCACCATACCCGCGACGTTTTCATCGCCCATAAGATTTGAGATATCGTAGGATTCAATATAGTCCGGCGCTTTTTTAAGTCCGAGCAGCTGTGCAAGCTCTATGAGTGCGCTCTCCTCCTTTGCAGTTATGCCCCTTTTCTGGGCTATCTGCTCGGTCGCATTTTTGCGGCACATCTGTGCAAGCTTGAGCTGTTCGCCCTTTTGCGGCACGCTTATCTGCACCTTTTTTCCGGACTGAGATGAAAGCCACTGTTCAAGTATCTCGACGTCCTCGCAGTCGCTGTCGAGAGTGACGCGAGGCGGCACCTTGCCCCTCAGCTGATAGTAGCGCTCTATAAATTCCGTTCTCGCCTTGGGGGTATCGTCGACCTCTTTTAATATGAAGCTCTCGCGGTCGTAAAGCCGGCCGCTTTCAAAGCGGAACACCTCGAAGCAGCCGAGCTCGTCGTTGCAGGCAAGGGCTATTACGTCCTGCTCCGGCACGCTTGTCGCCACCACGCGCTGCCTCTCGCCCACCCGCTTGACGGCGTTTATTCTGTCCCTAATTCTCGCCGCCCTTTCAAACTCAAGGTTTTCCGCCGCCGCGTTCATTTCGTCGGTCATGGCTTTTATTGACGCTTTGCCGCCGTTTTTTAAAAATTCGACCGCCTCGGCAAAATTCGCGTTGTACTCTTTAACGGACAGCTTGCCTGTGCACGGCGCGGAGCACTGTTTTATATAATAATTAAGACAGGGGCGGGATTTGCCGAAATCTCGCGGGAACGATTTGCCGCACACCGGCAGCATAAAAATCTTCTGCGCCTGATCCACCGCGTTTTTGACATAGTAGTGGCTCATATAGGGGCCGAGGTACTGCGCTGAGGGATCGTTATTGTTTTTCTCCGCGCTTATTCTTCCCCAGTCGCCCTTTGTTATCTTGATGTAGGCGTATCCCTTGTCGTCCTTTAGCAGAATGTTGTATTTCGGCTTATGCTGCTTGATAAGGCTACATTCGAGCACGAGCGCCTCAAACTCGGAGCTTGTGATGATATATTCAAAATGATCGACGTTTTCGACCATGCGGCGAACCTTGCTGCCGTGGTTATTTTGCGAGCCGAAATACTGGCTGACGCGGTTGCGCAACGCCTTAGCCTTTCCGATATATATTATCTTATCGGCCGAATTTTTCATTATATATACTCCCGGCTCAAGCGGGAGCTTCATCGCTTTTTCTCGAAGCTCCGTCAGCTTTTCGTTCACACCTTGCCGCCTCCTGACTCTAAACCGGACCCCGATGAATTGATAAATCTTTTTTAAATTTAAAAAGCGGACAGAGGAAGCCTCTGTCCGCTCACATTGTTAAAGAATTACTCAGAAAAGCCGGATTCTACAAGCTTTACAAGATCCTCAACCGCCTG
This sequence comes from uncultured Clostridia bacterium, assembly GCA_947632045.1. Taxonomy (GTDB): domain Bacteria; phylum Bacillota; class Clostridia; order Oscillospirales; family Acutalibacteraceae; genus UBA7067. The sequence continues at coordinate 29,771 of CANRNQ010000015.1, forward strand.
CTGTTCGTCGGCGCCGTCGGCAATAATCTTAATAGTAGTGCCGCCGACAATTCCGAGTGAAAGAACGCCGAGAAGACTCTTTGCATTAACTCTTCTCTCTTCTTTTTCAACCCAGATAGAAGACCTGTACTCGTTCGCTTTCTGAATAAAGAAAGTTGCCGGACGAGCGTGCAAACCAACCTGATTCTGAACCTCAACATCTTTTACGAACATTTCAATCTCTCCTCTAAAAAATTCTCCAGATTACCCACGTTTGACTATGCTACACAATCACACATTAGGCTATGAACGATATTCAAAGCCTACTGCTAATCTTAATTAATATTATAACACACACGATTTTTCCGTCAATATAATTTTTATATTTTCGGTTTGATGAACTATCAAAATAGTTGTTTTCAAGGTAGTATTTGTGCATATTAAATAAAATTCGAGAAAAAAACTGTTTTTATGCACGGCTTATTTTTCCATATCAGAATTAATCTGAGGATTTTTCAAGAAATTCATTAAATTTTTTCATGTCAGCTTCTGAGATTTCAGCTAATTTATACATATCCGGCCGCTTCTCTTTTGTCCTTTTTATCGACTGCATTCGCCGCCAATCGCTTATATTTTTGTGGTGGCCGCTCAAAAGCACCTTTGGCACCTCTTTCCCGCGCCACTCCGACGGCTTTGTATACTGCGGGTATTCGAGCAGTCCGGAGTAGTGGCTCTCGTCGGTAAAGCACTCCTCCTCCGACAGCACCCCCGGCACCATGCGGCACAGCGCGTCGGCATAAACGCAGGCGGGCAGCTCGCCGCCTGTCAGCACATAATCGCCTATTGATATCTCTTCGTCAATAAGCTCCTCTATCACGCGCTCGTCCGTGCCCTCGTAATGCCCGCACAATATACATATATTCTCGCAGCGCTGCGCTGTTTCCTTCAGCAGGCTCTGGTCGAGCACTCTGCCCTGCGGCGACATATAAACAAAGTGGGGTCTTTTGCCGAGCTCTTCGCATATATCCTCAAAGCAAAGCGCGATGGGCTCCGCTTTAAGCACCATTCCCATGCCGCCGCCGTAGGGGGTATCGTCGACTCGCTTATGCTTATCGAAGGCGTAGTCCCTTAGCTGATGCGTTTTTAGAGTTATTATTCCGTTTTTCACCGCCCGACCTATTATGCTTTCGTTAAGCGCCGCCATGCACATTTCGGGAAACAATGTTATTATGTCAATCCTCATCATCAAAAATTCCTTTCATCGGTTCTATGAGGATCTCGCCGGAAAAAACGTCCACGGATTTAACGACGTTGGGGATCACGGGTATCAAAAATTTGCGGTTTTGCCTGTCCGTTATTTCATACACATCGTTAGCGCCCGTTTTTAAAACGTCGCTTATTATGCCATATTCGCGCCTGTCGTTTACGTCGAGCACCCTGCAATCTATTAAGTCCTGAATATAGTACTCGCCCTCGGGCAGCTTTACGTCCTCCCTGTTCATATACAACACTCTTCCGCGCAGCTCGTCCGCCTGCTCAGCCGTGTCCACTCCCTTTATTTTTGCGATTATCATTCTTTTATGCGGCCGCGAGGATATTGAAATTTTTGTCCTTCCGTTGTCGAAGTACAGCTCCTTGAGCTTTGCGAAAAATTGCGGCGAGTCGCACCACGGCTCTATCCTCAATTCACCCTTTATTCCGTGGGTAGAAACTATCTTGCCTATCTCCAAAAAGTTCTTTATCATTTGTTTCTCCTTGTCTTGCGTTTTGTGCCCGGGCTGTCGCGCACCGCGTTTTCACTCTGTGCGAACGGGAGGCTTCGGGCGGCGCCCGGCGCGGCGCAGCCGCGCGGAAAAACGCGGCGGCGCAGGCCGACTTTTATCGTGCAGCCTTGCCCGGGAGCCGCCGCGTTTTTGGGCAAATTTCCGCCGCAGGCGGAAATTTGCGGGCGCCGCCCGAAGTTCAGCCTTACGCACAATTCCTAATGGTCTTCGGCGACAGCCCTCCTATCGCCGCGCACTGCCGTTTTATCATATTTTATCATATTTATATTTTTTTACAATCCCCAACTTTTCTCCTTCCTTTGTTTACAAAATCGCCGCAATTTTGTATAATTATCTCACAGCATAAAATCAGCCGCCGCGCCTTTTCTTCCATAATTTTACTTGTTTTATTCTACATTTTACCACCGTTATTTTTATCATCGCCGCGTATAATGATATTGAAGCTTCATTTTAAAATTTTGGGGGATCGGCTATGGATGCATTAGACGCATGGAATACCTTTTTATCCACCGGAAGTGTGCTTGACTACCTTGCATACACGTCCATTCACGATAAGGAAACAGCGGATAAAAGCAGCGACGGCGAAGAGCCTTCGGAGGACGGGTATGAATCTGAGCACGGACGGTCTGATAATCAAGGAACAAAATATTGGTGAAAGCGCTCGTCTTGTAACTGTTTTAAGCCGAGAGCACGGGCTTTTTCGCGCCTTTGTCAAAAATGCCGGCAATATTAAAAGCGCAAAGGGCGCGGCGACAAGACTGCTTTGCTACTCCCGACTCAACGTGTTCAAGGGTCGGGAGTCATACATAATAGACGACGCGGCTTGCAGAGAGATGTTTCTGCCGCTGAGAAGCGACGTTGTGAGAATGTCGCTCGCGCAGTATTTCTGCGAGCTGGCGCTCTGCTTCTTTCCCGAGGAGCTGCCCTGTGGCGACGGACTGCGCCTTATGCTCAATTCGCTTTACATCCTTTCTAAGGGCTCAAGACCGCTGCCGCTTATAAAGGCGGCGACCGAGCTGAGGCTTGCTGCGATATGCGGATATATGCCGGATCTTGTGTGCTGCAACGAATGTAAAAAATATGAGGACGAAAATATGCGTTTCTACCCGCACAGCGGCATACTGCTATGCTCAAACTGCTTTGATAAGAGCCGGGAGCCTTCGCTGAACACCGGACTCGGCGTTACGGCGGCGCTTCGACATTCGGTATACTCCCCGCTTGAAAGGCTGTATTCGTTTTCGCTGTCGGGCAGGGGCGAGGAGCTGTTTGAGCGCGCGGCGGAGGAATATCTGCTGTCACTGTCGGAGCGGAGCTTTAAAACGCTTGATTTTTACAAAATGATAAGATAACGGAGCAATAAATGAACAGACATTTAAAGACCTTAGAGCTTGACAAAATTTTAAATATGCTCGCAAACGAATCGTCGTGCGAGGAAACAAAGGAGCTTGCCCTTGCCCTGCGGCCGCAGAACACCCTCGACCATGTTCTGCCGCTGTTAAAGGAAACCGAGGACGCGTACATACTCAGCGGCAGGTTCGGCTCGCCGTCGTTCGGCGGCGTAAAGGACGTATCGAACCAGCTTGCGAGGGCTGCCGCGGGAGGAATGCTTTCTGCACAGGAGCTTCTGCGGATTGCACAGGTACTGCGAATTGTCCGCGGAGTGAAGCAGTGGAGGGAGAAGTGCGCCTCGGTCGTAAGCGTGCTTGACCGCCGCTTTCAAGGGCTTTTGACAAACAAATTCCTCGAGGATGCTATAAACGGCGCGATAATCTCTGAAGACGAGATATCAGACAAGGCCTCGCCTGCGCTCAGCGAGATAAGACGAAAAATCAAAAACGCCGAGCAGAGGGCTCGGGACGTGCTTAATAAAATAATCCGCTCCGCGTCATACAAGAAATATTTGCAGGACGCAATAATAACCACTCGCGACGGGCGCTACGTCGTGCCGGTCAAGGCGGAATGTCGTGGAAGCGTGAACGGCCTCGTACACGACACCTCGTCGAGTGGCTCTACCATATTTGTGGAGCCCATGGGGGTAGTTGAGGCAAACAACGAGATAAGGGTTTTGCAGTCGCGTGAGGAAGCCGAGATAGAGCGAATACTCATGGAGCTGTCCTCAAACGTCGGTGGTTTTGCGCGGCAAATCGCGGACAATTACAATATTCTGATACAGCTTGATTTCATCTTTGCAAAATCCTCTCTCGCCTACAAGATGAAGGCTTCGATACCTATAATGAACGACGAAGGGATAATAGACTTAAAAAAAGCTCGTCATCCGCTGATAGATTCAAGGAGCGTTGTGCCAATCGACGTTCACCTTGGTAACGACTTTTCCACCCTTGTCATCACCGGCCCCAACACCGGAGGAAAGACGGTGACTCTTAAAACCATTGGTCTGCTTACTCTTATGGCCATGTGCGGACTTATGGTACCGGCGGGCGACAACAGCCATCTTTCCGTATTCAATCATATACTCGCCGATATAGGCGACGAGCAGAGCATCGAACAGAGTCTTTCCACCTTTTCGGCTCACATGACGAACATATCGGACATACTTAAAACCGCCGACGGCAGCAGTCTTGCTCTTATAGACGAGCTCGGAGCCGGAACCGACCCTGTCGAGGGCGCCGCTCTCGCGACAGCCATACTCGAACGCCTAAGCTCGCTCGGAGCCGTCACAGCCGCCACCACCCATTACGCCGAGCTCAAGGCATACGCACTAAACACTCGGGGCGTTGAAAACGCCTGCTGCGAATTTGACGTCGCCACATTAAGGCCGACATACAAACTCTCGATAGGTGTACCCGGACGTTCAAACGCCTTTGCGATATCAAAGCGGCTCGGCATAGACGATGAAATAATTGAACGCTCAAAAAAGCTCGTTTCGCGCGAAGACAGAAAGTTCGAGAGCGTAGTCCGCAACCTTGAAAAAAAGCGCGCCGCCCTTGAGGCTCAGCTAAAGAGCGCCGAGGAAAAGACGACTCTTGCGCAGGCTAAATTCGAGGACGCGGAGAAAAGGGCTGAAAAGGTAAGGCTTCAAAACGAGGCTGAAATTCAGCGCGCAAGGGATGAGGCCGCGCAGATAGTCGCAAGGACCCGAGCCGCCGCCCAAGAGCTTATGGACAGCATAGAAAAGGCTCGGCGTGAAAAAAAGCTTTCGGACGCGGACAAGGCAAGGCTTCGCTCACAGATAAAGGGAATAGAAAGCACCGCCGATCCGATAAACGCGACTCCGGCTGAGGAATACCGTCTGCCCCGCAAGCTCAAGCCCGGCGACAGCGTTTTAATTTTCGACATAGACAAAAAGGCCACTGTGCTCGAGATAAACCCCGACGGCAAGACCGTCCTCGTTCAGGCCGGAATAATCAAGACCAGAGCCGACATAAGCAATCTTCGGCTTATAGATGAGCAAAAGGCCGGCAAGCCAAAGAAGCAGGCTTCTCTCAGCAGAAGCGTCACGCGGCAAACCGACGTTCGGGCTGTGACCGAGGTCGATTTAAGGGGTATGACTGCGATTGAGGCCATTATGGAGCTTGAGAGCGCCATCGACTCGGCCATACTCTCCGGAATAAATCAAATAACCATAATTCACGGCAAGGGCACCGGCGTGCTCAGGCGAGAGGTACACTCCTTTTTAAGATCCTGCAAGCCCGTCAAGAGCTTCCGCCTCGGAACCTTCGGCGAGGGTGAAAGCGGGGTCACCATTGCCGAGCTAAAATAAAAAACAAGGAGGAGCGGCTGCTCCTCCTTTGACCTCTATGCTATTTGGGGGCTTGCGCCCCTATACGGGCGCTCCCGCTGACAGCAGCTTTACCGACTTGCGCCGGTAAAGCTGCTACTTTTTTATTATATCTATTTGCAGGAGGAGCTCCGCTCCTCCTGCACCTCCACCCCCTCGCTCCAAAAATTATTTTTAGCTCCGCTCTCTGCGACGTGGCCAATTTACTGGCATAAAAGCCTAATTAAGAAAAAATCTTTAGTCGGAAATGTGGGGGCTTGGGGGAACGCCAGCTCCCCCAAAAATCACTTAACATTAAACCAGCAGCCGTGCCGGCGCAAGGCGGCGTGGCTGCGGTCGGCGAGCGGCGGTATTAGGGTGCAGCCCAAAATAGAAACAAACTATTTCAACAGCGACGACAGCCAAGAGTCGAGCGAGCCGAGTATTATATCGGCCACGCTCGTCGTTTTTAAGCTTATGCCGTCCTCAAGCGGCTTTATGCTCTCAACGTCTATTTCAATCTTTTGAGAAAAGATTTCAAAAGCGTAATCCGACGATACGTATATGTCGGAACCGTCGCGTCTTATGTATTCGAGCGAATCGGCAAGACTGCTGTCGTCGAAAGCATAATTCATCATTAAATCGGGAGGGAGCGGAAGTCCGCCGAGCTTAGCAGACGTAACGCTCAGCCTTATCTCGTGGTTCTTTATCTCGTCGTCAATTTCAAATTCGGCTGAAACCTCGTATGTATGACCCCCTATGTCCGCCATAGCGTAAAGCTCGCAAGGGCGGTCGCTGTGAGCGTAAATTGCCGCGTCCTTGAGCTTTTGCGGCTTTTCAGGGCTTTTTTCCTCATTGTCGATTAGATATGCTATAAATGAATTTAAATCTTCGTTTGAGATGTCCGCCGGTTCGCCCTTTACAGCCGATACGACAATATTTTCTATTAAAACGCTGTCAGGCTCGGCTCCGAATTTATCGCTGTTAGGCGTTTGGTACGCTAAAATGACAACGGCAGCCGCGCCTGCGGCAAGCAAAACGAGTATTGCCGCGATAACGATTATCGCGTTGCGCAGAGCGTGACTTTTTTTCTTTTTCGGAAACTCGTTTCCGTCGAAGCTGTCGCCGTAGCCCTCGTATGAACGGTTAACGTCGATGTTTGTTTTCATTTTTAAATTCCTCTCTTAATTTTGTGAGCCGCAAGCTCTCGCCCAAAGCAAATGTCTTTACGAAGCAAGCGGGCAAATTAAGAATTAAACCTTGAACGAAAAACAGAGTTTCAAGGGGATCCTTGCAAATGGAAAAAATATTAAGCAGCAGTCGTGCCGGCGTAAGTCGGCGCGACTGCGGTCGGCGAGAAAATAATTTTATTTTTGGGGCTTGCGCCCCTATACGGGCGCTCCCATTGACCGCAGCTTTACCGACTTGCGCCGGTAAAGCTGCTACTTTTTATGTGAATTTTCATTTAAGGGGGCTTGTGCCCCCTTAAAATCCCCCTTTTTTCGCTCAAGGGATCATCTTCAATTTGCCTAACTTCGCCGTTCCCAAGCCCCGCCTTTTGCTCAAGGACTTTTGCTTGATAAGGCTTTTACAGCCGTAAATTAACCTCGTCGCAGAGAGCAGAACTAAAATAGTATTTTTTTAGCGAGAATTGGGGGCTTAGGGGGAGCGTCAGCTCCCCCCTATTTAAGTAGCGGCCTTGCCGGCGCAAGTCGGCGTGAAGGTGTACTCGCCGTCGCTGTAGGAGCAGAGCACATGGTCGCCCTTCTTTATCTTCTGCTCGAGGATCTGCTGCGAGAGCGAGTCCTCTATCTTCTGCTGAATAGCGCGACGGAGAGGTCTTGCGCCGTAGGTCGGGTCGTATCCGGCGTTTGCGACTGCCGTTACCGCGGAGTCTGAGAACTCTATCTTTATGTCGAGCGCCGCAAGACGGGCCTCAAGCCCCTTGAGCATATTTCCAGCTATCTGCTTTATTTCGTCCTCGCTGAGCTTATTGAACACGATAATATCGTCAACGCGGTTGAGGAACTCCGGACGGAAAACCTTCTTTAACTCGCCCATTACAAGCTCCTTTACGTCGGCGTTCTCCCTCTCGGCGCTCTTGCTCTTGTCGCTATCCTCAAAGGCAAAGCCGAGCCTGCCCGAGGCGGAGTCTGTGATGAGTCTTGCGCCGACGTTCGAGGTCATAATAATTATAGTGTTTTTAAAGTCCACTACCCTGCCCTGAGAGTCCGTGAGTCTGCCGTCCTCGAGTATTTGCAAAAGCATATTGAATACGTCGGGGTGAGCCTTCTCTATCTCGTCAAAGAGCACTACCGAATACGGGTGGCTCCTGACCTTATCCGTGAGCTGTCCGCCCTCGTCGTAGCCGACATATCCCGGAGGCGAGCCGACGAGCTTTGAAACCGTGTGCTTCTCCATATATTCGGACATATCGAGCCTTATCATAGCGTTTTCGTCGCCGAATACAGCCTCGGCAAGAGCCTTGCAGAGCTCGGTTTTTCCGACTCCGGTGGGGCCGAGGAATATAAACGAGCCCTGGGGCCTTTTCGGATCCTTAAGCCCTACCCTGCCCCTGCGTATCGCTCTTGCAACGCTGTCGACAGCTTCGTTTTGCCCTACGACCCTTTTGTGGAGTATTTCCTCCATATTCAAAAGCTTTTGGCTTTCCTCCTCGGTGAGCTTTGAAACGGGTATGCCGGTCCACTGGGAAACAATATTCGCTATGTCCTCCTCGCAGACGGTGCCCGAGGAATTGTCGGTGTTCTGCTTCCACTGCTCCTTTTTCTTCTCGAGCTCCTGCTTTGCCTCGTTTTGCTCGTCGCGCAGCTTTGCGGCGCGCTCAAAGTCTTGACCGTTAATCGCGGCCGACTTTTCCTGCTCGAGCCTGTTTATTTTATCCTCTATCTCCTTGAGGTTGTTAGGCTGGGTGTGAGCCCTGAGGCGAACCTTTGACGCAGCCTCGTCTATAAGGTCGATGGCCTTATCGGGCAGATAGCGATCCGTTATATATCTTGACGAGAGCTCCACGGCGGCGTTTATCGCCTCATCAGGAATTGATACCTTGTGGTGAGCCTCGTATCTGTCGCGCAGTCCCTTCAGTATGAGCACGGTTTCCTCGGGCGTAGGCTCGCCCACGGTCACCGGCTGGAAGCGGCGTTCAAGAGCCGCGTCCTTCTCTATGTGCTTTCTGTATTCGTTTATGGTCGTCGCGCCGATGACCTGAAGATCTCCCCTCGCGAGGGCGGGCTTCAATATATTCGCCGCGTCCGCGCTGCCCTCGGCGCTGCCCGCGCCGATTATCGTGTGCAGCTCGTCGATAAAGAGGATTATATTGCCGTCGTTTTTCACCTCGTCCATGGCGGCCTTTATTCTCTCCTCAAAATCGCCTCTGTACTTTGAGCCCGCTACCATTCCGGTAAGGTCGAGCGCAAACACCCTCTTGTCCTTCAAAAGGTCGGGTACGTCGCCGTTTGATATTCTAAGGGCGAGCCCCTCTGCCACCGCGGTTTTGCCGACTCCCGGCTCGCCGATAAGGCATGGGTTGTTCTTTGTACGCCTTGACAATATCTGTATAACGCGAGCTATCTCGTCCTCTCGGCCTATAACGGGATCTATCCCGCCCTTTTTAGCCTTTTCCGTTAAATCCTCGCCGAATTTTTCGAGGGTCTTTGTGCCGTGCTTGCCCGAGCCGCCGCGAGCCTTGCTCTCAAAGCCCGAATATCCCTGCGACTGCTCCGAACCATCGGAGGAGGAATTGAGCTGCTCGGAAATGCTGCGGAAAATATCGTTCGGCCTTGCTCCGCAGCCGTATATGAAGTGTACGGCGTAGCTGTCCTCCTCGGAGAGGAGGGCTATGAGAATGTGCTCGCTGCCGACGTAGTTGTGGTCATATCTCGCCGCGACCGCGATAGCCCCCTGAACCACCCTCTTTGTCCTCGGGGTGAAATCCGATGGGCTGAGCAGAGTCTTTGAGCCTGAGCCTATTTGAGTCTTTATCTGAGCCTCAACGTCCTCCGCCTTTATTCCGGCGGATTCCAAGGCCGTGCTCGCCACGCAGTTTTCCGTGCCGAGAAGTCCGAGCAATATATGCTCCGTTCCGATATAGGTGTGCCCGAGCTCCTCAGCCTTTTCTATGGCAAGGTTTAGCGTTTCGTTTGCTTTTTGTGTGAATCCTCTGAAATTATACATAAGGCATACCTCCCTTTATGCTTTCGGTTTTAATAATCTGATTTTATGAGCCTGTATAATTTTAATAGTCCTTAAATTCTTCCCTCAGCAGCTTCGCCCTTTCAATATCCCTCTCCTGCGGCTGCATATCCTTTTTATTCGCAGTCATAAGGGTCGCGGGCTGCACCTGCTCGTTTAAGCGGTTTAAAGCCGCAAAGTTGCTGCGCTCTATGAGCCCGGTCGTCATACCTATTCTCACGTTTGAAAGCAGCTTCATAGCCTCGTCGTTCGACATGAGCCTTGCGCTCTTTAAAATGGCAAGACTGCGGTACACAACGTCTTGAAGCTCCAAATCCTTTGCGAGCTCCTCAAGGCTTTTTCTCTCCTGCGCGATAAGCTGAGAGGCTATATTTTTCAAATTTTCAATAGCCGTATGCTCCGACAAGCCGAGCGTTATGCGGTTTGAAAGCTGATACAGCGCCCCCTTTGCGTCGCTGCCCTCGCCGAAGGTTCCCCTAAGCTCCATTCCGAGCTTTGTCAGATTGCCGGCTATGCGCCTTACCGAGCGGCTTTTTTCGAGCGCCGGAAGGTGGAGCATGAGCGAGGCTCTCATTCCCGTGCCGAGATTGGTCGGGCACTGGGTGAGGTATCCGAGCTTGTCGTTAAAGGCAAAGCCGAGCGCCTCGTCGAGCAGGGTATCGATGTTGTTAGCCGTGTCATACGCCCCATCGAGCGAAAGCCCGCTGTCGATGACCTGTATCCTGATGTGATCCTCCTCGTTTATCATTATGCTTATCGACTCGTCGTCCGACAGCATGAGGTACCTACCCGCCCTGTCAGAGGCAAACTCGGGACTTATCAGGTGCTTTTCAACAAGCGACGCCGCCTGCGTCTGGTTAAGCTTTTCCATTGAGATAAACGAGAGCTTATTTGACAAAACGCTGTTGCTCTCCTCAATAGCCCGCTTTACGCTTTGGGCTATCTCGTGCTTTTGTTCAAGGCTCGCTTTGTTCGGAAAGGGATATTTTTTGAGGTTCCTCGCGAGGCGTATTCTTGAGCTTATCACCTCGCCGCCCTGCTCGCCGCTTTTTTCATACCACTTTTCAGCCATTGTTTTTACCTCCTTTAAGCTCGTTTATCCTGTCTCGAAGCTCCGCCGCCTTTTCAAACTCCTGTCTGGCTATCGCCTCGTTTAACTGCTCCTGCATCGCTTCAAGCTCGTTTATAATGGCGAGCTGCTTGCCTGAGCTTGAGGGGAACTTTCCGTTGTGGCGGGTGTTGCCGTGGATTTTCTTTATCGACGGCAAAAGCTCCTCGTAAAACGTGTCGTAGCACTCGGGGCAGCCCACCATACCCTTTTTTGCTATCTCGGCGAAGGAAGAGCCGCAGCCCTTACAGCGGGTCGCTCCGCTTCGCGAGGGAAGCCCGCCGCCGAAAAAGCTTCCGAGCAGGCTGTTCCACTCGTTTTGAAGGCTTGAAAAAATATCTGTATAGCCGAGCTTTTTCGCGCACTCAGGACACAGGTCGTATTCCTCTATGCTTCCGTTTACTATTCTTTTCACATGAGTAGTCGCCTCATTTTTTTTGCATGACTGACATAACATAAAAATTCCTCCCTTTAATTAAGCTTTTAATTAAATCTGTGTGAGCAGCATATTTTTTACTATCGCCGCCCTCACCGCGCAATGAACCGATTTTGGCAGTCCGACGAAATTCCTCTCGGAAACCGCCGCCGCCATGAGAGACGCGCACTCGTCGCTTATTGCTCCCGAGCTGTGCAGATTTGAAATCATAAGCCTCGCGTCGTTATATTCGAGCTGCTTGCCTATGGAATTGATTATATGCATCAGCGCGGAGTTTTTATCCGAGTGTATTCTTGTTATCCTTATAAAGCCTCCGCCCCCTCGTCTGCTTTCGACTATATATCCCTGTTCGGGTGTAAAGCGAGATGTGAGCACATAATTTATCTGGCTCGGAACGCAGCCCAAAGAGTCCGCAAGCTCGTTTCGCTTTATCTCGGCGTTGCCTCCGCTTTCATCGAGCATATTAATAATATAGCTCGCGACTAAGTCTGAAATTCTCATATTCTCACCTCTATTTTATGATTCTTCTCCCACAAAGGCGGTCGTATTTTTGGGACTGCGCCAAAAGCCTGCTCCCGCCGAGCGCAGTCGCGCCGACTTGCGCCGGCACGGCTGCCGCTTAACATTTTTTATTTGCAGGAGGAGCTTCGCTCCTCCTGCACCTCCACCTTTTCGCTCAAAGAATATTATTTTTAACTTTGCTATCTACGACGTAGTTAATTTATGAGAATAAAATTTTTATCAAGCAAAAAATCTCTTGGACGAGAGTGGGGGTCTTAGGGGGAGCTTTGCTCCCCCTAAATAAACTATAACTTCAAGGAGCGGTTTTACCGGCGCAAGTCGGTAAAACTGCGGTCAACGGGGAAATAGGGAAAAATCATTATTAAAGCCTCCCGCTGCGAGGCGGCGTTATCTCTTTTGATTTTGCCTTTGACTTTCTTTGACCTTACGATTACATTATAGGGAGAAAGTCAAAGATAGTCAAAGTCTATTTTTGCCGGTTTTTTCGCTGTTTCAGGGCTTTATCTCTATTATTCTCTTTTTTACTCGCTTTATCTCACCTTTTTAATTTTTTTAATTTTTTCAATTCTATCTTTTATACAGAAAATCTGCACAATATTTCAGATTTTTTCACTGGGAATTTTTATTTTTTTCGTAAAAACAGTTGCTTTTTTTTTAAAGAATGGTACAATTATAGATAACAAGATAAGGAGGTGCTATTCACAATGGCATATACTATTAGTGACGATTGTATTTCTTGCGGCGCTTGCGAGGGCGAATGTCCTGTCAGCGCTATTTCAGAGGGCGACGGCAAGTATGTTATCGACTCTGACGCTTGCATAGAGTGCGGCGCTTGTGCCGACACTTGTCCGGTGGGCGCTCCTCAGCAGTAATTAAATACATGATCCTAAAAAGGACAGCCGCAAAGCTGTCCTTTTATTTTTGGCCTGCGGCCTAATACCGCCCCTTTTTTGGGGCTTGGAGCCCCATTTACCGCAGCATTACCGACTTGCGCCGGTAATGCTGCTACTTTATATTATATCTATTTGCAGGAGGAGCTTACGCTCCTCCTGCACCTCCACCCTCTCGTTCAAAGAATATTGTTTTTAATTTAGCCCTTTGCTCGTGGCTAATTTACGGGCATAAAAGCCTAATTTTAGCAGAAGCCTTTGCCTGAGAAACGGGGGGCACAGGTGGAACGTCAGTTCCCCCTGTAAATAAAAAATATATTAGCAGCCGTGCCGGTGCAAGTCGGCGCGGCTGCGGTCAGCGAGAAAATAATTTTATTTGGGGCTTATCGCCCCAAGGCGGGCGCTCGTTTATCGCAGCATTACCGACTTGCGCCGGTAATGCTGCTACTTTATATTATATCTATTTGCAGGAGGAGCTTGCGCTCCTCCTGCACCTCCACCCTTTCGTTCAAAGAATATTGTTTTTAATTTAGCCCTTTGCTCGTGGCTAATTTACGGGCATAAAATCCTAATTTCAGCAAAAGCCTTTGCCAGAGAAACGGGGGTACAGGGGCATCGGCAATGAGCGCCGCCTGTGGCGGATGAAGCGAATTGGCGACGCCCTTAAGCCCCCTCGCGCTCAAAGCGCTTTCTAAGCTTTTTAAGAGCCTTTGTTTCTATACGCGAAACGTAGGAGCGCGATATATCGAGCATTTGAGCGACTTCCCTTTGAGTAAGGGGCTTTTCGTTGTTCAAGCCGTAGCGCAAAATAATTATCCTGCGCTCACGGGGACTGAGCTCGCTGTCTATAAACTTCTTAAGCTGCACCGATTTGATTTTTACGTCAAGCTCGTCAATAATATTGTCCTCGCAGGACATTATATCCATAAGGGTCAAGGGGTTACCGTCCTTGTCGGAGTCTATGGCCTCGTTAAGAGATATATCCTGAGCCCGTTTTTTCACCGAGCGAAAATGCATGAGTATCTCATTTTCTATGCACCTTGAAGCATAGCTCGAAAGCTTGATGCTCTTGTTGGGGTCAAAGGTGTTTACGGCCTTTATAAGCCCCACTGTGCCTATGGATACCAAATCGTCCTGGTCGCTTGCGGAGGAATAGTATTTTTTTATAATGTGGGCGACAAGACGGAGGTTGTGCTCGACAAGCTTATTTTTCGCCTCCTTGTCGCCGCGGCGCATTTTCTCAAGACATTCGGCCTCCTCCTTTGCGTTTAAGGGGCGGGGAAAAGCGCCGGAACCGCTCACATGAAGAATGAAAAAAAGGAAAAAGCTGCTTAGCCCTTCAAAGATATTAAAAAGCATAACGACCCTCCGGAAAAGATTTATATATTCAGCCTGCCGCAAAAAAATCTTGACGGCAAGCCGATATTAAGCATAAACGATATTAATACATATTCCGGCGGGCGATATTAATGCAAGTACAATTTTTGAATTTGTATTTATTCTTTAAGCGAAGTGAATAAAAAACCGCACGCTTATCTTCAAGCGGCAAGGCCGAGCCGACTGTTTTAATAAAGTCTGCCGACGGCTTTGCAGGGTCGCGGAAAATAATATAATTTTGGCGGGTAAACGATACCCGCTTTTTCAACGCTATTATTCTGTTGAATTATGTCGTATGTTATATTATAATAATAAAAGCTTAAAATCTAATTAAATCAAACGAGGTGAAGAACAAATGCCCTTTTGTAAAAAATGCGGCAACCGGCTTGAGCCGGGTCAGAAATTTTGCAACAAATGCGGTACTCAGGCCTTCGAGTACAATAATACTCAAAGCTCAGTCGGAGCTTCGGGTGCAAATTACGGCGCGACTATAAAATGTCGGACGTGCGGAGCCGAGATAAAGGCAGGACAGAGATTTTGCAGCAAATGCGGCGCGGCAGTCGAGGCTCCGCAGCAACCTGTCAGACAAACCGCTCAGCGACCCGCAGTCAACTACGCTGCGGCATACGTACCCAACGCCGCCATGGGCGGCGCTGTAAAAAAGCCGAACCGGACAACGCTTTATATTATACTCGCGTCAGCGTCGGTTTTGCTGGTGGTACTGATAGTTTTAGGCATAATTTTTCTGCCGGGGCTGCTTCGGCCAAGTGACGGAGAAGCCTCCGCGCAGGTTCTTGCCTCCGCCCCGACGGAGGCCGTACAGAGTCTTACACAGCCGCCCGCAGGCGACGCAAGCGAGCCCGCCGCACAAGCTCAAACTCAGCCTCCGACCACAGAGCCGACAGCGGCTGTAAATCCGAATTATTACGACCAGAAGGTCGAGGTGGTATCGGACGGCTCCTCGGCGACCCTCACTCTTTATGAGTGGCAAAACGGCGGCTGGACAAGCCTTATGCAAAGCTATGCGACCGTCGGCAAAAACGGGGTGGGCTACAACTACGGCGAGGGAAAAAGCATTACTCCGAAGGGCACCTTTAACCTCGGCTTCTGCTATGGGCTGAGCGCTCCGAACACCGGACTAAGGTTCAAGCAGCTTCAAAGCAACGATATTTTCGTTTCCGACTCAAATTCAAAATATTACAACTGCCTTATACCGTCAAGCCTTTATTCCGGCTCCGGCTCAATAGAGCACACATACAATCAGTTTGCAAATCAAGGCGCCTACAACTACAATATCTTTATCGAGCACAACGGCGACGGCGAAAGCGCAAACAGCGCGACCCCCGGCTTGGGATCGGTTATAACGATATGCGGATACACCGGAGCGTTGAAGCCGACCCTCGGCTGCATCGACATAAGCTCGTCTGATATGATAAAGCTTTTGTCGTATCTCGATCAAAGCAAAAATCCCGTGATAATAATTTCTTAAGGGTGGTTTCATGGAAAACAAAAGGGAACGCAAAAAAATTATAATAATGTCGGTCGTTGTCGCCGCATTATTTATAATAGCGGTAGTTTTGCTTATACTTTGTTTTACGGTGCAAAAGGACGAAAAATCGGTGCAGGCGGTAAACTCCGTGACCGAAGCGAGCCTCTCCTCTGAAAACGCCTCGACCGAGCCTAAGCCGACCGAAGCTGCGGCAACCGAAGCTACGCCGACCGAGCCTAAGTCGACCGAAGCCGCAGAGTCGATAGCCGAATCAAGCGAGGAAAGCTCAGCTCAGGAGCAGTCCGGCTCGGACTCGCAGACGAGCGCGCCCGAGGCTATGATACAAGCTCTTGCCATCGCCGGATATGGAGTAAACGACCTTTCGGCAGGACAGCTTATAGTCGTAAATTCAAGCGGGAGCAACGCCGTGGTTTCCATGTATGAAAAGCAAAGCGACGGCAAATGGCTCGACTGCAATCTGACAAGCTTTGGCTTTGTCGGCTCCAACGGAGTGGATACCAAGTCGGTCGAGGGCGACAGAAAAACTCCGTTCGGGTTGTTTCCGATAGGCGATATGTTTTATATTGACTCTCCCCCATCGACCGGACTCGGCTCCTTTCCTGTCACCGAGGACACATATTGGGTCGACGACCCCTCCTCCGCTTATTACAACATGAGGGTGGAGGGAACAGCCAACATGGACTGGAACAGCGCCGAGCATATGATAGATTATTACTCAAGCTATAAATACGGCTTTGTGATAGACTACAACACAAACCCGATAGTTCCCGGCAAGGGCTCGGCGATATTTTTCCATGTCGGTTACGCTCCGACCGCCGGCTGCGTAGCCGTTTCGGAGGGTGACGTGCTATCGTATCTTGCGGCTCTTGACGGCAGCCGCAGCCCTTATATTTTGATAGTATAATATTTATTAAACGCTCTCGCCTACCGCAGCTTTACCGACTCGTGCCGGTAAGGCTGCTGCTTTTTTATCTTTTTATTTACAAGAGGCTTTGCCGCTTGCAATCCATTTTTCGCTCCGAGAATATTATTTTAGTTTCTCTTTTTTGCAAAAAGCAATGACCTGTGAAGGGCGCAAATGAGCGAATTGCAAATAAAAAAATATTAAGCAGCCTCACCGACTTGCGCCGACGAGGCTGCTTAAAGAGCATAGCTTCAAAGCATAAGCATTATTTTACTTCCTGTATCCAGCCGAACTTGTCCTCGACCTTGCCCCACTGTATCCCTGTGAGCTCGTTATAAAGTCTTTGTGAAATCGGGCCTATCTCCCCGTTATTAAATTCCATAACCTTGTCGCCCCACTTAAGCTCTCCTATCGGCGATATAACGGCGGCAGTACCTGTGCCGAAGGCCTCTTTAAGCTGTCCGTTGTCATAGGCCTGAGCTACCTCGTCGATTGAGAGTCTTCTCTCAGACACCTTATAGCCCCACGACTGCAACAGCTCTATCGACGACATTCTTGTTATTCCCGAAAGAATGGAGCCCTGAAGAGCCGGAGTTACGATTTCGTCGCCGATAACGAAAAATACGTTCATCGTGCCGACCTCTTCGATATATTTTCTCTCGACTCCGTCGAGCCACAGCACCTGAGTGTAGCCGAGCTTTTCGCTCTCGTCCTGAGCCTTGAGCGAAGCCGCATAGTTTCCCGCTGTTTTTGTAAAGCCCATTCCGCCCTTTACAGCGCGAACATAATTTTTCTCAACATAGATTTTTACCGGATCCAAGCCCTCGGGATAATACGCTCCCGACGGCGAGCAGATGACCATATACGTCAGGTGATTTGCCGGATGTACTCCGATAAACGGATCGGTCGCGAATATGAACGGGCGAAGATAAAGCGAAGCGCCCTCGGTGTGCGGCACCCAATCCTTTTCTATATCAACAAGCTTCTTTATTGCCTCAACGCAAAACTCCTCGTCAATAGGCGGAATACAAAGTCTTTCGTTTGAAACATTGAGCCTTGCCATATTTTTTTCGGGTCTGAAAAGAACTATCTTATCCTCGGCGGTCCTATAAGCCTTCATGCCCTCGAATACCTCTTGACCGTAATGCAGGCACATTGCCGACGGCATAAGCTCTATCGGGCCGTAGGGTACTATTCTCGGGTCGTGCCAGCCTTGACCTTCGTCATAGTTCATCACAAACATATGATCCGAAAATATTTTGCCAAAGCCGAGCTTGCTTTCGTCAGCAGGCTTTTCCTTTGGCGTTTTGGTGAGTTCTATTTTGATTTCCTGCATAATAATTGCCCTCTCTCTTAAAATATCAGATATATTGTACCACAGCGCTTTACAATATGCAAGGGCGGCCTTGAAAAATTTCATCATATGGGCGGCAAACCCTAAAAATAAAATTATTTTCTCGTCGACCGCAGCCGCGCCGACTTGCACCGGCACGACTGCTAATATATATTTTTTCTATTTACAGGGGGAACTGGCGTTCCCTCTGCACCACCGCCTCTCGCGCAAAGGCTTTTGCTAAAATTAGGCTTTTGTGCCCGTAGATTAATTTCGTCGCAGAGAGTGTGGATAAAACAATATTCTTTGAGCAAAAAAGGGTTGCAAGGGGCAGCGCCCTTTGCAAATAGATATAATAAAAAGTAGCAGCATTACCGGTGCAAGTCGGTAAAGCTGCGGTAAACAAGAGCGCCCTTATGGGGGCGCAAGCCCCAAAAAATAAAATTAAAATAAATTATAGGCGGTATTAGGCCGCAGGCCAAAAACAGATTTAGCTGCTAAATTCCTCAAGTATTAGACCTTCATTGTGCTCAAGAGCCCAGCTTATGCTCCATTCGCTCGTAAAAAGCAAAAGCGGCCTGCCCTTTAGATCCTCTATGCGCTTTGTGTCCGAAGCGAGATCGAGAGCCTTTATGTCTATATCGTCGTTGCCTATCCACCTGATATACTGATACGGCAGAGGATTCATAACGATCTCGACGTTGTACTCGTTTTTAAGCCGGTATTCGAGAACCTCGAATTGCAAAGTGCCAACAACTCCGACTATTACCTCCTCCATGCCGCTTTCGGGCTCGCGGAAAATTTGTATGGTGCCCTCCTGTGCGATCTGGTTTACGCCCTTGACAAACTGCTTTCTCTTCATGGTGTCCTTTTGCAAAACAAGGGCGAAGTGTTCGGGAGCGAAGGTGGGTATGCCCTTAAAGCAAAATTTATCATTCGCCATACATATGGTGTCGCCGATGGAAAAAATGCCGGGATCAAAAACGCCTATGATATCTCCGGCGTAGGCCTCGTAGATGACCTCTCTCTCCTGAGCCATTATTTGCTGCGGCTGCGAAAGCCTTAGCTTTCTGTCGCCCTGAACGTGGTACACCTCCATGTTCTTTTCAAATCTGCCGGAGCAGATGCGCATAAAGGCTATCCTGTCGCGGTGAGCCTTGTTCATATTTGCCTGTATCTTGAATACGAAAGCGGAGAAGCCATCGCTATAAGGCGACGCCTCGCCCGTGAGAGTTTCTCTGGGCAGAGGAGGAGTTGTAAGGCTGAGAAACTCCTCCAAAAACGGCTCTACTCCGAAGTTTGTCAGAGCTGAACCGAAGAATACAGGAGTAAGCCTGCCTCCGCGCACAAGCTCGCTGTTAAAGTCGTCGCCGGCGACGTCAAGAAGCTCTATGTCCTCGCTCAGTCTTGAGAAAAGGTCGTCGCCGATACTGCTTTTAAGCTCCTCGGAGCTTAGCGGAATACTCCTCGACTCGACCTCGCGCTGTCCGTTGTTCGCGGTAAAGGTGAGGACAGACCCGCTCTTTCTGTCGTACACTCCCTTAAATTCCTTGCCCGAGCCTATCGGCCAGTTCATGGGATAGGTGCTTATACCGAGGACGTTTTCAATATCCTCAAGCAGCTCAAAGGGGCTTTTTGCATCTCTGTCCATTTTATTTATAAATGTTATAATCGGTATGCTCCTTAAAAGGCAAACCTTAAAAAGCTTTATCGTCTGAGCCTCTACGCCCTTTGAAGCGTCGATAACCATAACGGCGCTGTCGGCCGCCATCAGGGTTCTGTAGGTGTCCTCGGAGAAATCCTGGTGCCCGGGAGTGTCAAGTATGTTGATGCAGTAGCCGTTGTATTTAAACTGGAGCACGGACGAGGTCACAGAAATACCCCTTTGCTTTTCTATCTCCATCCAGTCGGAAACAGCGTGCTTGGCTGTTTTTTTGCCCTTGACAGAGCCCGCAAGATTTATAGCTCCGCCGTAGAGAAGAAGCTTTTCGGTCAAGGTCGTTTTACCTGCGTCAGGGTGAGAGATTATCGCAAAGGTACGCCTTTTTTCAATTTCTTTTTTAATGTCAGCCAAGAATCACTACCCCCAAAATCAATTTTAGTCATTCCCATATATAATATAGTTTTTGCCTGTGTTTGTCAAATTTAAAGCTTATATTTTTTAAGGGCAAGGGGCGCTTTTTCGCCGCAAAAAGCATCGCCTTGACAGGGCTTTTACAGAGCTTGAGGTTTGACCTTTTTTTAATTAAAATAAAAATCAAAACAAATAAAATAATATGCGGAAATTTAAAAAAAATTAAAAAAATAAAATATTTTTTGTAAAAAGGGGTTGACAAGCTCAGGAGGGTATAATATAATAAGAACGTAATAAATAAGCTTTTTCCTTTTTTCATATACCTTCCAACTAACGCAAGGGCAGAAACCTATGGTTTCTGCCCTTGCGTTTTATATTTTTCTTTTTGGCCTGCGCTCTTATTCCGCCCTCGTTGACCTCTCCCATGCCTTTTGCTCAAAGGTTTTTTAAAGTTAAGCCTTTGCGTTCTTGAAGGTAGCTTTAAAGGGGAAGCCGACGCTCCCCCTTTTAATAATCGCTAATATAAATTACTGTCTTATTGGTTGATTAGCAGCGGCGTAAGGCAGAGTATGACTGCGCCGAGGGCTATTCTGTACCAGCCGAAGACCTTGAAATCGTGCTTTTTGATGTAGCTCATAAGGAATCTGATTACAAACACCGAAACAGCGAAGGCGACCGCCATACCCACAGCGAGGGATATGAGCTCGCCGGAGGAAAAGCCGAAGCCGGTATTTATAAAGTATTTAAGGAGCTTGAACGCACTTGCCCCGAGCATGGTCGGCACGGCTAAGAAGAAGGTGTACTCGGCCGCGGTGGTTCTTGAAATTCCTATAAGCAGAGCGCCAACTATAGTCGCCCCCGAGCGCGAGGTGCCGGGTATCATGGCGAGAGCCTGGAATATTCCGATTATTATAACGCTTTGATATGTAAGCTCCGATATTGAATTGACCTTGGGCTCGCGCTTTTTGTTGCGCGTTTCGATGACGATAAAGGCTACGCCGTATATAATAAGCATTGCGGCTATCACATAAGGGGCGTAAAGGTACTCGGTTATCAAATCGTCAAGAAGCAGCCCGAGCACGGCGGCAGGCAGGCAGCCGACTATGACCTTGCCCCACATACTGATTATACCGCGGTCTATCGTGAGTGAGCGCGCGTTTGAATATTTTAATTTTCCAAGCTTAAGCGGCCATAGCTGCTTCCAAAAAATAAGTATGACCGCAAGTATTGCTCCGAACTGGATAACGACGAAAAACAAATCCTTAAACTCCTGCGTCATATCCATTTTTACAAATTCGTCCGCCAACAGCATATGTCCTGTGCTGCTGATTGGCAGCCATTCGGTCACTCCCTCGACTATGCCTTGAAAAATAACCTTTAACAGCTCAATAAAATCCATATTTTCCCCTGCCTTCAGATCTGTTATTTTTTATGCGAGATTCCCGCGCTCTCGCTATTCGCGGGTCTTACCCCGCTTTTAAGCGTTTTTGTCGTAAATGATTTTCAGACCCTTTACGAGCAAATGATCGTCTATTACAATATTACGCCTGCAAAACGGAATTATGCTGCCCGAGAGCCCTCCGGTCGCTATTACCCTTGCCCTTTCCCCGAGCTCGCGCTCTATTCCGTCGATAACTCCGTCCACCATTGCCGCGCTGCCGTATATCGCGCCGCTTTTCATGCAGTCTATCGTGTTTTTGCCGATTATCCTTTTAGGCGCTTCTATGCTTATTTTCGGAAGCTGCGACGTCCTTGAGGTAAGGCTGTCCTGCGAAATTTTCACTCCCGGTATTATCATTCCTCCAAGGTAATTTCTGTTCCTGTCTATTACCGATACCGTGGTCGCCGTTCCCATATCAAAAATAATCAGCGGCGGCTCGTATTCCGAAAGCGCCGCTATCGCGTCGACGACCTGGTCGCTGCCGAGCTGCGCCGGATTGTCTATCATTATATTAAGTCCGGTCTTTACTCCGGGGCCCACCACGAGCGGCTCTATCCCCATTATGAAGCTCACCGCCTTTTTCAGTATGGGCACAAGCGGCGGAACCACTGAGGACATTATCGCCCCTTTGACGCTGCCCGCGTCTATATGCGCCATATCGAGCATACCCTTAAATTCAGCGGCATACTGATATTCGGTTTTGCTGTGGTCGGTCGCCACCCTCGCCTCGAAAACTATATCGTTGTTGTCGTCGATGCATCCGAGCACTATGTTTGTATTTCCTGTATCAAGAGCTAAAATCATATGATCATCCCAATTGTGATATACCGGCGCGGAACGCTTTGAGCGTCTTATATCCGCGTCGGTATACCGAATTTTTTTGCTAAAATTATATTGTTCTCATATCGCTTTTATTTTACTGTCTGAGCGCGTCTTTTCTCTTAAATTCTGCGTCGTTATATTTTCGTCCTTTTTTGTATCTGAAAAAGCACCTTGCAGATAACGCAGGCGAGCACTGCCGCCGTTACGGC
The DNA here is from genome assembly GCA_947632045.1 of uncultured Clostridia bacterium. Classification (GTDB taxonomy): domain Bacteria; phylum Bacillota; class Clostridia; order Oscillospirales; family Acutalibacteraceae; genus UBA7067. The sequence continues at coordinate 52,087 of CANRNQ010000015.1, forward strand.
CTCGAGCACTCCGTTTACCCCGACTATTCCGAGTATAAAGCCCAAAAGCGCGTCGTGTGTTACGTTATTTGCCGCGGCGTAGCTTTCGCCGAAAAAGATGTAAATCATACTCATAACGAGTATTGTGTTCGTCATGGCTCCGCATATGCCGGCTATAACGAGAGAGATCGTCTCCTTGCCTTTAATTTTTTCAAAGAGCTTCATCAGCCCCTTAAAGACGAAGTAGGGCGTTACACCGATGAGTATTCTCGGAACGAAGCATATTATCAGGCTTAGAGGGTTGCCTCCCAGACCCGCTCCCTCATAAAACGGCGTAAAGACGAACGAGGTCACCGTCGGCGCTATCGTGTTGTTTATAAGGCTTGTCAGTCCGAACACTCCGCCGAGTATGGCTCCCATTTTCGGTCCCAGCACTATTGAGCCGATAATCACCGGCACGTGAATGATAGTTGCTCGTGTTACTCCCAGCGGGATGTAACCGATTCCCGGAATGAAGGCCAGCATTATTATCAGCGCGCTAAAAAGCGCAAGCTGAGCCATTTCCGTGGATTTCCTGCTTGTGTTTGTCATATTAAATTCCTCCTGCTACTGTTCCTGTCATTTCTGACTTAAGATACAATGCAATTTTAGCTCTTCTATTATGCACTATCGCGATGAAAAAGTCAAGGTTTTTCTTTACATTTTTACCCTTCGGTTGCTATAATAAAAATATATGCGTCTCTTGAACCGAGTTGTTTTAGTTATCCTCTCGCCGACCGCAGCCGCGCCGACTTGCGCCGTCGCGACTGCTACTTGAAGTTATAGTTTATTTAGGGGGAGCAAAGCTCCCCCCTAAGTCCCCCGCCTCTGTCAAGAAATTTTTTGCTTAAAACAAGCTTTTATCCTCGTAAATTAGCCACGTCGCAGAGAGTAAAGCCAAAGCAATATTCTTTGAGCGAAAAAAGGAGATCTTAAGGGGGCGTAAGCCTCCTTAAATGAAAACTAACATATAAAGTATCAGCTTTACCGGCGCAAGTCGGTAAAGCTGCGGTAAATGGGGCTTCGCCGACCGCATTTTACCGCCTTACGCCGGCAAAAATGCTGCTTAATATCTTTTTTATTTGCATGGGTAACTGGCGTTCCCCTGCACCCTCGCCTTTCGCAGAAGGTTTTATTTTACAATGTGCTTATCTGCGCCGTTTTCGAGACGTTGCCTTTCGTTTTTATCTCCGATTTTTGCGGCGAGGTTAATTCACGGGCAAAAAAGTTTAAATTAAGAAAAAATTTTAAATGGGCTGCAAGCCAAATAAAGGAAGGAGCTTTAAAATGTTAAAAAACAAAACCGTTATTCTGGGAGTTACCGGCGGGATCGCGGCGTACAAGATACCCAATCTTGCGAGTATGCTCATAAAGCAGGGCTGCGACGTTCACGTCATTATGACTCAAAACGCGACTAACTTCATAACCGAAAACACCTTTGAGGCAATAAGCTCAAATAAATGTATAGTAGACACGTTCGACCGCAATCACCCGATGGAGATAAAGCATATATCGCTTGCCGACAGAGCCGATTATGTGCTCATAGCTCCGGCGACGGCAAACGTAATAGGCAAGCTTGCAAACGGAATAGCCGACGATATGCTGACGACCACGGTCATGGCCTGCACCTGTCCGGTCGCGATAGCTCCGGCGATGAACTCAAAGATGTATAGCAATCCCATAGTGCAGAATAATTTGGAAAAGCTGAGAGCCTACGGATATACTATAATTGAGCCTGACACGGGCTTTCTCGCGTGCAGGAGCGTGGGCAAGGGAAAAATGCCGGAGCCTGCGGCGCTTTATCAATATATAGAGCGCGAGCTCGCCTTTGAAAAGGATATGCTCGGCATAAAGCTGCTTGTGAGCGCGGGGCCGACTATCGAGCCGATAGACCCGGTGCGCTATGTCACCAACCGCTCCTCCGGCAAGATGGGCTATGCCGTTGCAAGGGCGGCTATGCTGAGAGGGGCCGAGGTCACACTCGTGAGCGGTCAATGCTCGCTTGAGCCTGTTCCTTTTGTCAAGACGATAAAGATAACTACCGCCGAGGATATGTTTAACGCGATGACCTCTATTTCCGACGGGCAGGACATAATCATAAAAGCGGCGGCGGTCGCGGACTTCACCCCCGAAAACGTAAGCGATAAAAAAATAAAGAAGGACGACGGAGGGCTTACTCTGGCTCTCAGGCGCACAAAGGATATTCTTAAATATTTGGGCGAGCACAAGCGCGAAGGGCAGTTTATCTGCGGCTTTGCGATGGAAACCGAGAATATGGTTGAAAACGCGAGGAAAAAGCTCGAGCGCAAAAATCTTGACATGATAGTCGGAAACAACGTCAAGGTCGCGGGCGCGGGCTTTTCGGGCGACACAAACGTGCTGACTATTATAACGGAGAACAGCGAGCTGGAGCTTGAGCTGATGAGCAAATTTGACTGCGCGAACAGGCTGCTTGACGAAATACTCAAGCTGAGAACGAAAAGGGGCTGATGTGGGATGAAAATCGAGCATACCGCTTTGTATGTGAAAAATCTTGAAAGGGAAAAAGCCTTCTTTGAAAAATACTTCTCCGCCGAATCGGGAGAAAAATATTTGAACGGGCAAACAGGCTTTGAATCGTATTTTTTATACTTTGACGGTGGAGGAAGACTTGAATTGATGAGCAGAAGGAACCTTGAGGACTGCCGCGGAGATATAAACAGGACGGGCTTTATCCATATTGCGTTCAGCGTAGGCGGCAGAAAAACAGTCGACGCTTTGAGCGCGCGCCTGCTCGCCGACGGGTACGCCGTATTGAGCAATCCGAGAGTGACCGGCGACGGGTATTACGAAAGCGTTGTTCTCGACCCTGAAGGCAATCAGATAGAAATTACCGAATAGTTCTTCCAATCTGAAATAAAAGAGCAAAAATGTTATACGAGTGAGAATGGCTCTTTTCCTAATACCGTGAAAGTGATATAATAAAAACGGTGATAGGAATGGCAGGGTTTAAAAATTACGAAGA
>CANRNQ010000016.1 GCA_947632045.1 uncultured Clostridia bacterium
TGCAATCACTAAATACAAACGGCTCTATCGTAGTAACACTGCCGGGTATGATTACACTTGTCAGCCCTGTGCAGCCGCCAAACGCATAATAGCCTATTGATGTAACGCTGTCGGGTATTGTTACGCTTGTCAGTCCCGTGCAGCTATCAAACGCAAAAACATCTATTGATGCAACAGACTTACCGTCAATTTTGGAAGGAATAACAACATCTCCGCCGTTTCCGGTATAACCTGTAATCGTTATACTGCCGTCCTCGTTTTCTTCCCACTCAAAGCCGTCATCGGTTGTTTCCTCGCCTGCCGCCTCTGCCGTAATGACGCCGCCTATCATTCGCGGCAAATCAACAGCCACACTGCCGCCGACCAATAACGCCGCAAGAGATATACAACAAATCTTCTTTGCCAGTCTCTTAAAATCTGCCATTTTTCCGCCTCTATTCATAAATATATTTTTCTTTCCTGAAGCAATGTAACATATGCACATTAATATTTTCTATGAACAAAAATATTTCATCAAGATATCCACATTATACACTTTTCTGTTATAAAACGCAAGTGATTTAAAATAACTTCAAAAACTTCCATTCTGCGATGTCAATTGATATGAACCATCTTTCCGCAAAAAAGAAATCTTTCGCATGGTATTGCATTTTGCAGGCTTTCGAGACGAAGCCCGTAGGGCGGAGGCGAGAAAGCCTGCAAAATGCGGCGCTTTTAAGCTACCCGCTACTCGGTCAGCGTTTTCGCCGATGCCGCCCGCATAGGCGACATTTTTGTAGCCGGAAACATCGACCGTATAGGTTATATCGGCGGCGGAGCCAAACTCTCGCGAAATGATAACTCTGCTGTTTTCACGTTGCTTAGATGATCTGTCAACTCCCGGTATAACGCTGAATATGAGATATGGCTCATTGTTCAAGACGGGATATACCTCCCAACCCATATCGCAATATTCGGATATAGCCTGAAGAACGGAGTCGAGCTGTTCGTATCGGCTCATCCAGACTGATTTATTGCCCCGTCCCTGATCAACCTCAAACGCCAAGTTTGGAAAGTTTCTCGAGCTGTTTCCGAAGCCGAAACCGTTTTTTGCAAATCCCTTTATTATCGTTTCGGCAGGCAAAGGTTCTATCGCATCATCCTCCTTCTGCTTGTAGGGAATACAAAAATAGCCGCCGTTGAGGCGGTTTAAGTTATCGTTTGCAAACGGCAGAACTATGCGCCGTGCGGCAAGTCCGTTAAGCGTGGTACCCGTGACGGTTAAGTCTCTTTTACCGCCGCTAAAAGATGATTTAACAGCGGTTATAATGCCGTTTTTATGAACGTTATCAATCATTATGAGGTTGCCGATTTTAATCAGATTTGGATCTATTGCCGAGGTGTGTATCTCAAATTCCCCGACGCCCTGCCAGCTGCGCTTGTGCCGGAGCGAGGTATAGTTGTCAAAAACTCCGAGCAGCTCGAGCAAGGGTGAGAGTATTCTTAATTTCGGATATTTCATCATCACACCCCCTCGTACCTGTTGACCCATTCAAGGGTGACGGACGCATTCTGGTTATTGTCCCGAGCCGAGTACGATATCAAATTAGCTCCCGGCTTGAGCTGCCAAAATATCGACGATGGAGTGACAAGGTTAAAGGCTCTCTTTTTTATTCCACTGTGGGTGAACTCCGCCGAAAGGCGGCCGGGAGTCGTGTCAACAACCAGCACATCGTTTTGAACCATTGTCAGATTTTCAAACGTCAGTCTTTCGCCGGTAGTCAGATTGCTAAGAGTTGGGCTGTCGATTGTACCGCGTCCGCGCATGGTTATCTTGACGGGCGTTTCAACCGCCGATTGGCAGTTTATGTTTATACGCATTTGCCTAACGCCGAATTTTATAGCGTTCATTTTTGTCGGAAAGCTCAAGCCCACACCCTCGGCATATGCTATATGCGCAATTTCGGTACCCAATGACTGCCAATTAGGATCTGCGCAGTAGAATTTTATGTCGCATTTATTGTACTCCGCGACCCTTTCCGTGAAATTGGCGGGAAGTATCGGAATAGCCCGCGCTCTGACCGTTATATAATCGTTTTTATAGTAAAGCCACCCCTCACTCCCTCCGGAAAGCCTGTTTATAAGCTCCAGCCGACGGCGATACATATCCGCTCTGTCGGAGCCGTGGACATAGACGGTGCAGGGGAGTTCGCGCGGCTCCCGCCGTTGTGCAAGAACATGAACGCCGTCTATACCCGGTATTTCCTCGCTAATAACCGTACGCTCGACCGCGCCCACATTTAAAACGGAAGAAAGGATATATCCCTCCTTCAGAGCCAGCTCGACGCAGCTTGACGGTCTGTCATAGCTGCCGTTTGGCGGCACGTAAATCAATGCCTGCAATTTGCTTTCCTCCTTATTTTTTTATTTCGGCGGCAAGGTTGTCTACAACCTCCGCAAATCGGCGCTGCACCTGTACGGGGCTTTCAACCGGTTCGTTGAAAATGACAGTAAGACTAATATCCTGCTTTGCCGGAGCCGACTGCGCGTTTATCTGCGCCTCGTATTCGGCTCTGCTTTTCCAGAAATTATCTGCGGCGGCGTTTGCCGTTTCTTCAAGCTTGTTTTGATAACCTCGCAGCTCGCCGCCGATCTCGCTGACCATTTGTTTAACCGCCTTGTATTTGCTTTCAAAGCCGGAATACAAGCTTTCGCCGAGCGAGATCCCCGCAAGGTTGTACTCGGGGGCGTATGAGTGTATGAGATCTACAAGCTCCTGCTGAGATGAGCTGACGATTGTTTTTTCCGCCTCCGCGCGCAAATTAAAAGAGCTTGTCAGCTTATCGTAGTTTTCACCGATAGCGTCAAGCTCCTTTTCGAGCGCCTCTTGCTGTGCTTCCGATTGCTTTTTGACCTCATCTATCTGCTCCTGAAGCGCCTCCTTTTGCGCCTTTCGCTCCTTCTGAAGAAGTCGCTCCGCCTCCTCCTTATCAAGACGGTTCAGCTCCTTTTGTAGCTGCTTGCGGTTGTAATCGTCCTTTTCATACGCGAGCTGAAGCTCCGTTTGCTGCCGTTTGTTTTCATACTCCTGCCGCTTATTCTCCTGCTCCTGCGCCTCCTCGAGCTTGTCGAGCGCGTCTATCTGCCCTTGAATAGCCTCGACGGTTTCGTCCTCCCACTTCCGCCAGTTTTCAATCGACTGATTGATAAGGCCTTCCTCAAATTCTCGCTGCTGTTCATATTTGTTTTTCAAGGATTCGATGACAGCATCGCCGAGCTTATTCAGCGCGTCCTTGTTTTCCTCGTCCTTTTCATTTTTTAAATCCCTTATTCGATGATACAGATCCCTCGCGTCCTCCTCGGTCAGCTTGAGCCTACGTCCTATCTCCTCGAGCTGCCGTATTTCAAGGTCGATGCTTATGCCGTTGGAAAGCTCCTTGTTGCGCTCGAGTCGGTCTATGGCGTCGGCGTATGCCTGCTCAAGATCTGCCCTTTCGTCTTCGGCAAGCTGCTTTTTCAGATTATGTATCTTTATTTCAAGCTCTATCCGCTGCTCGGCGTTAAGCTCATATGTGCGCTGAATACGCTCGAGCCATTCAAGCTCCTGCTGAGCCGTGAGTCTATCGAGGGACTTTTGGTTGCTCATGTTTGTATATTCGCGCTGAAGCGCGTCGGCGATATTTTGCTCGCGCTCCTCGCGCAGCGCCTTTTCAGCCTCGTATATCTTTATCTGAAGCTCGATTGCCTGTTCGGCATTTAAAGCGTATTGGTCGCGTATGCGAAGCAGCCAGTTCAGCTCGTCCTGCTTTGAGAGCGCGTCAAGGGATTTGTTGTATCCGATATACTTATATTCGTTTTGGAGCGCGTCGGCAATTGCCCTTTCCTGCTCCTCCTGCCACGCCTTTTTCGCGTTGTAAAGACGAAGCTCCATGTCGTACTGCTCGTCCTTGTTTTTTGAGTACGTCGAATTGATGCGCTCAAGCCAACTAAGCTCCTCCTCGGCGGTGAGCTGACCCAATGCCTTTAAATGCTCCATGTACGCAAGCTCCTCGGCAAGAGCTTCGTTTTTGTTGCTCACAGCCGCCGCGCCGTTGTACGTTTCAATATTTAGGTTCTTTAGCGCTTGGATTTGTGCATTATAAGCATCTATCCTTTTTTGCGCTTCTGCGCTTGAGGAGCGCATTTCATTTAGCTTATCATTTGCGGAATTTATATTTGTTTGCTGGTCTATCCACTCCGCGCTTCCCAACGTATAGCTTTCAGCTAACGCTTTATACGCTTCAATGCGCCTTTTGATTTCATTAATAGTTATGTTGGTAGTGTCGATAACATTTTGTTGTTCTTGCTTGTTGAGTTCGATGGAATTTATTGCTTCCTGTTTCTTAGTCTCCCATAGTTGTCTTATGACCGACTCCTGATCCTCAAGCGAAACCGAGCCGTCGGCTATGGCCTTTGCAAATTCGGGATACTGATTGATGAGGGAGAGGGTAGTATTAAAGTCAAGCGCCTTGCCTTGCTCAAGCTGCGCCCACGCGCTGCCGAGACTTTGCAGTTCGGATGTTAAGCCGCTAAGATCGGGAGCCTGCGGCTCCAATTCATCAAGCTCTTTTAGCTGATTTCGGTACATCTGCGCCGCTGCTTCAAGCTCTTGATAATATCCCTTTTCCTCATCGGTCAGCTCGCCTTGATTTTTGAGCATATCTTCATTGCTCTTGATTTTGTCAAGATTTCTGTTTATTTCATCCCTCGCGACCTGTTTAAGCAGCTCGCCGTTTTGCAGAGTCATATCGCCCGTTTCTGCAATATACTTTTGCAAGGCGGGATATTTTTCCGTCAGATCCACAAGACTGTCCATGCTCATCTTTTCGCCGGAAGATAACTGTTCATACGCGCTTTTTAGATTATCAAAATTGGACAGACCCTCGTTGATGGTGTCGAATTGCTTTTCCCACTTTTCGGATTCGTCCTCGATTGACTTTCCTTGATTTTGAATAATTTCCCAAGCCTGTTTCTTTTTTTCGATTATCGCCTCATCGTCTTTAATCGCTTCTGTATTCAATTCACTGGATTTATTGCTTAATTCATCTATAACTTGAGAGTATTTTTTCCATTCTTCGGAGCCTTTTTCGGTTTCGTTTCTCAAGACTATTATTTCATCCTTCATCTTTTGTAGGACTTCTTGGGCATCTCCCGTTTGCAGCATTCCCATTTGTTGAACTATCCCTGAAACTTTTGTTTGAATAAATCCGTTCTTTTGGAAAATCTTTTCTATTTGGGAGTAAATATCATTACGTCCATAAAGGATTTGATCCATAGTGGACTGATCCTCCCACGAAATTATTACATTAATTGATTTATCTAATTCCTTTTCCGCTCTTCTTATTTCAGAATCGTTCTCATTCAAATACTTTTTCGCTTCTTCAACTTTTTTCTGCCTTAATAACTCTAAATTCCTCTCAAGGCTTAGATTTTCAAGATCTATCTGTCCTATTTCCTTGCCGTACATATCTACCAACTCCCCTTGGAGACTCTTCAGCTCCTTTTTTAGTTCTATCTCCTCGGAACGTGATAGATTAAGGTTATCAAGCTTTGTTTTTACTTCTATGTATCTCGTCGTTACGTCGGCGGTGTTCTCTTGGTTTTCCTCAAGCTCTTTGGCTGCTTCTGCGGCGGCTTTTCTTGCCTCCTCCTCTTTTTCCTGCATTTTTTGAATGTAATTGCCAATCATTGATATTACCATACCAATTACTCCAACTATACCGGCTCCCCATGAAGCAAGCTTACTGATACCTCCCGAATCGGCAGTCACGGCTGACTTAACCAGTTCTATATTTGTTCTCAAGGTGTCCAGATTGTCAATAATATCCGGGAATACAGAATCGGTTGTTTTCATGGATGCCGTAATGGTTCGCATAGCCATTGAAAAATTATTTTTTGATTCTTTGTCGGACAATTCCTTATTAAGCTTTTCCTGTTTAAGCGCCGTCGCGTCTGTCGCCGCCTCCTGCTTCTGAAATGATTTTACCTGCTTTACGACCCAACTGTCCTGAGCCGCGTAGGTTTTATCAAACCTTGCTTCAAGCTCCTGAAGAGCGATCCTTTCCTTATCTATTGAAGCCGTCGCCCTTTCTATTTCTTCCCAGTCGGACTTAAATTTAGCCTCTTTATTCATTGTCCGCTGAAGCTCCTCTACCTTTTGACGCTGGGCGTCTATCTTGGCGGCAAGAACATCAAGGCTATCTCTGTATGTTTTCAGTCCGGAGGTGTTGGCAAACGCCCCCGAAAGCACTTTGTCAGCTTCCTTTTCCGTTATGCCGATTTTCTCGAGCACGCTGCGAATATACTCTAAATCCTCTTCGTGCTGTACATCAACCTCCAATGTGACCTTATTGTTTTTCGCCGCGTCATTGACCTCTTTAATGTGATTAATAACTCGGTCTGCCGCCGTTGTGTCGCTTTCAAGTATTATTTCCGCTACGAGCTTGCCTACATTTAATTCGTCCGCCACTGAAATTCCTCCGTTTCTTTAAATTTGCGCAATATTAAAAGCACCTACCGCAGTAGATGCTTTCTCCGTGTCTAACAGATAAAGTTTGTTTATCCAAAACTTATGAAAAAATACGATTCTCCTTCAGTTGTTCCAAAGCTATTTTCCCCTATATCCATCATTATGTCCTTGGTAAAATAAATTTTGTCGCCGGAGGAGTATGAAGGTGTATCAGAAAGATAAGAAGCGAAATAAGATGCGTCTGGCGGGCTCCAATTTTTATCCGCAACGCCCATAATAATATTAAGTATGTTTTTAAACACATCTTTGCTTGTAATATCATCTATGAACATACTGGTTACTATTTTGCCATCTTCCTGCGTACCAAGGGACAAATATTCCCCCTCGTTGTTTTCTTCAATGTATACTTTCTCAAAAAAATCGCCCTCAATGTTTGGGTTTTCTTCTTTTTCATAGTGCGATTGGGGATATTCTTTCTTTAGTGCTTCAATCAATGCCTCGGTGGATAAGCTGTTGCTTACATAGTCATTATGAGTCAAGTAACCTATTCCGATGAATAATCCGAGCGCCAATACAACAGCGATTGTTCCAATTATAATTTTTTTATTTTTCGTCATAACAACCCCTCCTTGCCATAAGGATAGCATATTATTCACAAAAATACAATATTTTCCATTGCTTTTTCGGGATTTTTTCCGAGGCGGGAAAATCCCGCCCCGGAAACATGCTTAATTAATCCAGATCGTCGGCGTAGACCTCGCGGTCACCGCCGTTTTTGTCCCGATCGAGCGAATGCATATCATTGTATGCGTCCATCATTACAATAAATTCATCGTAATAATAGTTATCAAGCAGCTCGCTCTTTGACATATTAATGGACTGCGCTACCGCGAGCCATCGCTGGAGCCAGTATTCGCCGTCTTCGTCTCCCGAGCCTTCGGCGGTGCGGTCAGCTCCCTGAGCCTCCGCACGTTCCCGAAAAAATCGGAGTAGTCATTCAGCTCCACAAACTTAACAACGATCTCCATAAGCTCGTTTAATGCGAGCGCGTTTTCACATTCCGGATCCGTCAGCCGCTCAAGAGGAATATCGAGCAGCTCTGAAAGCAATAGACAGAGCTGCTCCGGCGCTGTCTTTAAAAGATTGCCAAGTACTCTGAGCGACGCCGTCCTGTCAAGCTCTAAGAGCTTAGCGAGAAGATCTCCGAAGTTATTGACGTCTGGGAAGACCTTGCTCATGAGGACATAGGGAAGATCGTCCGCCTTCTTGAGATATTCGACATACTTTCCGACCGGCAGCTTGCGCACCCTGACGCCGTAAAGCTCATATTCCTTTGGGACGGTAAGCTCAAGGCTTTTGTCCCTCTTCTGAAACAATCCCATATCTTACGCTCCCGGAGCCTCGGGTATCGTGTCGAGCCAAGTTATCTTCGTGCCGTCATCGGTGTCGGCGGTCGTGCGGATATGATTGTCGAGTTTGCGGCCGTAGCAGGTGAAGGTGAGCTCGTAATTCTGAGCCTCCGGCGCACCCTCCTTCTTGGTGTTGTGCGTGATCTTGTAGCTTGCGAGCTTTGCGCTGTACCAACGGAACATACGGTAGTTGATTCCGTCGCCCTTTAACGCCGCGTATGTAAGCGCCACCGGCGCGGCGTTGTCGATTGTCGTCTCCTCAAGCTCCTTCTTGCTTGCATCAAACTTCGCGCCTGTAAGCTCCGATATGGCTTTGAGCTCCGCTTCCACTACATTGACAACAACCGTAGACGTGTCCCAAACCGAGCCGCTGTCCCATATTCCGTCGTCCGCCGGAATCGTGTAGGCTGTCTTGTTGTCGGTCGGCGCACAGGACACCGCGCCCGGAATGGCTGTCCTTTCGCCGACACTGTACTTGCTTTCCGTATCTTCCTCGATGGGGAACATTCCGAATTTACTAAAACCTCTTAAGTAATTCTTGCCCATGAAAAATCTCTCCTTTAAAAAATATTGATTATTTAAAGCACCTTAAAGGCGCTTTAAAGCCTGTTTAAATCGCGCCAAAAATAACTGTTTCGCAGTAAATTGTGACGCTGCTTTCTGTGCGTTCAAGCAGCAACGGCGCTCGCCTTGGGCGGCATATGTAGCCGCGACCGCCCCACTCAAACACCTTTTCGTCTATGCCGCTGTCGAGAAGCTTGAATATCTCCGTGCAAACGGCGCAGGCTTCGTCGTAGTCGGCTCTGCGCACCTGTATCTGAATATAGTGTGCGCCATCTCCCGTGCCGTAAGAGCTTACCGTGCTGTCCCATTTGGACAGATTTATAGCCTCCAACTGTGTTTTTTCCGACGGCATCATGTCACGGAAGATATGCTCATAGCCGTTCTCTGTGAGGAAGCCTGAAAGTAACCCAAGCAATTTAATCACCCCCCGACTTATCAAAACCCATCCTTGCCGCTATTGTGCGAAGTATCTCTTCTTTATTTTCAACAAGGACTGACTCAAGATATTTTGCCTGCCCGCCGCGCGGATGATCGTAGGCGGTTTGCTCGTGCTGAACAGCCGCATAAGGCGTGTTGAAGCTCACTTCGCCCTTTGAGGCGCTTTCGGGCAGCTCTCCAACAATATAAAGATCGATCTCATCAGTACCCTTTTTCCCTTGAGCGTACAGCTCACCGTCTATCCTGACCTCAACGCTGCCTCTCAGATCGCCCGTGTCAACAGGCGCTCTTTGCTGTGCCTCTCCGGCTATGAATACAAGCGCCTCCGCAAGGCCCTCAACCGATGTGCGCTCAAGGCTGTCAACAGCGGATTGAATATTTCGTGCAGCCTCGTCAAGCCCTTTTAGGTACTGCTCTGCGGGAATATCTATTCTGTGTCCCATATAAAGCCCCCTTAAAGAATGATCTCATAGTGGTCGATAGCTCCGCCTATCCCTCTGCATGGCTCGCACGATTTAACCGTAAATTGCTGTCCGTCCGCCTGTATAAGCGACATGGGCGGAATGGCGACGTTGCAGAACATGACCGCCGCAGACGTGACCTTTTCTCCTTTTGCGTTTATATACTCGCGGCATTGGTATTCCACACGGCAGGGAACAGGCCTCCCCGGAGACTTACGGTCCGGCACAAATTTGCTGCTGCCCGCATCGTTGCAGCCGGCATACTCGTGAACCTCCGCCGTCTGCGACCACAGGTTAGTCCATATGCTCATATCATCACCGCCGATCCTAAAAGATAAGGCTTTAGCTGCTTATATGCCTCCATGCTTTGAAGCGCTCCAGTGTCAATCATCGACTGAGCGTCGGCGTAGCTTTCCGAGGCGTTTCCTATGGAGACCGACTTTACGCCCTGTTCCTGAAGCTTGCGCCGCACAGAGGCTTGAGCGTCAAGGGAGGCGGCAGCTTCAAGAATTTGAGCAAGCTTAACCGCCATCGGCACCTCCTTTGACATTCCCCGCGGGAACTGGAGAGTTTGAAATATGGTGGACTTGTGAGATGAAAAATTCATAGACTCAATTCGATACAGCGCGTTTTTAAGTCTGCTTTCCTTTTTTGCGTCCGACAGCGCAAACCACGCGTCAAGCGTATGCTCGTCCTCAACACAGAGACGGACTAACTTGTCCGCCTCTGTGAGCGTGATATAGCTGTCTGTTCCTACCGTAAGCATTATTCTCCCGCCGGAGTGAGAACCGCAAACGGATAGCGGCTTTCCCCGTCCTCGTTGAGTGATGTGATCGGATTCGGAAGCTGCCAGCCGAGGCGCATTACGCAGCGCAGCGCGACCATATCCTGCTGCGGCAGATTGTAGATGATCTTGCCGCCTGAATCGGAAATCACCGCCTGATCAAGTATCTTGTAGGTCATATCCTGACGGATCGCATATACCGCCTGCGACCAATCGCCGCCTACGACAAGCGCCTTTGTCTTGTCCCATGCGCCGTTTTTAACGAACTCAATATTCTGACCGTATAGTGTTGACGGCGTTCCCGCTGTAAGGGACGGCTGAAATAGGAGCCCGCCGTTCTTGTCGCGCAGCCCTCTCAAATTTGCCTTAACAGACACGTCTCCGGCAAAGCCGTTTACATCAAAGCCGTCAGCCTCTACCAGCGTCATAAGCTGATTAATATCCTCAGCAATGTCAGCGCCCGTGCCGATCTGAACCGTATGTGTGCGTTCTGTGGCGGTTGTAACTATCGGATCCGGCCAATCTGTTCTATCGGTTTCAAATAGAATGTTGGTATCGATCACTTTGTTGAACGCCGCTATGATAGACGGTTTAAGCTCGCCCCAAATGTCATAATCGGCATCGTCCAAAACCGCTTCCGGGATAGGGATAATAACAGCGATCTCCTCTGCTGTTATTACCTTCTTGTCCCATTTAGCCGCCGATACAGGCTTTAATCCGTTGTCGCCGTCGACAAAACCCGCTACGGGCATCGCCGAAAGCACAGGCATCTTGCGCTGCTTTGCGGTCATATTCGGCAGTCGGTGCATAAGCGGCAGCACCGACGACGTTGTAACGATTTTTTGAATGATCTCCCTGCTGTTTTCTACGGGGATAAGGGCTTCAGCGTCTTTTCTTTCAATAATGTTTGTTCCCATTGTTTTTACCTCCTGAATAATGTAATTAGCGTCCTGCGGCTTCACGAATGAAGTCGTTCATGGTTTTTCCGGCAGCAGCTCCGCTGTCAGAGCCTACCGGATGAAAAGGTTGAATGTCATTCTTCGCCTCGTTCGATGTCTTAGCCACCACAGCGGGAAATTCCTTTGCCGCCGCTTCAGCTGCCTCCTTGACGCCGACAACCTCACCTTTCTCGTTGACGCTGATTGCGTTTTTGTCCATGACCTTTTGCAAAAGCTTAGTGTCATAGCCGGAAAGGGCTTTGATTTCGGCGGCAATAAGGCGGTCATTGGCGACCTTGAGCTTAAGCTCCGCCTGCTTTTGGTAATCAGCGACAAGAGTGTCAACGTTATCAAGCGGCGCATCCTCTTTAAGACCGAGGAGCTTGCGAAGCGCGCTTCCATACCTTTTGACCTCCTCGCTCTGTGCGTTTTCCTCCGGCGGGTCTCCGCCCGGAGGCTGCGTCGCCGGTTCTTTCTGCTTGCCCGCTCCCCCAATCGTCTCATTGGGCTTTGTTTCTTCTGCCATCTTTGTTCCTCCTTAAAAAAATGTAATATTAAAAGCCCTCCGAGGAGAGCCTTTTAACTGAATTTGAAGCTTTACCTTTTTGATTTATCGTTAAGCGCGTTTAAACACCCTTTAAAGGCGTTTAATTTTGTTTAAAAAATTTTGGTCGATAACTTTTACGGATTTCCCAAAAACGCCATACAGGCGATTTTAGGGCTTGTTTGAATTTTTCAAAATATATTTGTAATCATCGAGCAAATCAAGGTACCTCTGCGACCTCGACCGCTTCATTCTCTGCCATCCCGCAAACGTCTTTGGAGCGTCTTCGGGCAGGCATTCTTTAATGCTACGCCACTGACGGTAGCTTTCATTTCTTTTTCGTTTTGCCGCCTGTTCTTCCGCATACTGCCTTCTCTCCGCGTCGGAGCGAACATCTTCAAATGGCCGCATACTTTTTCGGCTGAACTCGGCAAGCTGTTCCGTGGTATATGCGCGGGGAGAAAATATGCTCAGACGGTGTCGGCAGTTTGGATGAATGGTGTTGTACCCCTCGGAAAGAGCCGTGTCGTATAGGTACGGGAATCTGAGCGGCTTACCGTCCTTGTCCTTATACTTCCCATTTGCAGCCTCTTTCGTCAGCGCGTAAACTCTGCCCTGAAACTGTGCGCAGACTTCGCAGGTGGGATAGTGGCTTGTCATTCTGACAAGGTCGTATCCCCACGCTTTCCCTTGAACTATCTTCGCGGTATTCTGGGCTTCGGCAGTAGTCGACCTCGCCGCCATATCTGCATAGCTTTTGACGCTGTGTCTCTTGCCGTCGGCATATTCCACATAGTTTAAGCTGTGGTTTCTCAGCTCATCGGCGAGCCGCCGCTGCATTTCCCTTATTGTTTTGCCCTGCGACAGCTTTTTTGCCGTTTCCTCAAGCGTGATCTGTCGTATCATATCCTCATATCGCCTGCCAATGAGATTTACAGCCTTGTTTAAATCTCTTGTCAGATTGTCGGCTATGAGGTTTATCTGCCCGACATTCAGCCCCGAAAACATATCATAGCTTCGCCTTGATCCCTCCGCCTTAATATCCTTGAGCAGCTCGTCCAAGCCCTTCTTGTATGAACCCTTGACAAGCTCCCGTACAGCCTCGTCGGAGTTTGTCTTAAGCTTTTTCAGCTGTTCCCTGACCTGTCTCAAAAGGCTGCGTTCATACACCGAAGCCTTGCCGAGCCGAACCTTTTTAGTTATCTTCTCATAAAGCTCCTTAAACGCCTCGGTGTATATCTCGGTCAGCTTCTTGACAAGCCTCTCCTCGTTATTCATTCAGACCGACCTCTTCCGGCTCCGTTATGCTCTCCTCGTCCGGCGGCGGTGAGCTGCCGGCGGTCGCCGCTGCGTCGTCGCCGAGTATCATCTCAAGCTCTGTGTCCGCGTCGCCGTCTGACATATTGTCAAGTCTTTTTATCGCCGTCCATTGAGAGAGCGTCGCCTTGCCGCCTGTTCTTATGTTGGCAATCTCCGCGTCCTCCGCCGGGTCGGCAGGCAGGCCGTCGTTCCATGTAATTGTTATCTCCGCCGGGGTACACTGTACGCCCTTAAGCTCAAGCAGAGCCGAGAGCAGCTTCTTGATAACGGGGTCATACCTGTTTGCTATTCTCCGCGCCTTGGCAAGCGGCGACGTCATCAATCTGCGAAGAGCGCTGCCGGACGGAACTTCGCCCGTCTTGTTTGAAATATCTCCAAACATTGCCGACCCCATCTCAGATATTGTGTAGAGTTGGTTTATTAACACGTCTATCTGCTTAAAGCTCGATTCGAGCGAAGCGTCCCACGTTATGTACTGCGGCGGCGGAAGGCTTGTGTCGTCGTTGCAGAAGTAGCTTCCGAGCTTAAGCTGCCATTCGCCGGTGTACTCGTTCCTTTCAAGCGCCGCCGAGGGGCCGGTCATCGATGGGGCCGCGTGCTTATCGAGCACCTTGCTCACCTGTGAAATCCTCACCATAAGCTCAGAGACTATGCTGTCAATGCTTCGATAGTCGTCAATGCCGAACAGCCTGTCTGATGTGAGCATATTTGAAACGCGATAAACCGGACACGTTCTAAGCCCTGTCCTTTTGGCTATATCCTTAATTTCCTTGATTGGATCGCCAATTTTGAACGCGCCCGGTTCGCCTGTAAGGAGATAGTCCTGCTCATCGCATTTTTCGGGCTCTGAAGGACGGTGTATCTGTGTGTGGAGCCCATATTGACCACGCTTTGCGTCAACAACAAAAACGGTGCAGAACACGTGCTCTTTAAAGCAGTGCAGATCATATTCATCTACAACGGGAAACCATACCGACGGCGGCACAGTGTTTAATCGGCCTGTCGAGTCGTGCATTATGATACTGTCGCCGTAGCGGCTCAGGTCGATACATGACATATACATATGCTGCCAAAAGTCCGTGTTGAGTATTATATCGTCAACAACGCGCTGGAGCGCATCGTCGGCGACCGTGACCGTTGGAGCTTCGCCGAACACAAGATCGGCGGTTTTTACGCTGAGCAGCTTTTGATAGTTCAAAATATTGGCGTATGATACGACGTCGTCAAAGTTGCCGATAATTCGCTCTATTCGCTTAAATTGCCCCTTGTAAACCTCTCCGTGCTTATCCTCAAACAACTGCCTGTTCTGTCTGTAATTTTCCAATCGACCTTTTGCGCAGGGCGGCGGAAACGGCTTGCCGGGCGTAAGCCATGATAAATCGGTCAAATTTGCAATATCCATACCTTACCTCCTCAGATTCACGGCTCCGCTGTGCCGTTCTAATATCGTGTTTACAAAATACCTTATATCGTCCATAGCGTGGTCATTTTGTTTTATCGGTTTGTCTTCACCCGTGCTTTCTGCGCGTTTCGTATCCCAGACGTAAGACTTAAATTCCTCGAAGGTGTTTTTACAACAGTCGTTGAATTTAATGCGTCCCGAGATCAGAGCGGTTGCCGTCGCTCTTATTCCGTCAATCACGTTGTTGTTTGCTGTCATTACGGCATATTTGCCCCTTCGGCGAATCAGAGTGATAAACGACGCGGCGGACGGGTCGACTATTATAGCGCGGATAGGCCGCCCGTTTATGAATGATGTGAGATTTTCATAGTACTCTTCATCAGTCAGCAAACGCCCGCTATTGCGGCCGTCGTAATAGTATTCGTCAACGCGGTACCATGTTGTCCCGCAAAGCCCCCAAAGTCCCGCCGAGAACGGGTTAAGCGTGCCGTAGTCTATCGAAACATAGTACATTCGATACGTTCTCTTTTCGGTCGGAACTACGCACTTGTCCTCGCTGAACATTGGGTAGATCAAGCCGTCTGCGGCTACCCACAGTCCCTTGATATATCTGTCGTAGAACGTACCCGTGTATAGCGTTTTATATCGCTCCTTAACCTCACGCGACAAGGTGAGGTTATCGTCCATATTGAAGTGGAGATACATGGCTTTCTTCTTTTCAGCCTTTTTTATCCATTCCTTGTAAAACCAGTGATGCGGCGTATCCGGATTGCAGTTGAACCAAAACCTCGAGCCTGCAACCGAGCAGCGGGCGAGAGCCTGTTCAACGAAAGAGCGCGGCATAAGCGCCACCTCATCGAGGAGGACTCCGGCGAGGGTAATTCCCTGTATGAGATCCTGAGACGATTCATCTCGGCCTCCGAAGATATAAAAGTAGTTGACTCTTGTCCCGAGGGATACGGTCATGAGGTTTTCACTGCGGAGATATTTAACCTGATAACGGCCGCTTATCATCTGAATGAGCGGCTTAATGACGTTTCTGTAACAGCTTCCGACCGTTTTGCCGCAGATTGCAAAATTTTGCCCCTCAAAGCGGCTCATTGCCCAGAACACAAATCCGTTACTCATGCTCATGGTTTTACCGGAGCGAACCGAGCCGTCAGCTATGACTGCGTTGTATTTCTCTGATACCGTCGGATGCAGCCACCATGTGAGGACTTTAATCTGTTTATCCGAAAACGGCTTGTATTTACTCATCCTTAAACACCTCCGAGGATTTCTTGCTCAGGGCCTCGATCAAGCCGTCGTCCTCCCGAGCTGTCTCCGCCGGAGCGAAGTGTTCCTTATACAATCTTATAGCGGCGAGATCTCCGTTTTGGCATTTATCGACGAGCGCTCGGCGGATCTCGCTCAGCTCCGTTTCTTCGTACTTCATGACAAGGGCGCGAAGCTTCTTTTTAAAATCCTTGGATTTCAGCATACTGTGCGCCCGTTCTAACGATTGCAAGTCCGCCACAATGTCAAATTCCTGCTTTGTGTCCGTAGCCTTGAGCAATTCCTCAAGCGTTTGAAGCTTTTTCGTTTTATTCCGCCTCCTCAAAAATTTAACAGCAGCGAAAAACACTGCTGTTAAATCAATTTTTCATTATGGGTTGTAGACCCGCAGGTATCTACAACACGATCACTGGATTTAATTATAGCTTTTTGATATAGCTTCGCCATTCGGCGATTTTATCTTATCGCCGTGACTGTTTATATATAACGGCAGTTCCATTTCAGGCGGACGAATCAACGCCTTTACTTTCCTGCGTTTGTTCACTTTCTATGAATGAAAGCGTGATATTGTGCGGCTTTCCCATGAGTGTTATCTCGGCTTCAGCGCGTCTCTGCCGCCGTCGCATATTAACGATTTTAACTTCCTTTAAAGCTCCTTTAACAACCCTGTATTCGCCGTTTGAATCAAATTCGATAACAGACGGTTCCTTCATTAGCTCTGACAGTTCGGTTATGAGCCGGGCTTCGTCGACGGTCAGAGGTATCGGGCTTTGACCTCCGGGCAGTATTTTTAAAACTCCGCGCACTCCCGATAGAGTGTAGTAAAGCCCGCAGCTGTACTCTATCCTGACAAACACATATCCGGGGAAGAGCAGATATTCCTGTTCTATCCACTTGCTGCCGCGCCGTATTATTCGGTTTTCTATCGGTACGGAGGATATAACATTTCGCGCTTTGAGCTGTTTCTGTATCTCAAACTCCATCCCTGTGCAGACCTGAAGAACGTACCAGCGGCTATTCATGCTTTTCCCTCGCTTTTGCCTTTTCTCTCTTGATAAATTCACAAAGCTCATTGTAGAGCCTCGGATTATCGCGCTTGAGGTTTTCATACAGGAGCGTTTGGTTCTTGTTGAGAGCTATCTCCTCGTCGGACTTAACGCTGGTATCGGTGCGCTTCTTGTACGCGACGGCGCGGGCAAGAGCAGTAGCGTTTGATATGATTTTTTCGGGATCGGTCTCGGTCCAGCTTTCTTCGTTGATTAAGGAAAGCGCGTCGAACGCCTTTTGAGAGGCGAGCCGAAGGATAGCCTCTGCGGGATCAAGATCGGGGTATCGGTCGGTCTCCGTTAAAATCATTCTGAAATTTTCCTGAGCAATTCTCAGCTCGTTTGCGCTCGTTAAGAAGCGGCGGGCATATCTGCACACCGAGGCTTGAGTGAGCTTGATCTCATTTTCGGCGAGATACTCGCATATTTCACGATAGGTCTGACCGGAGAGCAGCATCTGATCTACCGTCTCCTTAAGGGCGGGATTGAGCTTGTCGATAGTGCCCGTGGCACGTCTCTTACGGCTCATCATATCACCCCGATACTGTTGTCTGTTTCATCGCCGGAGAGGATCTTTATCCCCGCGCGGGATAACTTGCCCTCAAGCTCCTTGTAATCGCAGTCGGCGAGCAGAGCCTTTTCCTTGGTGCTTATGCGACGCAGATGGATATATCCCGATTCCGAAAGATAATTTATTCCGTCTAAAAACTCCTGTTCGCTAAGCTCCGGCAACGCATATTTAACGTCCGTCAGCCTTTCAAACCGTATCCTCAGCAGATTTAAGGCTCTTAGTATAGTCGCGTTGTTTTCCCTGAACCGCCCGCGCTTTATGTTCTTCATCATATCCTTATCCATCGTTATCACCTCTCCGTGTCAAAAGCAAATCGTATATTTTGTCTATTTTATTTTCCGTCTGCTGCTGCAAACGGAAATAATCGCTCTTGGGCAGCAGCTGCTCCTTTATCTCTTTGACGTCCGCCTGCGTTACCTTAATTTCCTCCGACAGTCCGTTTTTTACTTCGCGCAGCTCGTCCCGCGTAACATATGTTTGCTTAATTTTGTTGATCTCCTTGTCATGCGTATCCTGTGTTGACATCGTCCTTTTTAAAAAAAATCCTATAACGCCGACAGCTATCGTAACAACGGTGGCAACGATCCACCATGTGTCCGCTCCAAAATTCATTGCTTCACCACCTTTGCGCAAATAGAAAAAGAGCTAAAATCAAGCTTCTAACTTAATTTTAGCTCATAAACACGGGGAGTTATAGCGGAAATATTTCAAAGTTTTTCCCCGTCCTGTTTATCGAACAGCGAAAGCTGCTGCCCTGATTTGGATCGTCTGTCCGCCTCAATTATTTCTCTAAGCGTCCTGTCCGATATGTTGTACTTTAACGCAAGGTATCTGTGATTGAAACCGTTAAACTCGCTTATTATCTGCGCGTTTCTCTTGATGGCGAGCAGTTTGTCTTGTTTTGCAATATATACAGACGTGCCGCCGCGCTCTTTAACAAGCTTTATGTAAGCGTCCATTCCTATCGTTTCAGCAAGCTCGCGCTGATCGCCGCTTAAGTCCTCGATTTTAATGTTGAATTTATCCGACATCACATCACCTCAACCGTTATCTTGCCATAGCCTTTCTTTCCGCGCTTTCCACATACTTCTTGACTATTTCAATAAGCTTGTGTCCCTGCTCATATGAGAGCCACTTCATCGGCTGCTTTTCGGTGGCGTCAATGTTGAATTGGCGCTTAACTATACCCGCGAGCCGCTCGCCAAGAGAAGCGGAGACCGCCACAGAGTCGCAGGCAGCAAGCTTATACATCAAAAACCAAATCTTCTTTTGCTGCCCCTCTGTGATTTTTCCGGGCAAACTCTCGTAACGCCTTGATTGTTTTCTCTGCGGCGGCGGTTCAAGCTGTGAGATCTTCAGCCTTACGGCAAGCTCTCCGACCACCGCTTTGTATTCGTCGTCTGTAAGCTGACTTATATGTTCTTTTCCGGTGATACCCGCTACAAGCGTGTGCAGCGCGTCGCCTTTATTGCTGCTATCAACCATTCCGAGCCGAGCGCCCATGCCATAGATTTTTTGAATCTTTGCCGCCGCAAGCGCCATTCCTTACACCTCCGTCAGGCTTGGCTTTGCCGTTTGCTCGACGACAAACGCCGCCTGTATTTTGTCCAAAATATCCTTAATCCCCGCTTCGTCGTCAACGCCGTTAAGCTCTAAGAGTGTTTTAAACTGTTGCCAAACCGCCGCCTCCATGAGCATATATGCGTACTCCTGAGCTTCGTTATTGTCACAGCCGCATATTGCGCGAAGATTATCAATGTCCTTCTGATAATTTACACCCTTACACTTCTTTTTCAGAAGCTTTTTAACCTTTTCGTCTGAGGATATGGCTTCAATCACTTCGTCAACAGTGGAGCGGCTGTCGTAGCTGCCGGACCATATTCCGGCTATGAGCCGTTTGGCGGGATCTGTGAGCTTTACTTCCGTCACCGTCTTGGTTAAATCGCTGTACGCCTTACCGAAAATCGACGGCAAAAGGCTCTCGTATGTGATCTTTACACTGTCCGCCATTGTGACGGTAAGATTGCACCCTGTTCCGGCATAGCTCACGGATTTGTATTTTGTGTTTGCCAAATCATCTTGAGCCTCCTTGAGCAGTTCGGCCTCAAGCGAGTCCTTTTCGCGTTTAAGCGCCTCTTGCTGCCGCTTGATCTCCGCAAGACGGTCGACTCTTTCCGTTAGATTTCTCATTTTGAAACCACCGCCTCATGAATTTTCGCGGCGCAGTCGGTGCATATTTCCATACCCATAACCGATCTTACGTTTTCGACTCCGCCGCAGAAGCGGCAAACGGGAACGTGCGGCTTGACGGTTATTGTGTCGCCGTCCTGCGTTATGTCGACGCCTGTTCCCGGATACAGTCCCGCTTCCACTCTCATTTCCTTTGGGATCATGACGGATCCGCTCTTAGCGATTTTCTTTGACGTCATTTGCTTTTCCTCCATTCAATTTTTAGTCCTCACTCTGCGTTTTCGGGCTTGTGACCGTTGCTGGTAAACGGCAGCCGCATTAAGGGAGGGCAAAGCCCTCAAAAATCATTGTCAAAAACGTATCGGTAATTCCTAAGGCGGGCATATAAATCGAGGTTTTTTTCACATTCCTCCGAGCTTCCGCATACGGGAATATGCCGGTCCTTTACTCTGTACCACCCTGTTTCATCAGACATATTATCGGCCGCAAAGACTGCATACAGCGTTTTGCCTTGATTTGACACAAATGAACGGGTGGTTATGTATTCGCCCAATTTGTTTTTATATACTTTCATCGGCACTCTCCGCGATTTTTATGCTCTCGTTGTTTTTGTTGAAATGACGGCGCATATTATCGAATGACAGCCACCACGGAGTATACGCCTCATATGTGCGCCTTTTATCAAATGCTTTGCGTTCACGTTCAGACAAGGTTTTCAGAAATCCTTTTTGCATCGGCAATTTTTTCACGGTGCAACGCGCGAACCTGCGCCTTATCTCTGTGTCATTCATATAGTCTTTCAATGACTGTTTGCCGTTGACGTATACGGAGAAACAGTCCTTGGTTTCCGTGTACCTCTCTCTGAGAATGGTTACCCTGTATCCGTCGACTTCAAGTTCCACGTTTGCCCAACGATCTCTTAATTTTGTTCTTACTCTTTCCCAGTCCTCTTTTGTCATTTAGTATTCACTCCACTTCATTCGCCGCATGGCTTCTCGACGCTTTTCCTGCGGCGTAGCATGTTTGTATTTTGTGCAATTCTTTCCGTTTGGGCAATTTCTGTATTCCCCCGTGACAAGAAAATAATCACAGCCGTTGTGGGCGTTTTCCCCGGGGCTATATAAGCAGTCGTATCTCTTGCACATCTTGATTTTGGTATCATTATTCATTCGTATGCCCCTCTTCTTTCAGCTTATCTTCAATATTTTTCGGCAGCCAGCCGCAAAACGAATTGCATATATCTGTGCATTGGGCGCAGCAGTCATAAGGCTCATTGCAATACGCCGCAGCCCCGCAGAACCCACTGCCGCTGAAACCGGCTCGGCACTTATCCATGTATTTCACCCCGTTTCTATCTTTATTTTCGCTCCTCTGCGTTTTCGGGCTTGGAACCGTTGCCAATTAACAGCAGCCGCATTAGCGTGAGGGCAGAGCCCTCGTCAGGTGTTTTTTCTTGCTTAATTGATTTCACTTGCTTTTATTTATCTTTTCCAACACATCGGTTCTCGGCGTGTACATTCTGCACTCGATACGACTTTCCGATTTTCGCATATCGCCCAATACCCTCTCCAGCTGATGAATTACGTCTCTGTTCTGAACGCACCATGTGGTTATCGGCTGGAGACATTCCTTTTTGTTTTTGGCTATTCGGCGTTTCCTTCTTATCGCCGCCAATGCCTTAGACAACCGGGCAATTTCATGATAACCAAGTTCTCCGAATTCCATCTCATGAAGAATGTCCTGCGTTGCACTGTCCATCTCTTTTTCTTGAGAATCGGCGGATTCATACTCGTTTTTACTGTCCCTTAAAAACTTTAGAAATCCCTCTAACGCTTCGCTGTATTCCAATCGTCCGCCTCCTTTATTTCGTTGGTTCGGACAGGAAAACATAAAGCAGCGGCAATGTCAGCATTGCTCCTATCAATCCGAGCCACCAATCCACGAAGCCGCCCTTGATTGCTATGTTTGCTATGACTGCGGTAATGTATATCAGCCCTGCCAGCACTATCAGCGCCTTATGTATTCGCCTGATCACAAAAATTAAAACTCCCAGTGCGTATCCTATCTTGTGCACAAGCCTGTCCGCTGTGTAAACCGTTATGCCTATCGCGTCTCTCACCTCAATAGCCTCCTTTTATATGCATATATTTAGCCATTCCTTTAAGTCCGGCAACCGATATATCTTTATTATCGAGCGCGTTGCTGAAAAGGTTTTGCGCACCTCTGACCGCCTGATCGGTTCGGGCTACCCTAAGCAGCAGTGTAATTGCTTCCTTGTCCTCAGCTATCGCAGGAAAGAGCAGCTTAATGTCATCGCTTTGAATGTCCTCGGTAAACCGAAGGCTGAAGAGCTTCATTCTGTTTCTGATCTGCGCGTATGTAACGCTGCTCTTTTTTATAGTTTCAAATATGCCCCTGTTGCCGACCAGACAAACGCCTATATTTTCCTGCACATCAAACAGCGCCCTGATTGCTTCTAGCGTCTTTATGCTCAGATGCTGCGCCTCGTCGATTATGATAACCTTTCGTTCACCCTTGAGCGCGTCGCATATATTTATAAACATATCGTCCTTGCGGCCGATCTGAAGATTAAGCTCCCTGCAAAGCAGCTTTAATATGGCGGTAATACTGCTTAAACACGGGTTTACGCTTATGTAAATTGACGTGCTCGGAAAATCAGCCGAATACTTTTTGCAAGCCATAGTTTTACCTATGCCCGCATCGCCGGATTCGAGGGCAAAGCCGCCTTTAAGGTGGCACATACGAATCGAACCGTAAACCGCGCCGGAAATTGACGTCGGCACATAGCCCGTCATTATCTGGATCGACTCAATCTGCTCGGCTGCGAGCTTGTTCTTAAACACCTCGGATAGCCGCTCCTCCAGCTGCTCAACACTGCCGCGATATTTGTTTTGAAGATACTGCGATATGACGGCGGCGCTGTATCCTATCTTCTTGGCTACCGCCGATTGAGAGCCGAGCTCCTCACAGTACGACCTTAGCCTTTCTACGAGCGCCGGATTTCTCGTATCCTTATCAATGGCTGTCATTTTAGCTTCCTCCGTTTCTTTTCTCTGCGTTTCTTATCATTCGCTGTATATCAACAACGGGGAGACTCTCCTCTCCGACCGCAATGTTGTCAAACTGTTTCTCGTCCTCGGCTAGCCTGATTTCCACGATAGGAGCTGAAATATTCTCTTTGCCGAGGGCCTTTCTTTCCTCGACCTCTTGTATGACCACGTCGAGCGCCTCCTTCGCGCCAAGAGCGACGATTTTACTGCTCTTGAGCCTTTCTCGGGCGAGCTTTTCGTGCCGGCGAACCTCCTTAACCGCTCTTGAAACAACGTCTTTGTCAGCTCCGTATTTGAGGACAGTATCGCTTCCGCATTTTGCGGTGCATAAATATCTGTCGCTTTCGTCGTAAACACGGATCTCTGACAGGTTGCAGGGGTCGTATCTCACATACACGCTTTCTCCCATGTGCTCTAAAAGCAGCTCGTCAGAATAGTAATCCAGCTTTTTGCCGCATACTGTAATGAATACGCCTCTAGCCTTTACCTTCTGAGTTCTTGTGCTTCTCAGCGTCATTAGCCACAATGACTCTTCATCGGCGGGACGAGCCTGCTTAATGAGATTATCCTTATACACCTGCATTCTCGTCTTGCCGCGCTCTGAGCCTTTCGCTCCGCCGTATGTTTCATAGTTAAAGTAGTTCTCTATTATGTCCTCTACGAGGAGCGTAAACTCCTGCTCGTCTATGTAGTCGCCCTTGAGTACTTTTTTAAGCCGTTCGGGACGTTCAAGCACATTTCCGCCCGTATATGTTGAAAACAGAGTCGATATATGCTCTTTAAGATCTCTGAAGCGCCTTTCAATAACCTTTGTACGCGCATTTCTCACCTGAGCGTTTTCCATTTCTATTCCCAAGCGGGCAAAGATCGGAGGCGGGGCGAATTGTCCCTCTGTGCTTTTTTTCTGGCGGTGCCCTAAGCCGCCGACGTCCTTATTTAAAAACTCGCGTCCGTTATCCACATAAATATGTTCCGGTATTCCGTACTTGCGGATTCCGCGCTGCAGGGCGTATATAGTTGCCTGAGAGCTTGGCGCGGTGGTTACATAACAGCCCGTGAAAACGCCGCTTAAAGCGTCCATAAACGCCGTTAAGTACGCTCTTATCGGTTTGCCGTTTGAACCCATTATCATCACGTCGAAGGTATGGTTATCTGCTACCCACCACTCGTTTGAATACATCGATTCGTATTCGCGGGCAATGAAGAATCCATATTTATCTCTGTAAGCCTTTTCACCTTCGCGGCCGAAAACCTTGAGCGCGTCGTTGACCTCGTGTGTCATCCGACGGTACACGTTCGTATAGCTCGGCATCTCCGGCAGCAGCTCGGGGTGTTCTTGTTTTATCCACTCCTCGGCGAGCTTAACGCAGAATTGAAGCGACTTCCGGCTCTCGTCGAGGTAGTAGTACAGAATACCTTGCCATATGAGCTCGTTGACGCTTGTGTGTCCCTTTTTGGCGTGTCCGCGCATATCGACCAATCCCGCTATATCGCCCTCGCGGTATATGTTCCATTTACGGTATAATATGCTTTCGGATAAATGCAGTCCGTAGTTAGATCGCGCTATGAAGGCTTGCGTCGCATCCATGCGCTTGCCGTCGTAGTTATCCCTGAAATCGTGCCAGTCTTTGATAACCTTGACCCAGAGCGCTGCTTCTTCGCGCTGTTCAGGCGACAAATCATCATACTTTACAGCTCCCTTTTTCGTCTTAGGCTTATTTTTCTTTTGATTCGGCGCTTTATCCGCCTTTCCGTCGTTCTGCTTTAACTGAATATATTTGTATTGCAGCTCCGTCGGCAGGCTTTCAAAAGGGATTAGGTACTTTGGCTTGTTGTTTTTGTTATATGTCAGCTCGGCGGGAACCTTGCCTTCCTTACACAACAATTGTATATATTGTTTGCTAAACCCTTTTAATGTTGCATACTCCTTAGCTGTGAGGTACAAATTACACCCTCCTTCCGCGACCTGTCATCATCAGGGTAAGTAGGTCGTCTCTTACCGACCGCCTTGCGGCGGTTTCGACTTTAGAGTTCAATTGAAAAATTTGTAAATGCAAGATATAATGTGGTTAATACAGCCCACTTCATTTAGAAATTGAAGGGGGTGATAAAGTGAAAAAATTCAAGTATGCAAGGCTTTGCTTTAATTCTCCCACAAAATTTAAAGTGAAGCCTGTGACTATCCACACAAAGGACAGCGAGCTTGTCCGAACTCTTCTCAAAAAAGGCTACAAGCTCCGTTCTGTCGCGTATTTTTTGGATAATCCCAAAGACGGAGATTTCACGATGTCAAAATAGTGTAAGCATCACATGAGCGGGCTGTATCAACCGTTTTGGTCTATCTCATCAGTGCCGGGCGACCATCTCCGGCAGACCGTCGCGCGTGCATACGCGGCGGTTTCGACTATTTTTTTCTTTTCCCTTGTTCGGCTATGTATCTGTTCGCAAGCACGGAGATCATTTCCGGTTCTATGCCTGTGTCCTCGTACTGACACAGCCTCTCAAGAACCATTCCCAGGGGACAGATCGAGCAATTAAAGCCGTAATTTTCACAAAGGTCTTGCGCGTCCTCACAGTAATCTTTTCCGTTCCAGAATGCTTCGCCTTCTTCACGTCTTGTTATTCTTTCCATTACTCATCCTCCTTCGTTTTGCCTTATATTCGTTGTACTTTTTTCGGTATTCATAGGACTTTCCGAAAATGTTCCACGCCGCTTTGACGACATTCGGCTCATAGGGTCGTATTAATTCCAAATCGTCAACCGCTTTGTAGGAGATTGGACAACCGCAACAGCCTGTCCGTGTTAATCCGTAAACCTCATACGCGTCCGAATATTTTATGCCGTAATGTTCTTTGTACCACGCCTTGTCTTTATTGCTTACATAATACAGCGAGCGCAATTTGAATTGCCCTGTTGCCGTTTCTGCAAAGCATTTCCCGTTTACTGACCTAACTCCACCCTCTGCGTACCTTTCACCCGTTATAATCAATTCATAATCTTTTTCAATTCGCTTCGCTGGCTCTTTTTTACAATAATTACAACATTTCGCACTAATTTGAAAATCGGGCGGGCAGTCACGAATAAAATCAAGCATATATCGGCTCGCGTTAATTGTTAATTGTTTATTTGTCTGTAATACACCAGCAGAATTGCAACAGCACAAAAAATTAATTGTATTTTTACATTTGGGGAATCGTTCGTCAAACTCCTTACGCTTTTCGGCTTTATTCTCGCTATCCGCATATTCTTTCGCTATTGATAGCGGTATACCTTTCCTTTGCCATTCGCCGAGCCTTGCACTCATTGCCTTTGACATGAACGGAATGCCGTATTTTTTTGCCGCTGTCACTATGCTGATTTTAGGTCTGCATTCTTCAATTTCTACGCCGTACTTTTGGGCTGTATCTTTGACGTGATCCTTAGTCGCCTGCATTTCTAAGCCTGTGTTAAAAAATACATATTTGACCGGCGGCAGCTGATAATCCATCATAGCGCGGGTGCGTTCTATTAAATCAATTAATATGTCGCTGTCAGAGCCGCCCGAGTAAGAGCATATTACCTTTGGATGTTGAGTCAACCGCTTTGCGATTATGCTTTTAATAGCTTCAAATTTTGCCGGTGCGTCGAAGTCTGCGTAATCCGGTCTTTCCGTATAAACCTTACTGCGGTATGTATTATTCATTTTTATGTTCGTCCTCCTAACATTCTTGTAAGTCAAGCTGGAAACCTCTCTCTATAAATTCACCTATGGCGGACTTGCGGTCGGATGTGTAATATCCGCTGTATGCTTCACCGCGATAATCCAGCCTCCACACTACCCACGGTTCCGGAGCTGTAGGAGAATGTGCTATTACGCATCTGTCCTCTATCTTGCCGATTACGGTATATCCTGCGTGCATATCCCCGATATTCATCCGTTTGCCTCCTTCATCGCGTTAATTACTTTTCGCCTGAGCATATTCGATATTTTATGCTGCATATATTGATTGACTGTTTTCCAATATCTGTTCCACGCCTGATCTGCGTCGCTATATTGAGTTTCAGACCCATCCGCGCAGTGAATTGTGTATACTTTTGCGCCGTCTTCATGTCTCAGCTCATACCCGTCGATGTTAATATGCGTTTTACGTTGATTAAACCCCTCTTTGGAAAATTCACTCTTCATATATTCCTCGACTGTTCTGCTGTACTGAAACCAGACCGCAAGCGGCAGTCTGCTTTCAAACAAAAGCTTATCATTTTGACATATGAAGTATGTTCCGTTGATGGGTGAGTAGCAAAATTTGATGTCGTCAACAGAACAGCGCGTTTTTATGTAGGTTGATTTCTCCATATTACACGCCCTCCTCTCTGCACAGGTCATCTATGGTGCAATCGAGGGCTTTTGCGATTTCATAAGCAAGTGCCAGTGAGGGAATTTTCACTCCTCTTTCGATATGTGCAATCATTCCTTGTCCACATCCGGCTTTTTCAGCCAATTCAGTTTGACTCATGCGCTTAAGCGTACGTCGATTCTTGAGATTTTCTCCGACATTCATGTAAGCGTTGTCATATGTTCTAAACTCAGCGGCAGGGGTACTTTGCTCTGTATTATCCGATTCTTTTTCTCCAGAATCGGTGCTGTATGTACCTATAAGCCTCTTCCATCCCTCGAATTTATCTCTGCGATCCAGCGCACTATTTCTTTCTGCCATCAGAGAGGTAATTGCGGACGTAAATTCTATTGTTTTGCCGTCGTAGATTCCGCCATTCCGAAGTCTTTTGCATAAGGTACAGATCGTCTCATCAAGTTCAGCTATTAGCTTTTCCATCTTAAGCCTCCTCCTTGCACAGGTCATCTATGGTGCAGTCAAGGGCCTTAGCGATTTCATAAGCAAGTGCCAGTGAGGGAATTTTAACTCCGCGTTCAATGTGCGTTATCATTGTGCGCGACACACCAACCCGTTCAGCGAGAGAATCTTGAGCAAATCCCTTTTCTTCGCGTAATTTAACGAGATTTTCTGCGATATTCATCAATATTCCTCCTTGTTTTAAAAATGTGACTATGGTATCATTAAAACAGTATCAACCATAGTCACATTATATCGCCATTATTGGCGATTGTCAATAATATATCGCTATATTTAGCGATATAGGAGGATTGAACAAAATGAATGCATTAAATATGTATGATTCGCCTATAGTAGCGAACAAAATAAAAGATTTCGCCAAACATAAAAATATCTCCTTAAAAAAAATTTTGGAAAATTGTCAACTAGGCTCAAATACATTTTCTCATATGCTACATGGAAGATCTGTGGCATTTGATAGCCTAGCTAAAATTGCTGACTATCTTAATTGTTCCGTTGACTATCTCCTCGGCCGCACGGACGATCCCATGCTGCATACAATTGAAAAAAACAAACCGACTATGCCTGATAATATTGTCCGGATCTCCGAGCCGGACAGTACTCCCGTCGATGAACGCCCTGTCGTCATGCTCAAAAATTATTCGCAGCCTGCTTCTGCCGGCACGGGAAATTTTCTTGATAATGATTCGCCTTATGAATTTATTAGCGTCCTTGATTCTCCGGCCGTCACGGCAGCTGATTTTGTTATAAGTGTGTCCGGCGACAGTATGGAACCGCGCTATCACGACGGCGATAAACTGCTCATAAAAAAAGATATGAAACTCACTGAGGGTGAATTTGGAGTCTTTATTGTAAACAGCGAAGCATTTGTCAAAAAATTCGGACGCGGCGAGCTACTTTCTTTAAATCCAAAGTACAAACCGATAAAGATACACGACTACGATGAGGTTCTGTTTGCGGGCAAGGTTATCGCTGTTTTAGATGAAAACGACATTATTTGATCCGGATTTTTCTTTCGCTGTTTTTGTGCATTTTCCACAAAATGTGCTCAAAATGTATAAATATGCAAAAATAACGTATATTTATACAATTGGTATATTGTTTATCGCCGTATTTGTTATTTTTAAAAATCACAAAAAACCCCATGAGAATGGGAAGACCAAGCGCTTTCTAAAAAACAAATATTTATTTGGCATTGGAATTTATTATTTTCACTATAAAAGCAAGCTGTTGAAATTCCTTTAAAAGCCGATTTAAAGCGGTTTTTAAGCATTTTTAAAGACTGCGTTTAAAAAATTTTAATCCCGCGCTCGCGGAGCTTTTACTCCAAAAAACGCGGGATTTTCTTTGCAAATAAAATGAAAAAAAACAAGCCGTTTTTGAAATGTTCCGAAAATTAACACCTCAAAAACGGCTTGTTTACGCCATTTTTATTAAATTTTATCTTTTTCACGGCTTTTTACGGGTTCAGACCCGTTTTTTTATTTTATTCTGAAAATCACAATTACGCTTTTATCTCCGTGAATTTTTCATCAAGCTCTCTTTCATTCGGAAAGCCCTCCGCACCGCCGGAGTGCTGTATTTTCATAGCCGCGAATAGCTGTGCGCGGTCAAGCGCCTCTGCCGGCGCGAGTCCCTTCGCGTAATAATGAATAAAAGAGCTGAACAGCGCGTCGCCCGCGCCGACCGTATTTTTAACCTCGCCTATGCAGTGCGCGGGCAATTCGGTAAACGAATGATCCTCTCCGTTAAAGAGCAGCGCGCCGTTTTTGCCCATGCCCAAAACAATGAGCTTGCTGTTGTAGCGCTGATGTATCGCCTTCAAAAATTCGCGATAATCGCAGGCGATGGCCTCGTCGCTTAAAAACAGAATATCGGCCGCGTCCATAAATTCGCGGTTATATTCGTCGTCTATATTGCTCAGAACATGAACGTCCGTCGCAATGGGCTTGCCCTGCTTTTTCGCAAGCGACAAAAGCGGGCGGTTGAAGTTGATGTTGCAGGCGCAGACTACATCTATATCTTCGAGAACATCGTCGGAGAAATCGTAATTGTTTTCCTGAATGTCCTTCAAATCGTTATGTATCTGCCTCCTGCCGCTTTCATCATATAGAACGACCGAAACCGGCGTTCCCTTCAGTATAGGCTTAATATATTTATCCGAAATATTGTTTGCCGCCAGCGCGTCGCGAATCGTGCGCGCCGTCGCGTCCGTGCCGGTCATGGATATAAACCTTACCTCGTCGCCGAGCGTCGCATATGCTCGGCAAAGATTAAAGCCCACGCCGGAAACGTTTGACTCGATTCCGAATGATTTGTAATCAATAGGGAAGTAGTTTATCGGGAACTCCTTTATCTTTACAGATGTTTCTACATTTATAAGACCTGATACTAATATTTTAGCCATAGTTATCTTTCCTTTCAAAAGGTGTTTTGCAAAAATACATTATTAAGATTATAGCACCGTCGGGCAAAAAATTCCACTAAATTAAAATTATTCTATTGGCGTTTATATATTCTTCAACAATTTGGAGGCAAATTATGTACCCTTATCACAATTTAAACAAAAAGCGTATCAAAAACGGCGAGCTTGTCGGATATGAATATGTAAAGGATTATAAGGATATTGGCGAATGCCTGCTTTTGCATTTTCGCACATACCCGTTTGAAAGGCCGGTAAGACCGCATAAGTACCATGAATACGTCGGGCTTTTGCCGCGTTTTGGGGATGACTGCGGGGCAAATTTGGATAAATAGTCTGTGCTTGCCGCCTGTCCGCCTCAGTGACTTTAAGCGGGCGACAAAGTGTTCGGGCGGCGACCCGCGCGGCTCCGCCGCGCTCGAAAACGCGGCGGGGATCACTTTCTGCCCCGCCGCCGCACCTTCCCGCCGCCGCGTTTTTGCAGCTTCCCGCCTGCGGCGGGAAGCTGCCGGTCGCCGCCCGAACACTCTCTGCCACAGCGCAGCAAAACAGTATAGTCAGTCGGCGAAAGTTTTGCATAAAATATCCAAAAATCACTTGCGGAACAAAAGTCGATATGCTAAAATTAAGGTGCGAAACAAATTTGAATAATTTTCATGTATCAACGCGTGTATTTTACTTCGGTAAAAATACAGGCTCGGTTTTTTACACGCGTATTGCATGAAAAAAATTTGTTTCGCAGCAAAAGGAGCTATGTATTTTTCGTGCGTAGCTTCGGCTGCGCACTTTTTATTTATAGGAGGTTTTCGAAAATGAATAAAAAACGCTCGAAAAAGATGTAAAAAAATAAAGACTCGCTCGTATGTATCTTGCCACGGCGCAGCAAAACAGTAACGTCAGTCGGCGAAAATTTTGCATAAAATATCCAAAAATCACTTGCGGAACAAAAGTCGATATGCTAAAATTAAGGTGCGAAACAAATTTAATTTTGTAACTTAAATAGTGTGCTTTTCTTTGTAAAAATGCATGCTCTATTTTCACACACTATTATAAGTTATGAAAAATTTGTTTCGCAGCAAAAGGAGCTATGTGTTTTTAGTGCGTAGCTTCGGCTGCGCACTTTTTATTTATAGGAGGTTTTTAAAAATGAATAAAAAACGCTCAAAAAAGATGTAAAAAAATAAAGACTCGCTTGTATGTATCTTGCCGCAGCGCAGCAAAACAGTAACGTCAGTCGGCGAAAATTTTGCATAAAATATCCAAAAATCACTTGCGGAACAAAAGCCGATATGCTAAAA
Organism: uncultured Clostridia bacterium; assembly: GCA_947632045.1. GTDB lineage: Bacteria > Bacillota > Clostridia > Oscillospirales > Acutalibacteraceae > UBA7067. Next base: position 31,072 of record CANRNQ010000016.1, read on the forward strand.
TTAAGGTGCGAAACAAATTTAATATCCTAAAATTACGGATTGTGTATTTTTCTTTGTAAAAATGCATGCTCTATTTTCATATACACTTTTCGTAATTTATGGAAAATTTGTTTCGCAGCAAAAGGAGCTATGTGTTTTTAGTGCGTAGCTTCGGCTGCGCACTTTTTATTTATAGGAGGTTTTTAAAAATGAATGAAAAACGCTCGAAGAAAGATGTAAAAATGAGAGGCTCACTCGACCGCAGCAAAAGCGGCATAGCAATATTGCTTGTTTTTGCGATGCTGATAATGCTTGCCGCAGTGCCTGTAACGGCGAATGCATCGTCGTCAGAAGATGTAGATTATCCCGATGACTATGTGATAAGGAATGACGAGAGTGGAATACCGGACGTGAATTTGTATAATGGTGTTTTGAGAAATGCGGGTTTAAGCAGTGACCAAGAATTAACGGTTGGAAAAGCAAAAACTATCGAGGAATTAAGTTTAGCTGGTTTGAATATTAATGACATTCGGGGAATATCATTTCTTACTAATATTACAGGACTTTATTTAAGGGGTAATAATCTTACTAGTTTAAAAGGTATGAATGCTAAAAAGCTTACAAAACTTGACACTATTAATTTAAGTTATAATAATTTAGTAGATATTGATGAAATAAAAAATCTACCTCAAGTAGTATTTCTTGATGTATCACATAATCAATTAGAAAAATTACCTGATATTAGACATTTCTCTAATTTGCGTGCATCAGTTTATCTAGTACACACTACTAATTTTGATTATAACAAACTTACCAAAAGTGAAATGCTAAATAAATTACCAAAATCACTATTAGAAGATTTTGATGGACGGCAAGTAGGACCTGATGGTAGGTTGGAAACTAATTTGGAATGGTGGTTATCGTCTCAAACACCTGATATCACCGACCCGAGCGAAACTCAGCCCGCCGACACCCAACCCAACACCGACCCGTCTGAAATCCAACCGACTGAGGATACATCATCAGATAACATCATAACCAATGATGAAAACGGAGTACCTGATACTGCATTGTACAATATCTTACTTGAGCAATGTGATATGAATAATGATGGACTTATACAAAAAGAAGATGAGGCAAATAAGATTATTTCATTAGGAATAAGAAGTAATGAAGAAAATCAGATCTCATCATTAAAAGGATTAAACCTTTTTATTAATGTAAAGATACTTATTGTTGAATCAAATTATAATTTAAAAAGTTTAGATGGAATTGAACAATTAAGATTAGATACTCTAATTGCAAGGAAAAATAACTTAATAGATATATCACAGATAGGTGATATGTCTGAAACTTTATCAGTTTTAAATGTTGAGGATAATAATTTAGTTAAATTACCGAATCTTAATAGTTTTTCAAAATTACAATTTATTAATAATTATTATGGTTCTAATATTGGTAGGACAACATCTTTTTTGTATAATTATCTTACATATGATGAATTGTTCAGTAAACTTCCTGAGCATTTAAAAAATCAAATTGAGTGTGAAAATGAATTTGGAGACCAAGTGCTTATTTATGATGGTAAATCGTTACTTGAATATTGGGCGGACTTTCAAAAGGAACTGCCTCCTGTAACCAATCCAACTGAAACCCAGCCAAACACCGACCCGAGCGAAACCCAGCCCGCCGACACCCAACCTAACACCGACCCGAGCGAAACTCAACCCGCAGAAACTCAGCCGGACGCCGACCCGAGCGAAACCCAACCCGCCGACACCCAGCCAAACACCGACCCGACTGAAACCCAACCCGCCGACACCCAGCCAAACACCGACCCGAGCGAAACCCAGCCTGCCGACACTCAGCCGAACACCGACCCGAGTGAAACTCAGCCCGCCGACACCCAACCGGACACCGACCCGAGCGAAACTCAGCCCGCCGACACTCAACCGAACACCAATTCGACGGAGGACGATACTCAGGCGGAAACAGTTGCTCCTACGCCCGACGGCTCGGATAATAACGGCGGAAGCGGCAACAACGGCAATAGCAATAACGGTAATGGCGTTAATAACGGAAACAACGCAAACAGCGGCAATAACAGCGGCAACAGCGGAGCGTCATCATCGACCGGCAGTCAAGGCAAATCAGCGGGAACAGTGAATACGGGCGATAATTATTTTGTGTTCACACTTGCGCTTGTCGCAATGCTCGCGTCAGCGTTTGTCTTGCTCAAAAGCAAAAGAAAGAATAAAGCTCGATATAAGCAATTACATTTGATTAAATAAAATATTTTACCTATAAAGACAGCGCGGGTGTAAAAAGCCCGCGCTTTGCTTGTCTAAAGAGTGTTTTCTTAATGCCGAAGCACACAACAAAAAACAGCTTTACCGGTGCAAGTCGGTAAAGCTGCGGTAAGCAAGCTGCAAAATAAAAATCATTCCCTTAAATAACATAATCGTTGGCGGCTCTCTCGTTGTGCATATCAAGAATATCCTGCAAGGTGATGCCGTCGAGATATTCGCTGATCACCCGATTAAGCCCCTGCCATATCGGTAAGGTAAGACAATCGTCGCGCCTTTCACATTCTATCGGATCGCGGTCAAGACAGGCGACGGGAGTCAAGCTGCCCTCGGTAAGGCGCAGAATATCCCCGACGGTGTATTTTTCCGGCGGCTTTGCGAGCTTGTAGCCGCCCTGATACCCCCTGTTCGTGCTCAATATATCCGATTTGTTCAGCACGGGAACTATCTGCTCAAGGTACTTCTTTGAAATATTCTGACGAGCGGCAATATCCTTTAAAGCTATGAAGCCGTCGTTTTTGTGCTCGGCAAGGTCTAAAAGCATACGGAGCGCATACCGCCCCTTAGTTGATATTTTCAATTTCAAAACCGCCTTTCAAGACTTTATACTATATTACCATATATTTGATAGGTTTTCAAGTGATAATATGCCTCGCCGGTTTAAGCCTCTGTCAAAGCGGCGCTATAAAGCCACGCACAGCCTCAAACAAAGCCGAAGATTGTAAAAATCAGCTTTTTTCTCGGTTCGATTTGAGAAATTTATACTTTGGTGTTATAATAGATTTAAATCGGATAAAGGCTTGGTAAGCTCGCTGTATCAAGCCCGCGACAGTGTTGTAATATGGGAATGGGGTAGACAGATGAGCAGTAAATCAAGATCGCAGTATGATTTTATGACAAAAACGCCGGTTTCGTCGCTGATAATCAGGTTATCTGTTCCGACTGTAATAAGTATGCTCGTTACGAATGTGTATAATATGGCGGACACAGCCTTTGTCGGTCAGCTCGGAAACAGTGCGAGCGGCGCGGTCGGGGTCGTTTTCGGATATATGGCTATAATTCAAGCGGTGGGCTTTATGTTCGGTCAGGGCGCGGGAAGTATAATTTCGCGAATGCTCGGCAGTAAGGACGACGAAAACGCGAGTATAATCGCCTCGACCGGATTTTTCATGACTCTTGCCGTGAGTACGCTGATAGCGGCGGCGGGATTTATATTTATAAATCCGCTCGTTATGCTTTTGGGCAGTACCGAAACAATAGCGCCTTACGCCATAAACTATCTGATATATATTTTAGCGGCAACGCCGTTTATAACGACGAGCTTCATTATGAATAATATACTGCGCTTTGAGGGGCGGGCCGCGCTCGGAATGATAGGACTGTTCACGGGCGCAGTCGTAAATATAGGGCTCGACCCGCTGTTCATATTTGTATTTAATATGGGAATCGCGGGAGCCGGACTTGCAACCGCAATATCTCAGCTGTTGAGCTTTTGCATACTTTTGAGTATGTTCCTGAGAAGAAAAACTCAGAGCAGAATATCTATCAAAAAGGTAACGCTTAAAATAAGGACGATATTAAATATCGTGACAACGGGACTTCCGAGCCTGCTCAGACAGGGGCTAAACAGCGTGACGACAGTCCTGCTCAACTATGAGGCGGCGCTTTACGGGGGCGACGCGGCGGTCGCCGCAATGAGCATAGTTTCAAGAATATCCATGCTCGTGCTGTCAATCATAATCGGAGTAGGTCAGGGCTTTCAGCCGGTCAGCGCGTTTAATTACGGCGCGGGGAAATACAGCCGCGTGAGAAAGGGCTTTGCCTTCACGACGTTTTTGTCCGAGATAATATTGATTGTACTCATCATACCCGTAATTATATTTTCCGGCAGTCTTATAAGTCTTTTCCGCAACGATGCAACGGTTATTGAGATCGGCTCGTGGGCTTTAATATTGCAGTGTATAGCCCTGCTGTTTTTGCCGCCCTGCGCGATAATCGAGATGCAGCTCCAAAGCACGGGGCAGAGGCTCAGCGCGTCTGTGCTGTCGTCACTTAGGAACGGCTTGTTTTTTCTGCCAACGCTTTTGATACTTGCAAATTTAAGAGGTATAAGCGGAGTGCAGGAGGCGCAGCCGCTGTCGTATTTGCTTTCGTTTTTGCCGTCTATCCTTTTCGCGGTCAGCTTCTTCAAAAAGCTGCCGAAGGAGGATAAATAGCGCTTTATTCGTTTAAAATAAGTCATACCATACCAAACCAAAATCCCTTGAGAGCCCGTTGAACTGCTCCCAAGGGATTTTTAATATCTGCTTTTTTAATTTATATTTTTTATATTTTAAATCTTTTCGACCGCAATGGTGACGCTCTCGCCGTTAATATCCCAATCCTTTGTATATCCGGCGGCAGAGCCGGTGATTATCTCGGTCGCGAGCACCTCCGATTTTATTTTATCGCCGTTGCCGTTCATTATATCCGCTATCCTGTCGTTGCCGGAAACATAGAGCTTTATCTTGTCAATAACATCAAAGCCCGCCTCCTTGCGCATAGTCTGAACCTTGCTTATGATCTCGCGCACAAAGCCCTCCTCGATAAGCTCGGGGGTAAGGTTAGTGTCGATTACGACGGTTATGTCGTTGTCGGACGCGCTCACATATCCGGGAGCCTGCTCCGCGCTTATAAGGAGATCCTCCTCGGCGAGAGATACTGCCTTGCCGTTTACCTCGAAATTGAGCGCCCCGTCGGACTTTAGCCGAGCCATAGCGTCGTTGCCGTCAACCTCGGCAAGGTATGACTTGATTCCGCCGAGCAGCTTGCCGTATTTGGGGCCTACGGTTCTGAGCTGAGGCTTGAACGAATAGGAGGTGAAGCCGCTTACGTCCGAGGTGAATACTACCTCCTTGGCGTTTAATTCGCCGGCGATAATATCCTTGAAATAATCAGAAAGCTCCCAGTCAGCCTTAATATACATTCTTGCAACCGGCTGCTTGGTCTTGATGTTTGAGGCGTTTCTGCATGAGCGGCCGAGCACGACGGCGTCGAGCAGATGTTCCATATTTGTTTCAAGCTGTAAATCTATCATGCTCTCGTCGCATGACGGGAAGTCGCAAAGGTGAATGCTCTCCGGCGCGCTTGAGTCAACGCTGCGGACTATGTTTTGATAAATGTCCTCCGTGATAAACGGAAGTATCGGAGCCGCCGCTTTGCAAATCGTAAGCAGAGAGGTGTAAAGCGTCATATACGCGTTTATCTTGTCCTGCTGCATCTCCTTGCTCCAGAACCTTGCGCGCGAGCGCCTTACATACCAGTTTGACATCTCGTCTATAAAGGTCTGTATCGCCCTTGCGGTTTCGGGTATTCTGTAATTTGAGAGATTTTCGTCAACGCTCTTGACAGTAGAATTAAGCCTTGAAAGCAGCCACTTGTCCATAACGGAGAGCTTGTCGTATTCAAGCTCGTAGTCGTTGGGGTTGAATTTGTCTATGTCTGCGTAGAGGATATAGAAGGCGTAGGTGTTCCAAAGCGTTGAAAGCACCTTGCGCTGACCCTCTATGACCGCCTTGTCGTGGAACTTGTTCGGGAGCCATGGCGCGCTGTTGGCGGAGAAGTACCAGCGTATTGCGTCCGCACCGTGCTTTTTCAGCGCGTCCATCGGGTCCACCGCGTTGCCCTTTGACTTGGACATCTTTTGACCGTTCTCGTCCTGAACGTGACCGAGAACTATGACGTTTTTGTACGGCGCTTTGTTAAACAGCAGTGTGGATTCCGCAAGCAAGGTGTAGAACCAGCCCCTTGTCTGATCGACAGCCTCAGAGATGAAGTCCGCCGGAAATTGCTGCTCAAACAGCTCCTTGTTTTCAAACGGATAGTGGTGCTGTGCAAAGGGCATAGCTCCCGAGTCAAACCAGCAGTCGAGAACCTCGGGAACTCTGTGCATCGGCTTGCCGCATTCGGGGCAGGTGAGAGTTATCTCGTCGATATACGGGCGGTGTAGCTCGACCGTTTTTGCCGCCTCGTTTCCGCTCATTTCAAAAAGCTCCTGACGGCTGCCGACGCAGTGCTGATGACCGCATTCGCATTCCCATATATTCAGAGGAGTACCCCAATATCTGTTTCTTGAAACGCCCCAGTCGAGCACGTTGCTCAGCCAGTCGCCAAAGCGCCCCTTGCCGATTGATTCGGGTATCCAGTTTACCGTGTCGTTATTTTTGAGAAGGTCGTCCTTGACCGCCGTCATCTTTATGAACCAGGATTCGCGCGCATAATATATGAGCGGAGTGTCGCATCTCCAGCAGTGCGGATAGCTGTGCTCGAATTTCGGCGCGTCAAAGAGCAGCCCCTTTTTGTCCAAGTCAATGAGTATCTGCTTGTCCGCGTCCTTGCAGAATACTCCCTCGTAATCCGTTTCCTTTGTCATGTTGCCCTTGCCGTCGACGAGCTGAACAAAGGGGAGGTCGTAGTTCCTGCCGACCTTTGCGTCGTCCTCGCCGAATGCCGGCGCAATGTGAACAACGCCCGTACCGTCGGTGAGCGTTACATAGCCGTCGCAGGTGACGAAGTATGCCTTTTTGTGCTGACGTTCTATTATCTCCTCGGCTCCGCCGAACAACGGCTCGTACTCCTTGTACTCAAGCTCCTTGCCCTTGTATGTTTCGAGAATCTCAAACGGAGCCGACGGCTTATCTCCGCTGAGCACTGCTTCCGCAAGCGCCTCGGCTATATAGTATGTGTAGCCGTCCGCTGTTTTTACCTTTACATAATTTTCATCGGGATTTACACAGAGCGCGACATTCGACGGAAGCGTCCAAGGCGTTGTTGTCCACGCGAGGATATACGCGTCCTCGTCCTTTACCTTGAAGCGGACTACCGCAGAGCGCTCCTTAACGTCCTTGTAGCCCTGCGCAACCTCGTGAGAGGAAAGCGGCGTTCCGCATCTTGGGCAGTAGGGGACGATTTTAAAGCCCTTGTAGAGCAGCTTTTTCTCCCATATCTGCTTCAGCGCCCACCACTCGGATTCGATATAGTCGTCATGGTAGGTTACATACGGGTTGTCCATGTCCGCCCAAAAGCCTACTCGGTCGGAAAATTCCTCCCACATTCCCTTGTATTTCCATACGCTTTCCTTGCACTTATCTATGAACGGCGCAAGACCGTACGACTCTATCTGTTCCTTGCCGTCAATGTTGAGCAGCTTTTCAACCTCAAGCTCGACCGGCAGACCGTGCGTGTCCCAGCCTGCCTTTCTCGGAACCATATACCCCTTCATCGTCATGAATCGCGGTATTGTGTCCTTGATAACGCGGGTGAGAACGTGACCGATATGCGGCTTGCCGTTTGCGGTCGGCGGACCGTCGTAGAAGGTGTAGGTCTTGCAGCCCTCGCGCGCCTTCATTGATTTTTCAAAGATGTCATTCTCTTTCCAGAACTTTTCTGTCTGCTGTTCTCTGTCAACAAAGTTGAGATTAGAAGAAACCTTTTTATACATAAATTTACCTCCTGAAAAATAAAAGCCTCATCCGTAATAGGATGAGACTGAAAACTCATAACCACCTGTCTGGAATACTGATATAAGCTTCAAACGGAGAAGCTTATTCCGTGGAGCACCCTTAACGCAGGATTACGCCGCGCTCTACAATTTCTCTCGAGCGTGGGGCTCATAAGTGATCTTCAATCGCAGTCTACTCATATCCGCTTTCAGCGCACGCGGACTCTCTGTGATTTTCAACAGCGACCTACTCTCTTAGTCATAGCCTTTATCATATAAGCTTTTGGCAATTTAGCTACACATAAATATAGCAAAAAAAAATGCGCTTGTCAAGGATTTTAGGGGATAAAATGGCTTGATTTGCGCCCGTCCTCAGATCGGTTCTTACGCTGCTTCAGGCGGCGCTTGTGAGCTTTTATAGTTTTTTTAAGGGCGACAGGGTTCGGGCGGCGACCGCGCGGCTTCGCCGCGCATGAAAACGCGGCGGGGCAGGGACTAACCTCGTTTAGAAGCCTCTCCCGCCGCCGCGCTTTCGCAGGATTCCGCCGTAATCGGCGGAATCCTGCCGTCGCCGCCCGAACAGCTTTGCCTCCGGCACACAGTAAAAACGAGTCATCGCGCCGCCCGCGCACGCTCTATCCTGTCAAACTCCTTCCGGCGTATAACAAGATACGACGCAGTGACCGCAACGCCAGTTATAACCCAGGAAACTGGGTAGACGTTCATAAGCCAGTCGAAGGTATTGAAGCAGGCAAAAACGGTGTATATCCAAACGATCCTGAATACGACCGAGCCGAATATGGTGAGCACGGCAGGCAGCAGAGAGTGCCCTATCCCGCGAAGAGCCGCGCCGGTTATCTCGTAAAACCCGGTCACAAATTCAATGAGCATAACGTGAGTCATTCTTGTAAGAGCATAGGGTATTACGTTTTCGTCGGTTGTGTAAATCCTGACAAAAAATCCGCTGCCCAAAATAAATACAGCGCTGACGACCGCGCAGATAATACAGCCGGACAAGAGGCTGAGCCTGAGAACAGTCTTACAGCGGTCGAGCTTTGCGGCTCCGTAGTTCTGGCTCGTAAAGGTCACGGCAGTCTGGTTAAACGCACTTATAATAAAATATGTAATGTATTCAAAGTTTAAAGCAGTGGCGGAGCCGGCAACGGCGTCGGAGCCAAAGCTGTTGATAGAGGTCTGTATGCATATGTTGGAAAGAGAAAATACCATGCCCTGAACGCCGGCGGGCGCGCCTATCTTAAACACCTTGATAAGGTATTCTTTTTTCAAACTGAGCTTTTTCAAATTTACCCTTATGTCCTCGTTTTGCTCGGTAATAAGAAAATACATAACAAGTCCCGCGCTTATCATATCGGCAATAACTGTCGCTATGCCGACTCCCGCGACGCTCATATTGAAAACAATAACCAGCAGCAGATTAAGAGCGACATTGACAATACCTGACGCCATAAGGCAGTAAAGCGGCCGCTTGGTGTCGCCTATGCTCCTGAGTATGGCCGAGCCGAAATTATAAAGCATAATAAAGGGCATACCGAGGAAATAAATTCTGAGATAAAGCGTGGCAAGGTCTATAACGTCATCCGGAGTGTTCATTAGTCTGAGTAGGGGAGGGGCTATGATCTGCCCCAACAGCAGGAGGAAAACTCCGCTTATAAGCGACAGCGATACCACAGTGTGTACGGAGTCATTTACCTTTTTCCGCTCACCCTGACCGATATATTGAGCTATTATAACGTTTGCGCCGACCGAAAGACCCGTAAACAATAAAACGAGAATGTTTATAACCGGGCCGTTGCTTCCGACAGCGGCAAGAGCCTGACTGCTTGCAAATCTGCCGACTACGGCAATATCCGCTGAATTGAAAAGCTGCTGTATAATACTGCTCGCTGCAAGCGGCAGCGCAAACAGCAATATCTTTTTGAGCAGGGGCCCTTCAAGCATATTTACCTGATGGGAGCCGAGAGCTTTGGAACGTGCCATTAAATCATTACCTCTTCTATATATAGCGTTGCAATACTATTGTATATCTCTTTTCCAAAACTTACAAGAGCCTGAAAAAAATTTCCCCCTGTGAGCGTGTCACAGGGGGATTGCGTCCGTGAATTTATAAAGCCTAAGCTGCGCTTCGATATTTTAACCGTCCACGACCTTATAAGGCTTGTATCCGCCGGCGTTGTATTCTTCTTCGGATATGTAGGAAAACGGCTCGTCGTTATATATCTGCAAATATCCGCCGTCGGGCTGCTTGAGCAAATACGAATTGCGCTCGTCTATCAACGTGGAAACACCCTCGAGTGCCTCCGGCGGCGGATTGCCGCCGTGAGGGCGAAATATAAACACATATGATGAAACGAAAATTAAAAGGCATAAGGAAAATACGGCAATATTTTTAATAACACCCTTCGCGCTTCTTTTTGGAGAATCCAAAACCAAAGAAAATCGCTCCATAATATATGATTTATCTTGCTTCGCGGCAAAATTCGACGTTGTTATCGAATCCGCGCTCTGCTTTGAATCGCCTAAAGCATTTTTTTCAAAGCGACTTTTCATAACCTTAATTATCGAGTAAAGATATGTGCTTTTTTCATTCATCGAACAGAAGCGGGTCGCGTTGCGGTCGCATCTCAATTCGATTTTATGTGCTACATCTCGGCGAAGAACATAAACTAACGGATTCCACCAGAATACACAACAATAAATTTCCACAAGGAGCTTTAAAAGCGAATCATGATTTTTTATATGATTCAGCTCGTGCTTGAATACAAACTTAAGCTCGTCGTCGGTAAAATTGTCGCGAGGCAAGAGTATAACAGGGGATATTAAGCCGTATGTTAACGGTGAAAACGCTTGGTCTATGACCACAAGTTTAATTTTTTTCTTGATACCGAGCTCGTCGCAAACGGAGTCCAATATGCACTGTTCATGAGTTGCGGTGATGTTTTGGTGAAAAGGAATTGAATTTTTAAAGGAGATTGTTTCCTTCACAAGCCGATAAAGCATTATGCCCGCGCCGATCGCTATTATAATGCAAACAATGTGCATATAAGAGAAGCAATTCTGCTGCTGGTATTCGATATACGGTTCAAATACCGGACGCTCCATAAATTTTACAACATGCGGATAAATAAACGGATCCTTGATTTCGACGTTTACGCTGCTAAATTCTATCGGTAGGAAAAGCCGCAGAAGAGTGAAAACATAAAGGATAATAACGCTTGTCAAGCCGAAATATTCGCTTAGCTTTTTGACTCTGTAAACGAAATGCAAAATAGCTATTAATATAGAGCTTGTCAACGTAGCCATAATTATTGAATAAAATGAGATCTCCATTTCCGGCCTCCTCAACATATTTTAGGTATATTTTAAAATATTTTTGGGGATATTGCAAGTACTTGGAGAAAAATTTCAAAAATCGCGCGGCTAAAATTTTGTGCAAAATTAGAAGCTCAACAAATCACCGGCTTATCCGCAGTGAAATAAGGCGATATATCAGCTGACGAGGATCCATTCCGGATCCACCCATACGCCCTTTGTGACGTTCCAACGCCTTTTATATATGTGCCCGTCCTTTACCATTTTTTTCCATACAATGGTATCTTGTACTTCGTCCGCAGGCTTTATGGCTGTCGTCGAAATGCCAGTATCTGTATTTTCCGCCGCGACCTCGGCAGCGCCGGCGATGACGCCGCTGCTCAACAGCATTGTCGAGCACATTGATAAAGAAATGATAGCTTTTGTTAATTTTTTCATGATTAATTCCTCCCGGTATGATTTTAATAATGTGTGCGTAGGGTTGGTGTGAAATTTGATGCGCGCGCGTTTCAAAAATAGGCGACCGATATGTATTTTTGGCGGATCATTACGAATTATCTGGCTTATCCAAAGCTTGATACAGCTTATACGGGCTATTATAATATTGCAATAATAAAATACAGATATAAAATCGGCTTATACAGGCGTTTTATATACCGTCGAAGGCTCAGATAATTAATAAGCTCAAACCAACAAGTAACCGGCTAAAAAGTGTTTGCAACATTCACATCTTGGGTGCAATAAAACGCCCATAGGTAATAGGCGTACGACATAAGGCTGTTCGCTTTAGTAAATTCAAAATATCTGTTTAGGCATTTGATTTTTACTGATATATCATCAAAACTACAAGAAAGATAAGCGCTAATTTGAAATAAAGTGATAAATGTTCTCTTAGGCGGTAATAAAAAAGAGCTTCGCAAGAGCTAAAGCTTTTTAAAGGCTTTTTAAATTCAAAATATATCAAGGGAGCTTTATGCGGTTTGCCAAAAGCTCCCCGATTAATCTGAAAAATCATTTGTTTATTTGAATGGTTAAAAAAACTTTAATATCCTATAAATAAAAAATTAATGCGCCATAAGAAATTCTAACCATTATTTTGAAGCTCGAAAAAGAGAATGGATCATTTTTTTAGATCTTTTCTTCTCTTTGCGATAACCTTTGACAACTCGTCTAAAATATTTATATCATCAGTCAGAGAAATTAGGGCATTTACAATTTTGGGGATATCATTAGGAGTAAAGCTTTGCATACTCGTAAACTGAGTAACCGTGTACTCTTCCTTTGAAACTTTTGCTTGAAAGGTTCTCGCGTAATTTTTTGTTGTTTTAACAAACCCGACTACCTCTATCATATCTTTCTCAAGCAGCGAGTTGATCAAAAGATGCACATAGCTTTTTTTCCATGTCCTATCCTCGGAAAGCTCAATAATTTGAGAACTTGTCATAGGTTTATCTTCCTGCCACAAAAGCTCCATAATTTCAAATTCACTTTTTGTGAGCACGCCAAGTCTCTCCTTTCAAGATGGAATCACTTAATTCGTAATATTTAAGCATGGAATCGCTTAATCCGTAATATTAAGCTTGAATAAAATCAGGGACTGCCGCTTTTTGCCAAAAACAAAATTTTTAATCTGTGTCGGTCGTTATTTTTGACCTTCAATACATTTTGCCTTTCTTTGCTCGATCATCTCCTCCAATTCTTTAAAGATTTCATCATTGTCGGTCTTGTCTATCAAAGCTGCAACAATTTTGGGGATGTCGGTTTCCTTGAAGCTCTGCATATTTGTGAACTGGTTTACAGAGTACTCCTCTTTGGAAATTTTCACATCGAATGTACGGGCATAATTTTTGGTTGTTTTAACAAAGCCAACAACCTCGATCATGTCTTTGCTGAGCAACGAATTGAGAAGAAGATGCACATAGCTTTTTTTCCACGTGCGATTTTCCGACAAGTTGATGATATCGGAACTGGTAAGAGGCTTGCCCTCTTTCCAAAGAACCTCCATAATTTCAACTTCGCTTCTTGTCAACATCATATCGATTTTCTCCTTTATATAAATTTATATTTTAATTATAAATTAGATTGTGACACTTGTCAACACAAAAAGACTAATTAATTATTTGCTTAAAGCACTTTTTTAGTAAAATTAAACCTCTTCATAAAAACAACTCTTATTTTAATTTTAAATACAGAAATAAGTGAAAGTGAAAAGTCATATTAACTCTCGGTTTTTACATATAAATGAATAATCAATCCATCATCGGGAGGCTGATTATTATGAAGGGAATCGTGGAGGAAAGAGCTGTCGAGCTTGGAGAATATATAATAGAAAACGGAGCGACCGTACGCAGCGCCGCGAAAAAATTCGGCGTAAGCAAAAGCACGGTACATAAAGACGTGAGCGAGAGATTGAGGGGAGTGGACCCCGGACTTTACAGCGAGGTAAAAAATGTTCTCGAAATAAACAAGGCTCAGCGCCACATAAGGGGCGGGATGGCTACGCGCAGGAAGTACAGCAGAAATAAAAAAAGTGGAGCTTAAGTCTTTGCCGCGGCGCATAACCGCGGTTTATTATTTAAAATAATTTATATATTTGACAAATAGAAAATATTGGATTATACTTAACAAAAACACCTCGGTGATAATATGAACAGACTGCTCTATACCCTAAGTGAATCTGTACGGCCATACTTAAACGACGCAAAAGGGCTGCTGACCCGCGATAGATACGAGCGCTTTATCCGCTTGAAAATGGAGGACGACAGACTTGACTGCCTCGCGGCCGGGCTGCTTTTAAAAGAGCTGCTCGGCGATATGAGCTTATATTACAAGGACGAAAGGGGCTGCCCGAGATTAAAGGACGGTCGCTCCGTTTCAATTTCTCATAGCGGGGGAATATGCGCCGTCGCAATTTCGGATTCGCCGGTCGGGCTCGACATTCAAAAGAACGAGGGGAAAAATATTTTTTCTCTCGCTAAAATTGCCTTCCATGAAAAAGAACAGGAATTTTTAAAAGCTTCGGCAAGCCCGACCGATGATTTTTATATCCTGTGGAGCCTGAAGGAAAGCTATATGAAGGCGCGTGGGCTTGGGTTCTCGCTTGCGCCGAAAAGCTTTTGGTTCGACATATCGGGTGAAAAAATAATCCTTCATGCCGAAGATAAGTCGCCCTGGCGTTTTAAAAGCTTTATAATCGAAGATATCGGCGCTGCCATATGCAGCCTGAGCGATTTCGATTTTAAGCCGGAAAAGATTTGCTTGACATAAATACACCTTTGCGTTACACTGAAAACAACTTAATATGTATTTGCGGTTCATTCATACGGATGATTAAAAGGGAATGCGGTTAGAATCCGCAGCAGTCCCCGCTACTGTAAAAATGACGAAAGCTCAATATGTCACTGACAATATGTCGGGAAGACGAGCCGGTAGGATGATTTTGAGTCAGGAGACCTGCCGCACTTACTTTAAGCTGACATTTCGGAGGAAAATGGCGGTGCTGTTGTTTTTTAGCAGTATTGTTGCGCCTGTCGGGCGCTTTTTATTTCTCCGAAAAATCCATACTATATTTTAATCGGAGGAATTAAAAATGACAAAACTCAAAAGAATTGCGGCAGGCTTGATCTCGGCCGCACTGACCTGCTCTGCGCTTGCCGTAAGCGCCGGAGCTCTGGAACCGGAAAAGCACAAGGCCGTATTATCGGTCGAGGCCTTTACCATCGGCTGCGGATATGTTTTGGAGCCGACCGAGGTCGAATTTAACGCGGGCGATACGGTGGACAAGCTCTTTACAAAAGCGCTTGACGAAAAAAACATCGCATATGAGGCCTCAACGTCCTCGGGCTTTTATCTTGAAAGCATAGACTTTCCGCACACGGAAAACATTCCCTCCTACATTACCGACAAGGTGATAAGTCACGATGAAGAAACGGGCGAGGATATGCTTTTCGGCGAGGAAATAGACGAGGACTACAGCCCCGAAAGTTTGGGACAGTCGGATTACACCTTCTTCTCGGGCTGGATGTATACCGTCAACGCTCCGACGGCGGAGAGCCTGTCGCTTGCGATGTCGCAGTATGAGGTCCATGACGACGATGTTATAAGAGTCCAGTTTTCTCTCGACTGCGGTTCCGAAATAGGGATAGCAAATCTTATGGGTATGCCCGATCACGGCTTTCACAGCGACTTTTATCCGGTAGCCGATAAAACGGAGCTTACAAGGGCGATAGCAAGGGCTAATGCCTCGGAAAATTCACCGAAAATAAATGCCCTTAATAAAATGAAGCTCACAGCTGAAAATTTACCGGCCTCTCAAGCTGAGGTCGATCGGTCGATCAGCACCTTTACAGAGCTCGACCGCGGCAATATAAAAAGAGGCGACGTGGATCTTAATGGTCAAATAAGCATTGCCGACGCGATTTTAATACAAAAGAATCTGGTCGATATTATCAATTTCAACGATGTTGAGTATTGCGTCGCAGATACCAACTTTGACGGAAGCATACATATAGCGGATGCTATCATAGTCCAAAAAATAATTGTAGGAATAATTAAAACATAAATAAAGTATTATGAAGCGCAGTACCGCGCCGCGCTTCATATACAATGTCTTTGCTCAGGAGGAAGAAAATGAAAATGAAAAGGATAATCTCAGCTTTTTTAACTATTGTCACAGCTCTGTCTTTGTTTGCAGCGGTGGATATCAATGCCGCCGCTTATTCATCTGTCGATTTCAGGGCGACCGCAAATGATATACTTAATTGGAAAAAGCATATATCCGGCTCGGGCGACTGCCTTTTTACCGAGGATTATGTCAAGAAAATCGCGACAAATTCCGGCGATGAATGGTTCGCTATCTATATGGGTCGCCTTGGCTTTGAGGATTATCCGAAAAATTTTCTCGACGCGATAAGCTCATATGTCAAAAATAAATACAACGAGAGCGGAACGCTGTCAAGGGACAACGCGACCGAATATCACAGAATAGCTTTGGCGGTCAAGTCGGCGGGCGGAGACCCTTATAATGTAGCAGGAGTAAATCTTATCGCCGACGGGGTTTATAACAGAGGCTATGTAGCGCCGCTCGGCAGACAGGGCATAAACGGCTGGATATGGGGGCTTATAACGCTTGACAGCGTCGCGGCGGACGTTCCCGAGGGCAGCAGCTATACCAGAGCCGATATAATAAGCGAAATATTGAAATATCAGCTCAGGGACGGCGGATTTTCTATTTTGTCAACGGCGACAAAATCAGATACCGACACGACGGCAATGGCGCTCACGGCGCTTGCCCCATATATAAATGATACAAGGGAATATACATATACTCCTCGCTACAGCAGAGGAGAAACGGTAACGAAGACCGTCGCTCAGATAATAAACGAAAGCCTTGACTTCCTTTCCTCTGCGCAGCGCGGTGACGGCGGATATTCCTCGTTTTCGACGGTGAACAGCGAGAGCGTCAGTCAGGTGATTATAGCGCTCTGCTCTCTCGGGCTTGAACCGCAAAGCGATGCGCGCTTCATAAAAAACGGCATAAATCTTATCGACTCGCTTATGAGCTTTAGGTGCGGCGACGGCGGCTTTGCGCATACTCAGGGCGGCGGCTCCGACGCTATGGCGAGCGAACAGGCGCTGGGCGCGATGGCGGCGCTCGACAGACTTTACAACGGCGGGGCAAGGCTTTATGAAATGACGGACGGCACCGTAATGGGCACATATGTTGAGCAAAGTCAGAATCAAAACCAAAATCAGAATCAGAATCAGAATCAAAACCAAAGCCAAAATCAAAATACGTCGTCAGGCAGTAACGGCGGCGGCTCCAATGGCTCCGGCGGAGCTTCCTCGTCAAATTCCGGCTCAAGCTCCGGCAACGCCTCCTCCGGCTCGTCGTCCTCTTCAAATTCCTCGTCGGGCTCACATTCTACAAGCTCAAGCCATACCTCCTCAGCCGGCGCGACTTCCTCCGGAGGTAGCGTTTCGGCGACGGAAAACAAGGATAAAGACAAGGATAAGGACAAAAACAAGGCGACAAATCCCACCGGTACGGCTTCTGCGTCATCTCCTTCAGATCCCACCGAGCGTTCGGCCGAGGCCGCAAATTATTCGGCGGGAAATAACCAATCTGCCGATTCGGCCTCTAATATTGAATCGCAGGCGACAAGCGCCTTTCCGATAAATCCGATTGTATTTATCGGTATCGGGGTCATTTTGATTGCCGCTGTTGTCGGCGGATATTTTTACAAGAAAAAAAGAGGCATTATCGAGCTCAAACCCGAGGACGACTTCTTTGAAATGCTTAAAAAGGATAAAGAGAACGCCGATGACGAAGCCGCCCCAGACATAGTTCTTGAGCTTGAAGAAAAGAATGATACGGATATATCGAGCGTCATAGAAAACAACACGGAGGATAAATGAAAAAAATAATATCTTCTCTGCTTTCCGCGTTGCTCGCCGCCTTATTATTTGTTTCCTGCTCGATACAAAGCGCGGAGGACTATTATACCTCGTCCTCGGAAATCAGCGGCGGCGATTTCGCCTATATATCAATAGACTGCAAAACTATACTCGATAACTACGACAAGCTGGACAGCGCATTAAAAAGCGAAAAATATGTGCCGAAGGACGGGGTCATACTCAAAAAGACAAAATATCGGATAGATAAAAACGATACCGCGTTTTCAATTCTGCAAAAGGCGGCCAAGGATAAGCGCATACAGCTTGAGTTTCAGGGAGCGGAGCAAAATTCGCTCGGCTCGGTATATGTTCAGGGAATAAACTATCTTTACGAGAGATCCTGCGGAGAGCTGAGCGGCTGGTTTTACAGCGTAAACGGAGAATTTGGCACGGTATCCGCGGCCGACTTCAAAATACATGACGGCGATTATGTCAAGTGGCAGTACACCTGCGACCTTGGCTATGACCTTGGAGCCGATATATTGGGCTGACCAAAAGTAAAATCTACTTAATAAGAACGCAAGGGGGAATGAAAATTGCAAAGGTTCTCTGCTTTTCACCCTCTTGCGTCATTTTTATATTTTGCGGCGGTAATTATGATATCAATGTTCAGCAGAAATATAATAGTCGCAGCGCTGTCCGTAACGGGGGCGTTTTTGTTCGCGCTTACGCTGAGATCCGCTTCGGGTATGTGGATATATACTGCCGTATTTATACTTACAGCCTTGACAAATCCGCTTTTCAGCCACAACGGAGTAACCGTTTTGTTTTTTTTAAACGGTAACCGCGTGACATTGGAGTCGATAATATACGGAGTCTATCTCGGGCTTATGATTATGTCCGTGTTGATTTGGTTTTCCTGCTATAACCTTGTGATAACCTCAGACAAATTTCTGTGTCTGTTCGGCGGGATAATGCCAAAGGCGGCGCTGGTTGTTTCGATGGCCTTAAGGCTTGTGCCCGCGTTTATAAATGACGGAGGGGAAATGCTTGCGATACAGTCCTCGCTTTCGTCGGATAAAAAAGGCTTGATAATAGGGCTGAAGCGGCATATTGCCGTTTTTTCCTGCCTCATAACGAGAACCCTCGAGGGTGCGGTGGAGCGCTCGGACTCGATGCGCGCGCGCGGCTACGGTGCAGGCAGGAGAACGTCATATTCACGCTTTCGCTTTAACACTTCCGACGCCGCATTACTGCTTTTAACAGTTATATGGCTTGCATATATGATATTCTTCGGCGGCGTTATGGACTACAATTATTATCCCGAAATGGACGCGATTGAATTTAGTGCGTCCTATATTTTAACCGCGCTGTTCTTTATTCTGCCGAGCGCGGTCAACGTCTGGGGTGAGCTGAGATGGAAATACTGGGTATCGAAAATTTAAAGTTTAAATATCCAAGCGGGGAAAAATACGCCCTCGACGCAGTTGATTTGACCGTCGACGAGGGCGAGGTGCTGCTTCTCTGCGGCAGCAGCGGCAGCGGCAAAACAACGCTTTTGCGGCTGATAAAGGCCGAGCTTGCGCCGCACGGGACAATTGAAGGAAATATAAGGCTCTTTGGCGGCGACAGAGAAAGCGCCGACACGTGCGACGTAGGCTTTGTAATGCAGAACCCACAAAATCAAATAGTTACCGACAAGGTGTGGCACGAGCTCGCCTTCGGCCTTGAAAATATGGGAATGGACAAAGAAACAATAAGACTGAGAACAGGCGAAATGGCGAGCTTTCTCGGAATTTCCTCGTGGTTTGAAAAAAACACAAACGAGCTGTCGGGCGGACAGACGCAGATACTTAATCTCGCGTCCGTGATGGCAATGCAGCCGAAGCTCCTCCTGCTGGACGAACCGATATCGCAGCTCGACCCGATAGCCGCCCGCGAGTTTTTAAACGCCGTGATGCGTCTGAACAGAGAGATGGGAACGACGGTAATAATGACCGAGCACAGACTTGAGGACGCGTTTACCCTCGCCGACAGGGTGGCAGTGATGGACGGCGGAAGAATAAGACTTTGCGGCTCGCCCGAAAAAGTCAGCTCAGAGATAGCCCGCGATGATACGTCCGCGCTGTTCAGCTCGCTGCCCGCAGCGGCGAGAATTTTCTCTATGACGGGCGGCGTGGGAAAATGTCCGCTTACGGTCAGAGAGGGGAGAGCCTATCTTAAGGAAAGGCTTGTTTCGCATATAAAAGCCGAAGAACCCAACAGAGAAGATAAAGAACCGAGCGGAGAGCGGATAATAAGGCTGAAAAATATCCGCTTCCGATACAAAAAGGATGGGGAGGATATAATAAAGGATTTAAGCCTTGATGTGTATTCGGGGGAAAATCTGTGCATACTCGGGGCAAACGGAGCGGGCAAAAGCACGCTTTTAAAGCTTCTTTGCTCTCAAATCAGACCTTATATGGGCACGGTAAGAATAAATAAAGGACTGCGCCTTGCACTTTTGCCTCAAAGGGCGGAAATGGTATTTTTGAAGGACAAACTCGCCGACGATTTGAAGCTGCACTGCCGCGAATGTGGACTTGATGAAAAAGAGGGCGGCGAAAGAATAAAGGCGCTGAGTGACCGCTTCGACATAACCGAGCTCTTAAACAGGCACCCATATGATTTGAGCGGTGGAGAAACACAGAGAGCGGCGCTGGCAAAGCTTATGATAAGTAAGCCGGATATACTGCTGCTTGACGAACCGACCAAGGGAATAGACCCCGCGGGCAAAAAAGAACTTGCAAGACTCGTGCAAGATATGTGCGCTTTGGGAGTTACTGTAATAACGGTCACCCATGACATAGAATACGCGGCGAGCCATTCAAAGCGCTGCGCCCTGCTGTTTAACGGGGAGATAATATCCTCCGGCACGCCGCGTGAATTTTTCTGTGGAAACAGCTTTTATACAACGGCGGCAAACAGAATATCGCGCGACGTGATAGATTCCGCTATAACCTGCGAGGACGTTGCCCGTCTTTGCACACATCGGGAGGAAAAGTAATGATAAGAACTAAAAAGATAATTTCGCTGATACTGCTCTGCGCGGTCGTCCCCGCCGTCGTCATAATATTTTATTCGGCGTTTCAAAACGAAAGATACGATCTTGCGGCGGTTATAGTCGCTCTGCTTTCAACGGCGGCGTTCGTGCTGAGCTTTGAAAAGGGCAGTCAAAACGTCAAGCTGATAGCGGTGATAGCCGTTATGACAGCCCTGTCGGTAGCCGGTCGCTTTATATTTTCGCCGATACCGTTTTTTAAGCCGGTCACGGCTGTCGTGATAATAACGGCGCTGTATTTCGGCAGCGAGGCGGGGTATATAACCGGAGCGTTCAGCGCCCTGCTCTCAAACTTTTATTTCGGTCAGGGGCCGTGGACACCGTTTCAGATGATGGTTTGGGGACTTATAGGACTGCTTGCGGGATTGCTCGCGCGGTACATAATAAAAAACGCCCTCACACTCGCTGTGTGGGGCGCGTTATCGGGAGCTTTGTTTTCGGCTATGATGGATATTTGGACGACGCTCTGGATGGAGAACGGCTTTAATATAGGCAGATATTTTGCGAATATAGCCATCTCTGCTCCTATAACGGCGGTGTACGCCGTGTCGAATATTATATTTCTGCTGATCCTTACAAGGCCGATAGGGAAGAAGCTCGAACGTCTGAAAACAAAATATGGAATATCTTAAATCAAACAAAACGGCAGATATTTTATTAAATTCTCACAATTTGTCAAATGCTTTATTGTGAAAATATTATAAAAGTCTTGTGAAAACATACAAAGAAAAATTAACAATATTAATATCGCGTCAAAAAAATTAATACAAACTGTAATATTTTATTGTATTTCAGTTTAAAATCACTTTATTTAGTTGTAGGACGTTATTCGACATACTAATGTCAAGGGACGACAAACTTTGTTGCTTTTTTTAAAAAATGAACTTGTTTTTTTTCTTTATTGGTATTATAATTGTATTTAGGCCGTGCGGATAGGACGGATAAATAATTCGGAGTGATATTAATGAGATTGCGAAAGCAAGAACTTGGTACCAGGAATTTAATCGGAGCGAGAGTTGAAACGGCAAGGAAAAAGAAGGGTATGAAGCAAAAAGAATTATTGGCTCAGCTTCAGGTAAACGGAGTCGATATGAACGCCTCTGGGCTTTCAAAGCTTGAGGGGCAGATAAGATATGTGACCGACGTTGAACTTGTAGCCCTTGCCGATATTCTTGAAGTCTCGGTCGATTATCTCCTTGGCAGATCATCGTAATAGGCAAATTTCCAACAGGCGTATGCAGCGGATTTTCCGCTGCTTTTTTTTAGCGTTTTTTATGAAAAGCGCTTTACAGCTTTTTAGTAAAGCATATTATCCTGTTTGCCTCATCAAAGCCTGCGCTCAGATGAAAATGCAGACTGCCCGTGTTTGACAGCTCACAGTCGCTTGCAAATTCAGAGCAGCCCTTTTCGCGTGCCCATTCCTCGCAGCTTTTGAGCAGTCTTGCCGCATATCCTCTGCCGCGCAAGCTCTCATCAACGAATATACCCTCCAAATATCCCACGGGGGAGGTGTGCGTACCCTCGACGTAATCGTACCTTAGAGAGCATTGTGCAAAGCCCTTGACGCGGTTATTATCCTCGGCCACAAATATGGCGGAGTCGTCGCTTGCAAGCGAGTGAGCAAATTGCTCCGCAAGCTCGTCTGTCGAGTGGCTGCTCCACATAATATGCGCGAGATGCGCGACCTTATATATGTCCTCATTTTGCATCTCCCTAATCTTCATTATATCTCACCAAAATAAAAATTATTTTATCGCGACGCACTGCCTGCTTCTTTCCTCAAATGTGGACTCAAACAGCTCCTTGTCGTATTCAACCTTACCTTGTATAGGGTCGGCAATTATGACCGTATCCTCGGTGTAGCCGATGAGCACACCGCAGTGATCCTGATTGCCCCAGTCCACATATGTGCCGTTTTCGGTGTTCCAGCCCTGCAAATCGCCGCGTCCGTTCATCAATATGGTTATCCACACTACAACGGGTATATCCTTCTCAATAAGCCCGTAAAGCTCGTCAAAAGACGCTCCGGTAATATCCTCCGCCTTTAGCTTGCTCTTTTTATCCTTTAAAAAAGCGTTTGCGGCAGTCGTTATAGCTCCCGCTCCGCACACGGTTCCCTGATCCGTTGTAGGATCGCCAAAAAAATAATTATATAAATCGGGCCCGATAAAATTCCCATAATAGTCATAGTAAAAGCCGCCGTACACCGTTGGCAGATAATTAAGCGCCATTTCAACCTTGTCGGCGTTCAGCTTGTAATAGTTGAGCGCCATCGTGAGAGAGGTGATTTCACAGCCCGTCGGAAGCTCCGGGTCCTGAAGCGTAATTTCAAAATCGGGCAGGGTGTGGCTTTTGGACTTGCTCTGCTCCTTTGAAGACGAGGCGCTTTCTTTATCGGATTTGTCGGATTTGGAGGAGGAATCGCTGTCCTTGTCACCGTCCTTATCATATAGCGACGACGAGGACTGAGATTGAGCCTTTACTGCGTCGTTGCTTCCACAGCCGAAGGACGTTAAGGTTAAAAGCGCGAGGGCGAGGGATAAAAATATTTTTTTCATAAAAATCCTTTCGAGGCGTAAAGCCAAAAACAAATTACAGATATGTTAAATTCGATTATAAAAAAAGCTTGACAAACCGACAGTCTATCAAGCTTTTGGTGGAGATAAGCGGGATCGAACCGCTGACCTCTTGAATGCCATTCAAGCGCTCTCCCAGCTGAGCTATACCCCCATATTATTAAATTGCCGCAAAACTCCCGAAGAGGGGAGAGGTTAAAAGCGCCGAACCGTAAGGTTGAGTGCTTTGTGGAGCGGATGACGAGGCTCGAACTCGCTACCTCCACCTTGGCAAGGTGGCGCTCTACCAGATGAGCTACATCCGCAGATGTGCGGCATAAAGCCGCAATAAAAAACAAATGGCGACCCGGAACGGGTTCGAACCGTCGACCTCTAGCGTGACAGGCTAGCGTTCTAACCAACTGAACTACCGGGCCAAAGATGGTGGGAACAATAGGGCTCGAACCTATGACCCTCTGCTTGTAAGGCAGATGCTCTCCCAGCTGAGCTATGCTCCCATATCTGCTCCGCGCTAAATCAAAGCGGAGCATTGGAGGCGACACCCGGATTTGAACCGGGGAATCAGGGTTTTGCAGACCCATGCCTTACCACTTGGCTATGTCGCCTTATGTGCCTGCCCCATAGAGGAGCGTGGCTTTAAATAAAAGCACTTAACGAAAATTAAGTGCTGATGGAGCGGATGACGAGGCTCGAACTCGCTACCTCCACCTTGGCAAGGTGGCGCTCTACCAGATGAGCTACATCCGC
>CANRNQ010000017.1 GCA_947632045.1 uncultured Clostridia bacterium
GTAGTAGTAAACGGCAAGGAATACGACGTAAAGAAGACAAGCGACGGCTATACTGTTACGGTCGCGCTTGAAAGCAGCGAAAAGACTGAGCTTGTCATATCTCAGGCTATACTCGAAAATATGACAAAATTTGAAATTGATCCGTCGCAAACCGGCTTTGTCGTATTCAAGAAAGCGCCGGCGGCGAGCATGAAGCTTACTGCCGATAAAAATACGGTAAACGTCGGATACAGCATAACGGACGACGATAACACTTTGAAGAGCTGCAAGCTCGTGCTGACAGATGAAAACGGCGAGGACGTTGCTCAAAAAGAGTTAAATATAGGCGAACCGTCGGGAATTGGAAGCTTTAACGTGAAAAAGGCCGGAGCTTATACCGCGAAGCTTATAGTAAGCTATGACGCGGCCGACGGACTCGAGCACAACGACGTTACGCTTTTGCTTATGAGCACCGAGGTAAAAATTTCGCTGGATATAACAAAGAGCGAAGCTTCAGCCAAGTACGTTAAAAAGAGCGGAAGCGTTGAAGTTTCCTATACAATATCGTCAAATACCGACGAGAGGATAACGGCCCTTACGATAAACGGCAGTGATTATCCCGTTTCAAAGCAGGAAGGAAATGTTTATACAATATCCTATACTGCCGGAGATAAGTCGGGAGCGGAGGAGCTGCGCCTGAGCGGAGTAAAATATTCGGATAAGGCGGTTGAGGCGAACTCTGTTGTAACGATAGAGGTATTAAAGGATAAGCCGGAGATAAAGGACTTTGTATTTGACGACAGCGAGGATAAGCACATTGTATCCTTTAAGCTGAGCGATGCAGACGACGCGTTTGTAAGCGGCGAGCTTGCGGTTGAAAACGAAGAGGGCGAAAGGGTTCAGAGTATAGCCCTCGACGGCGAGAACGAGGATTATAAATACGAGCTTAAGCTTAAGGAAAACGGTCTTTATCATATAAGCGTAAATGTGACCTACGACCTCGACAGCGACAAAAACGATGCTGAAAACCGTTCTACAGATGTAATGGCGGAAAGAGATATAGAGGTGCTCGTGGATTATAAATTCACATTCAGCGACGCTAAGATCGAATCGATAGACAACGAGAGTAAGAGCGTAACTATAAGCTTCAAGAGCACCAACGCATCAAAGCATTACGGCGTTTCCAAGGTAGTAGTAAACGGCAAGGAATACGACGTAAAGAAGACAAGCGACGGCTATACTGTTACGGTCGCGCTTGAAAGCAGTGAAAAGACTGAGCTTGTCATATCTCAGGCCGTGCTCGAGGATATGAGGCGCTTCGATGTTGAGTCTGAAAAAACGGGCTTTGTCGTATTCAAAAACCTTCCCGCTGCTCAGATTGAGCTGAACGCCGGAAGAACTGCGATAGATTTAAGCTATAATATTTTAGACGACGACGCTACGGTGAACGGCTTCAAAATAGAACTGTTAAACGACAAGGGCGAGATCGTTGCCGTTAAGACCTCTGAGGAGCTCGGCTCAAAGCCGTCCGGAAGCGTGACCTTTGCAGGACTCGTCGCCGGAGAATACAGCGCGAGAGCTCTCGCGAATTTTGACGCTGCTGATGGACTTGAGCACAAAAATGAGGAAATAGGCGCAAAGTCTGTTTCGATTGCCGTGGCGGCGGAGATAACCGGCTGTGATCTTAACAAAAAGTATATAGATAAGAACGGAAAGCTGAGTATAGCATACACAATAACCTCTAACTCAGACAAGGAACCCGCCGCCTTTACTGTAAACGGCGTTGACTATAACGCCGAGGCGCGCGGCAACGGAGCTTATGCTATCACCTACACTGCCGGAAGCAAGGCCGGTATAGAGGATATAAATGTAACTGCAATAAAATTTGCGGACATATCGGTTCCGGTGGAGCACAAGGACAGCATAGAGGTATTAAAGACCGCCCCGAGCGTATCCGAGCTTGACTACGACGGAGCGGACAGTCCGAGCGTTTCATTCACGCTGACCGATGACGACGACGCTCTTATCGATGGCAGCGTTATAGTTTCGGGCGACAAGGGATACAGAAACGAAATACCGCTTGATAAGAAAAAGAGCAGGTATGACCTCGGCATTGAGGAAAACGGAATTTACAGCGTGAGCGTAAAGCTTACATATGACCTTGACAGCGACAAGCAGAGCTCGGATAACCGCGAAACAAAGGAGCTTTCCAAAAAAGAGATCGAGGTTATAGTTAAATATAACTTTACCTTCACTGAGGCGGCGGTGAGATCCGTCGACTATGACAGCAAAGCCGTGACTATAGGCTTTAACAGTACAAACGCGTCTATTTATAAGGTGGCCAAGGTAACAATAAACGGCGTAGAGTATGACGCTGTTGCGGACGGCGACGTCTACACCGTAAAGCTCAACCTTGACGGCACTGACAGAACGGTGCTGAACATTACTCAGGCGGAGCTTGAGGATCACAAGAAATTCAAGGTGGACGACGTAAGTCTTGTGGTATTCAAAAGAGCGCCGAGCGCGACGGTCAACGCCATAACCGGCGAGGACGTAGTAAACGTAAGCTATATAATAGCAGATCAGGAAAATATAGCCGAAAATGTAAGGGCAATATTGAAAACCGCCGACGGCGAGGTCAAGGGCACTGAGGCTCTCAAGGAAATCGAGGGCACGGTTGCGTTTGAGGTTCAAGCGGGCGCATACCTTGTCGAAATCGTCGCGGATTACGACGCGGTCGACGGAAAGATGCACAAGAACGAGCTTCTCGTTTCCGACGACGTTATAATGCCCATTGATATAGACGGCATATCCGGAAAGGTATCCAAGAGCTATGTGAACAAGGGCGAAACGGTAGAGGTTATTTATACCGTTGAGGACAACACATACGAGGACGTAAGGGCCTTTACCGTAAGCGGCAAAGATTATACTGCCGAAGGCCTCGGAGAGGGCAAATATAAAATAAGCTATAAGGCCGGCAATACCGCGGGCGTGGAAAAGCTCGAGCTTACAGCGGTGAAATACGCCTCCGAAACGGTTGCGGTTGAATACGGCAGCGCGATAGAGGTGCTCAAGGACGCGCCGACGGTGACGGGCTTTGATTACGACGGCAGCGAGAAGTCGACGGTAGCCTTTACTCTGAACGATCCGGACAACGCGTTCATAAGCGGAGCTATAATAGCGACAAGCTCTAACGGCGAAAAGACCGAGATCGCAGTCGAAAAGAATAAAAACAGCTATGACCTCGGGCTTAAGGAAAACGGAACATACAGCATAAGCGTAAATGTGACTTATGACCTTGACGAAAACAAGGACGATAAAACAAATCAAAAGACCGAGGCGCTTTATAGCGGAGAGATACAGGTTATCGTAGACTATAAATTTAAATTTGAAAACGCACAGGTAAAATCGGTCGACAACAAAAATATGACGGTGCAGATCGGCTTTGAAAGCAGCAACGCCTCTATTTATCCGCTTACAAAATTAACCGTAAACGGCGCCGAGTACGACGCGGTCAAGACCGGCGACACTTCATATACCGTAAGCGTTCAGCTGCAAAGCCGCGAAAAAACAGAGCTTAATATAACGGGGGCTGAGCTTGAAGACCACAAGAAATTCGACGTAAGCTCGACGCTCGTCGTATTTAAAACGGCTCCTGCGGCAACGCTGAATATAGCCTTTGGCGAGGATAAGATCGACGTAGGCTATGTCGTTATAGACAACGAGGGAATTGCAGAAAATATAAAACTCGTTCTCTGCGACGTATACGGCGAGGAGATCGCGGCGCGCGATATTAAGGCGAGGTCTCTCGAGGGCTCGTTGGAGTTCGCCATTGAGAAGGCGGGAACGTATAGGGTGAAGCTTATTGCAAGCTATGACGCAGTCGACGGCTTGAAGCATATAGACGAGGAGCTCACCTCAGACGATGTAGTATTTGCCATAGACATAGACAAAATCACGGGCACGCCCGCAAAGAGCTATGTCGAAAAGGGCGAAAGCGTTGACATAATCTATACGGTAGAGGACAACACCTATGAGGATATAAAATCGTTCACAATAGGCGGCAAGGATTATCCCGCCGAAAAGCGCAGCGACGGCGAGTACAAAATAAGCTTCAACGCGGGCGACAGCGCCGGAGCTCAGGATATCGAGGTGACTGCGGTAAATTACGAAAACGAGAGCGTGGACGTATCCTGCCGCAGCTCGGTAGAGGTGCTAAAAACCGCTCCCAAGATAGACTCCTTCAGCTTTGACGGCAGCGAAAAGTCGAAGGTATCGTTTAAGCTTATCGATCCCGACGACACGTTCGTAAGCGGAACGATAGTCGTTACGGGCAGCGGCGACTTTAAAAAGGAAATTCCGGTTGGCAAGCTCATAGAGGACTACGATCTGGGCATAAGCAAAAACGGAGTTTACGACGTGAGCGTAAATATTACATATGATCTCGACAGCGACAAGAGCGACGACGTGAACCAAAGGTCTGAAAAACTTGCGGGCGAAAGCATACAGGTCATAGTCAATTATGATTTCAAGCTGACCAATGCAAGGCTGCAATCGGTCGACAACAAAAAGCAAAGCGTTGTGATAGCCTTTGACAGCACCAATGCTTCTATGTATAAGATAGCTAAGCTTGTAATAAACGACAAGGAATACAGCCCGAAGGTAAACGGCGACAGCTATACGGTAGAGGTGAAGCTCGACAGCCGCGAGCGCACCAAGCTTAAAATGACTCAGGCTGAGCTTGAGGACAAAAAGACGTTTGAGCTTGACGAGAGCTTTGTAGTCTTCAAGAAGGCTCCGAGCGCCGAGCTTAAAACGTCGCTGTCCGACGACGTTATACACGCGTCTTACACAATTACCGACGACGAGAAAATCGCAGAGAATATAAAGCTCGTGCTAAAAAGCTCGAACGGCGAGATACTGAGCACGCTTCCCTGTCAGGAGCTAAAGGGCGACGAGGACTTTACTGTCGAAAACGCCGGCTCATATACCGTTGAGCTTCTTGCGAGCTACGACGCGGTCGACGGACTTACCCACAGCGACGAGGTGCTGAAGTCCGAGAGCGTTGATCTCGCGATAGATATTGAAAGCGTGTCGGGCGAGATAGAGAAGAAGTATTTTGAGAAAAATGAAAGCGTAGATATACTCTATACGCTAAGCGACAACACATATGAGGATGCGGCGACGTTTACAATAAACGGCAACAGGTATAAATCTGAAAAGCAGTCTGACGGCAGATATAAGGTAAGCTGCAAGGCGAGCGACAGCGCCGGTGAAGAAGTGTTTAAGCTCACCTCCGTAGGCTATTCAAACAGCACGGTAGACGCTGAATACAGCAACAGCATAGAGGTGCTCAAGGACGCTCCCACCGTGAGCGATACAGACTACAACGGCGATGAGAAGTCTGAGGTATCCTTCAAGCTCAACGATCCCGACGGCGCGTTCATCAGCGGTAGAATACTTGTTTTTGATGCAAGCGGCTTGGTGAAGGAGCTTCCGATCGAAAAGGGTAAGGATAAATATGACCTTGGTCTTGATAAGAACGGCTTGTATACTGTATCTGTCAGCGTGCTGTATGACCGCGACAGCGACATAAACGACAAGGAAAATCAATTTGAAAAGGAACTCCACAGCGGCAATATTCAGGTGTTTGTGGACTATGCGTTTACCTTTACAAATCCGACTCTAAAATCGGTTGACAACAAGACAAAAACAGTTACGCTTGGATTCGAGAGTACAAACGCATCTATATATAACGTATCTAAGGTGACTATCAACGGCAAGGATTACTCCGTTGAAAGGACGGGAAATATTTACACGGTGAGCGTTGTGCTCGGCAAGGCTGAGAAAACCGTGCTGAATATAACCGGAGCTGAGCTTGAGGATCATAAGAAATTCAAGGCGAGCGGCAGCTTTACAGTCTTCCTCGACAAGCCGAGCGCTGAGCTTAAGGCGACTAAGAGCGGCGACGAGGTAAAGGTTGACTACGATATAACAGACGGTGACAATACCCTCGCCGGCGCAAGCGTGACGCTGAAGGACGCAAACGGATCCGTAATCAATAGTACGGTTTGCGACGGACTCAAGGGTTCAGTATCGTTTGCCGTTGAAAACGCGGGCAGCTACACCGCCGAGCTTACGGCAAGCTACAACGCTGTCGACGGGCTTGAGCATGTTGACGAGCTTCTTGCAGCTCAGGGGGTTAACTTCGCAATAAAGGTCAAGAGCGTTTCATCAAGCGTCGCCAATAAATATGTAAACAAGGGCGCAAATGTGGATATAATCTACACGGTAGAGGACAACACATACGAGGACGTATCCGCGTTTATCATCGGCAAGAATGAATATAAAGCCGAAAAGCAGGATAACGGTTCGTACAAGGTAGCCTACACAGCGCCTGACAAAGCGGGAGCGCTAACTCTCAATTTGACCGCTGTCAAGTATTCGGGAGGAGAGATTAGCGCCGAGAACACGACCGAGCTCGAGGTGCTCAAGGACGTGCCGACGATCTCAGATTTTGACTACGACGGCAGCGAGGCTCCGACGATATCCTTCAAGCTCAACGACCCCGACGGCGCGTTTATGAGCGGCAAGCTGACGGTTACCGATATAAACGGCAAAAACATCAGCGAAGCCAACGTCGATAAGAATAAGGAGAGCTATGTTCTCGACGTGGACGAAAACGGGCTTTACACGGTAAGCGTAAATGTCCTTTATGACCTCGACAGCAATAATAAGGACAGTGGAAATCAATTTGAAAGCGAGCTTCTCAAGCAGTCCGTTCAGGTGTTTGTGGATTACGACTTTACAATAGAACAGCCTGTTTTACAATCGGTCGACAACGCAAGCAGCACTGTTACGCTCGCCTTTGACAGCTCAAATAAATCAATGTATAAGCTCGCCAAGGTGACGATAAACAACAACGAATACGAGGTAAACAGAGCAAACGGCAATACCTATACGGTAGAGATAAAGCTCGATACCTTAGACAGAACCGTGCTTGAATTTTCTCAGGCGGAGCTTGACGACCACAAAAAATTCCCGGTAAATAAGAGCATAACCATATTTAAAGAGGAGCCGACAGCCGAGCTTAGCGTTAAGGTTGAAAGTTCGATCATAACGGCGGATTATGCGATAACGGACGGCGACGCCGCGATAAGCTCCAAGAGCATAACTCTAAAGGACGGCGAGGGCAGGGCCATAGACTCAAGGCCGTGTGATGAAAACACCGGCAGGACTCAGTTTAGCGCAGCCACGAGCGGAACCTATACGGTTGAGCTCACGGCCAATTATGATCTTGTAAACGGCAGCGGCAGCACAAGCAAGACCCTTGCCTTTGGCGAAGCGACGGTAGACATAAGGGCCTCTGTTGAATCAAGCAGAATGGAATCAAAATTCGCTCAAAAGGGCGCAGAGGTAGGAGTATACTTTAAGGTTGCCGACAACACGGGCGATGAGGTTTCGTCGTTCACAATAAACGGTGCGGATTATACCGCGACGCCGCAGGCAAACGGCGAGTATCTTGTTAATTATGTTGTGGGCGCGACAGCCGGCGACGAAAAAATCGCTATCAGCGAGATCAAGTACCCCTCCGGCACAGCGGCTGTTGAATATAACACGAGCGTTGAAGTGCTCAAGGATACGCCGAAGGCCGATATAGTATTCGATAATTCCGGCGAGCAGCCGAAGCTTACAGTAAATCTCACGGACGACGACGGCGCTCTTGTATCGGCGAACGCAACCGTAATGCTCGGCAGCGATATTGCGATTGAAGCTCCGATAAGCTCCGGAGAAAATAATATAGACATAACGTCGCTCAGCAACAATCAATCATATGCGGTAAATGTTGTCGTGGATTATGACTTAGATAAGAACAAGGAGGACAACATAAACCGCGACAGACTCACGCAGAGCGCTCAGCTTGTCATTATTAAGGATTACAATTTCAGCCTTGATAAGCTCGCGGTAGAGAAGATAGATAAGGAAGAAAAAGAGGTTACGCTTTCCTTCGAGAGCTCGAATATTTCAAGGGCGCATTTTGTCGACAGCGTAGAGATAAACGGAGAGAGCTACAAGGTATCTAAGCTTTCTCAGCTTGATGAAACTATGCTTGGAACCGTATACAAATATAATGTAATAGTTCCGTATACCGCCGAATCAAGGCAGGAGCTTGTGCTGACAAAGGCGGTTTTAGACAATATGAAGACCTTTGGCGGACTCAATAAAAAGGCAGTGATATTCAAGAACGCCCCGACAGCCGACAACGTTAAATTAAATCTCGGCTCAGACGAGCGCTTCACCCTCACCTTTGACGTAAATGATTCCGACAGCACGCTTTCGGCTATGCACGCGGTACTCAAGGACTACAAGGGCGAAACGGTTGAAAGCGCTGATATAAAGGTTATAAATGCGGCCAAGTACAGCCATACCTTTGAATTGCCGGACGTTCATGCTGGAATATACACGGCCGAGCTTACGGCGGATTATGAGCTTGCCGACGGCAGCGGCGAATACAAGAATCAGAGCTTCGGCACGGCGACATATGAGGTTATGATACAAATCGACAGCGCGGAAGCGTCCGTCGATAAGGAATATGCCGAAAAGGGCGAGCAGCGTGAAATAAGCTACACCATCACGGACAACGCCCCGTATTATGTAAAGAACTTCGAGATAATTACAACGCTCGACGGCAAGGATACGTCCGCGCAATACGACGTGACTAACGTTTCCGAAAATGGCGACGTAAGCGTATATAAAGTCAAGGTCAAAACGCCGGACAAGGCGGGTAAGGTAAAGTATACCTTGTCAAAGATAAATTATATCGACGACAAGGAGGATGTTGACGCGGAGTACACTGCCGAGGTTAAAAATTGCGCGACGAGCATAGAGGTTCTCAGGGATAAGCCGCAGAACACGAGCTACACGCTCGACGAAAAGGGCAAAACGATAAGCTTTGACATCGTCGACGGTGACGGCGCGCTCACGTCGGTAACGGCAAAGGCTAAAGATAAGTCAACCGAGGAGTTAATCGAGCTTCAAGCGAAAAAATCCGAAGGCGATATATACACAATAGACCTTAAACCGCTTAAGAACGCGGCTTACGACATCTCGATAAAGATTAACTACGACCGAGATTCCGATAGCGGCAACAATCAAAATAACGGAACGCTTACAATAGACAGAGAGATAGACTTCTCAGTGACCTACGCAGCGACGATAAGCGGAGCAAGGGTAACTAAGGTGGATACCTCAAAGAAGACGGTCACGCTTGCGTTTAACGCTTCGATAACCGCAAACGGCGAGGCGGCTTCAGACGTAGGGCTTCAAGATGCAAGCGTCAACGGGCAGATATATGCAGTGACAAAGAGTGACGAAAACGGCGCGTACACCGTTGAGGCTTCCTATGAAAACGACGACCGCCAGACCGTCGCTATTGAAGCTATAACGCTGACAAACGGACTGAAATTTGATTTCGCAAAGGACAATTCGGCGCTTATATTCAAAACAGCGCCAAACGCAAGCGGACTTAAGGTGAGCGAAAAGGACGGCGTTATAAGCGCAAGCTTCAAGCTGACCGATGAAGACGGCACGCTTTCGGGCTTCAAGGCAGTGCTCAGCGACGAGAGCGGAAACGCGGCAGTGACGAAGGAATTTGAGAAGATTCCGAGCGACGGAAACGTAAGCCTCAGCTTCAATGAATACAGCGCGAAAAAGGCAGGAAGCTACAAGGTTTCTGTCCTCGCGACTTATGACAGAGTAGACGGAGCGACACATTCCGACGAGGAGCTTACGTCTTCAAGCGTTGTCGTTGAAATAAAGTCAAGCGTCAAGGAGCACTCCGGCGTGGACGCTTATGTCGCAAAGGGAGCGGATATGACCGTGACCTACACGATAAGCGACAATACGGACGCTGCGGTCGAGGCTATCTACATAAACGATGAAAAGCGCACCGCCGCTCCGACTGAGATTGACGGACAGTATACGGTGGCGCTCAAGGCTCCCGACTCTGCGGGCAAAACCTCGTTTACGGCGGATAAGGTCGTATACGGCGGCAAGGATATAGCCCTTACAAGCCCGTATAAGGTGAGCACAGAGGTGCTCAAGAGCGCGCCGCAGATAACGGATTACACCGTCGATTTAGACAACTACAAGGTTTCCTTCAATGTTAAGGACGACGACGACGCTCTTATGAGCGGCAAGGTCGTAATAACCGGAGGCGACAAGGAGCAGAATGTATGCGCCTTTAGCGATAAGGGTGTAAAGAGCTTTAATATTCCGGAGGAGCTTGAAGGCGATACCGAATATCAAGTCGTTATCAAGCTCAGCTATGACCTTGACAGCGATAAAAAGGCGAACAGTGCAAACTATAACCCCGACAAGGAGATGTATTCTGAGCCGCTCGAGCTTATGGCCGATCAGGATATAACAATAAAGGATATAGAGGTTATAAACGTCGACAAGGACGAAAAGACGGCCGATATAACCTTTACGGCGGATCGCGACGAAAGACATCACATCGCGCGAATATATATTGATGGTCAAGAGCAGGAGTACATCGCCGATTACGACGAGAAAACCGGCGTGTATACCGTAAATGATCTTCCGTACTTCGGCAAGGAAGGCGAAAGACAGGAGATAAAGCTCACTAAGTTCTATATTGAAACGGGAATAGAGTACGACCTCAGCGAGCAGAATGTTTCTTTTGTAATCTTTAAGAACAAGCCGACGGTTGAGAATTTTGAGGTCGAGGTAAGCGAAGAGAATGTATATATGAGCTTTGAAGTTGTCGATAGCGACAATACGCTCTCGGATCTTTCAACCTCGCTCACAAAGAGCACCTTCAACGAGGTATACGGCAACACCACGATAGACACCCTCGATACGGAGGAGCTCGAGCTCAAGGGCGCGGGCAAATACAGCGCCAAACTACAGCTTTTGGATATAACAAACGCCTACAACTTTAATGTAAACGTACTCGGCGGCTACGACGCGGCTGACGGCGAGGATCACAGCGACGAAACTATCGGAACGACGGTTTCAACGGTAAAAATAAGCGCTCGAATCATAAAAGACTCCATAACATCAAGCGATGATATGGGCGGCGACGAGATCGGCGAAACGATAGAGAAAAACAAGAAGATCAGAGTTGCCTTTGAAATTGCCGACAACACCGAGTGGGACGTTACACGAATGGTTATCAACGGCGAGGCGTATAATGTAAGCAAGGACAGACCGACCGACGAAGGCAGCATCTACTTTGCGGACATTATAACTCCGGAAACAGCCGGAAAGATACCGTTTACCGTATCAAGAATTTACTACGGCAACAACGAGTCCGAGGTAGATTACAGCACGAGAGCGGTAACCATACTTAAGGCAAAGCCGGGCGTTAAGGATTACGACGACGGCGGCACGGACGACAAGCCGTACCTTAAGTTCACATTCTCGGATCCCGACGGCGCTTTAACAAGCGAGAGTGCTGAGTTCACTTTGAGATCTGAGGATGGCAGTAAGATATATTGTACTAAGCAGCTACACGACGGCGATGAAGTAAATCTCGACCTGAGCGATCCTAAAGTATACCCCGAGGGAATATATCAGGTTATTATCAGGGCTTCATACAATATGTATGAAGATGCAGATAAAGAGGTCAAGAACGCAAGCCTGCTCAATGACAATGTTCTCGGACTTGAAAAGAGACTGCAAATCAAGAAGGGCTACAAGTTCAAAGCCTCGCTTACACCTGTTGAGCTGTTCCAGGACGGAATGCCGTTCTGCTTCTATGTCAATATGCACAGCATAAAGCCCGAAGCAGAGATAACGGGAATAAAGCTTGTAAAGCTTAGAGAACAGTCGGACGGCTCATATTCCAAGCAGGAGTATAATGAAATGCTGTTCCCGTATGAATACGAGGGCAAGCTGGACTATCTCGCGTGGATCAACGACTGGTCCTATGAAAAGGGTCTGACGAACGTTTATTATGAATCCGTCACCCTTAACAACGGCGAAGAGCTTATCCTCGACTGGTTCAGCGATTACACCATAGTAAGCAAATATCCTGAGGCTGTAAAGACGACCCTCAAGGAGGACGTTATAAACGACTGCGTAAACGCCTCGGTTACCCTCTCTGACCCTGACAAGACGATAAACCGCCTGCGCTTTAGACTCAAGGCGGCAAACAACAGGGTGCTTGATGAAAAGTTCCTGAGCAAAAACGAGGTACAGGAAACAACAAGCGTAGCCTTTGACAAGAAGATGCCTATGACGAGCCAGTATAAGCTCGAGGTAATAGCGGAATTTGACCCGGAGGGCAGAGGAAACTATTACACAAACACTCTCGCGACCGCGTCGATAAGCTCGGCGGAGCGCGTTGTAATACGCGACCATCTCGTCGATAATCCGTACCCCGACAAGGGCGGCGACGTTGTGCTCGGTTATCAGATGGCGCACAACCTTGCGGCGGGCATTGAGATAATCGGAATGAAGATAAACGGCGAGCAGGTGGATTTAAGCTCGCAGGACGGCGACTGGTATAAATTTGTAATGCCCGCGCCGACAAACAGCGGCGTTTACGAATACACCGCGACTGACATAATCCTGAGCAGCAAGACCTACAATCTCGCAAAGAAGGATCCCGACGAGAACGGCGAGGGAGGCTACAACCTCCAGCCGACCGATAAGGTAGACGTTTTAAAGGACGCGCCTTACGTTACGGGAATGAAGCTCGAGGACGATCCCGCCGCAAACACGGCGAAGTTCAGCTTTAACGTAGAAGACCCGGACGGCGCTCTTGTTGAGGACAGCGCGGGAGTAGCGACCGTAAACGGCAATTCGCTCAACATAATCCCCGGCGAAAACACGCTGACATTTAAAAACATTCCGAAGGATAAGGAGCTTACGCTTGACGTATTGGGCAATTATGACCTCGATACAAACGAGCTTGAAAACGAGCCGACGGATAAAAACCTCCACAACGAGAGCATTCTCGACGGCGGAAAGGCAGTGCCGTTTAAGGTGCTCGACGATTACGGCCTGACCGTTTCAAACGTCAAGGCGGTAGACGCAAACGGCGATGAGGAGCGTTTCTTTGACAAGGGCGCTTCGATAGATATGACGTTTGAAAGCACAAACAAGACTCCGGCGGGAGTTGACAGAGTTGTTGTAAACGGCAGCGAGTACGACGCGACTCAAAACGAGGACGGAACATATAAAACGAGGATAAAGGGACTTACCAACGCCGGCGAAACGGATTTGAAGATAGACAGCGTTATCCTTGAAAACGGCAAGACGCTCGACGCTTCAAATGTTGGCGCTCCCGCGACGATAGAAATACGCAAGGATAAGGTGTCCGTTCAGAAATTCAGCTCAACGAGCGACGACAAATCAATGACCCTCTCCGTGACCGTAAAGGACGACGATGATTCGCTCATAGGCGATACGCTCGACGTTACAATAACAGATTCCTCCACGAACGAAACGGTTACGACGACTACGATTGAGCCGAACAAGACGAACGAAATCAAGTTCAACACGACAGACAGCAGAAAATATGATGTGAGCATAAAGGCGGACTACACGAGAGATATTGAAAATCAGGACGTAAGAGAGGACGAGGAGATCTACAAGAAGAAGGTTTCGATGGACAGCAGAGCCATTGAGATGAAGGATATTCTCGACGTTAAGCTGTTCAAGGTTGAAAACGGCAAGAACACGCAGATAGACGTTGTAGACCTCGACGATATTCAGAGCAACCTCAAGGATTATGTAGTGCGCGTGGATATGGAAAGCCTCCCGTCGTTCTACTCGAATATCGAGAGCGCTGAGGTAAAGGGCGACAAGCTCGTGCTGAGAGTAAGCTATGAGGGCGCTGTTGATTATTCCGAGGGTCAGGCGAATAAGGAATATATCGAGATAGAATATCAGTACATCTCCGGCAAGAGCTACTCATACGGGGGTTCGTTTGAGTCATTGCTGCGCAGAATGAGAGATAATCCTGAGGATACGTTCACGCTTGACAAGAACTACGACGCTTCAACCTATGTGTCCGACGATTCAACATATTTCGGCAAGACGACGTTCAAGGGAACCATAAACGGCAACGGCTACACGATAAGCAACCTCTCTAAGCCGCTGTTCGACTCGGTTGAAGGCGCGAATATCAATAATCTTTACCTCACAAACGTGACTCTTACCTCACTCCAGGGAGCGAGAGCGCCGCTTGCAAACTCAATTTCCAAGACGACCGTCAAGGGCGTTCACATAAGCAACGTTAAAACTACGTCATACGGCAACACGACCTCGGGCTACGGCTCAATGGCGGGTATGGTCGGAGACGCAAAGGACGGCTCCAAGATTGAGGAATCCAGCGTTACAAACCTCACGCTCGGTCACATTTACCTGACGCACCTCGCGGGCGGTATGGTTCGCGAGCTTAAAAACTCGACGGTTTCAAACTGCTATGTCGAGGGTATAGCCACCACCGGCTGGTGGGGCAACGGCGGAATCGCGGGCTCTGCGGATTCATATTCGACCGTTGAAAACTGTATTTCCAATATGTCGCTCTCCATGTATATCAACGAGAAAAACGCCGGAATAGTCGGCTCGTGCGGCGGGGCGACGCTCAAAAACAACATAGCCATAGCAACAAAGAACAACGGCTGTACGAGCAAGGTATTCGGAAATACCATAGGCGCAAATTCCGACAATAACTATCAGCTCTCCGACGTTCCGGGCAACAATAATGATAATAAAGCCGTAAAGACGATAGAGAGCAGTAAGCTCAGCGAGAGCTTCTATGAGAATGAATTGAAGCTCGACCCGAGTATCTGGGATCTCAGCGGCGCGTCCGCGACAAAGGTTCCGACGCTCAGGAGCAATTTGAGCTTTGCGCCGTATGTTCCGAGCCAGGAGAGGATCAAGGATAACACGAATTACGACCCGAGCAAGGAGGTCGCGTACAACAACCTCTATAAGCTCATGCCGTTCTACGACGCGTCCTATATAATTGACGACGCGGCGAAGCATATACAGACCGGCGACGACCTCAACACAAAGAGAGTCAACGGCGTTATTCCTTACGATTCTGACGGAAATATAGTTTATGTTCTTGATACCAAGAATTACGACAAGCTCTCGAAGATAACCATTGTTTACGACGACCTGTCAACACAGACATACGACGTGAGCTTTGACATCTACTTCGGAAACGTCGCCTGCTACGATATACCGAAGCTCAATCTGAAATATACATATAATCACTATGTTATAGATTCGGATTCGCCGATAATCGACGAGCTCGTCGACGAGCTGTCCGCTATGGGAAGCTACAGCAAGGCTCTCGACCCAATCACCCCGAACAGAGACCCCGACACCTACAAGTACTACTACGACGAGGAGCTTGGAACGAGAGAAAACCTCAGAGATTTTGTTATAAAGGTGCTTGCAAACGGCAATTACTCAGTCACGACCGGCGACTCGGTTATCAACACGGCGATACGCTCCGAGCTTACAAGCAACAATAAGCTGCTCAATATGCTGTATGCTTATAACTACTTCATGCGCTGGTACAGCTTTGATATAGAGCAGTTCAGTATGGCTGATATGCTGATGTTCAAGGGCGACATATTCAACGACACTATGAACCTTGACGCTCTCACCTCGGCGCTGCTTTCCAACCCGGGAAGCACAATGAGGCCGAACGGAACTCACGATTTTTACAGCGGATATATCAGCTCCTATACGGGCATAAAGACCCTGCCGGAGTTCCTCGATTACTTCATATCCTCGACGGAAAAATATAAGAACGCCGATGTAAACGACTGGTTCACAGACAACTTCAACGGCGTAATGCGCGAAGTGAAGATGGATGAGATCGAGGGCGTAAACATAAAATACGACGAAATCAAGTACCGCGCATGGGAGCACCTGAGCGTGCGTCCGCAGAATATACTCCCGCTGCTCAATATGCCGGATAATTCGACGTACATTATTTCTTATCCGACTATGATGGCAATCGGCTC
Organism: uncultured Clostridia bacterium; assembly: GCA_947632045.1. Lineage (GTDB taxonomy): Bacteria > Bacillota > Clostridia > Oscillospirales > Acutalibacteraceae > UBA7067. The sequence continues at coordinate 15,999 of CANRNQ010000017.1, forward strand.
CGTGAGGAACTACATAAGAGACCCGGAGGATCCGGCTCAGATGGAGAGCTTTAACAAGAGTATGGACAGTCAGGCAAGGCTGATGAAGACGTACTACAATATGTTCCTCGGAGTTTTGAGCAATACGGACGTTGTGGCGCTGTTCAACTCTAAGGACGACTATTTATACGACAGCACAAGGGTTTACGAGTCGGCTGACGCCAAGGACAGAGTATTCGCAAGCAATACGACGAATGAGCCTCATATGAAGTGGTTCGCCGTTCCGCTCGGCGTGAACTATTACCATGCCGCGAACTACGCTGTTGCGGGCGGCAGAGATATTTGGTACGGACAGGGCAACTACTTCGGCAATATGCTCCTTTACAGCCACGAGGCTGCCCATAATCAGGACGGCCCGCTCTACTTCAAGGGCTACGGCAGAAAGTCGGGAACAGGAGCCGAGGACTACACCACGGGCTTCTTCACGCAGACCTTTGACGACGGCAGCCCGCAGCTAAACGGCCTGTACTACTACGACGATAACTCCACATATAGCGGCAACCTGACTCCGGAGAGAATCAACTCCTACACGAAGATAAACGACTTCTACAAGAAGATGTTCCAGACGACGTACTTCCTCGATTATCTCATGGGCGAGGCGTTCCTGGAGCTTAAATCCGACCAGCAGGCGGCTGTGGCGACCACTATCAAGGGCACTCCAAACTCGCCGTCCATATCGACGGTATCTAAAGCCGAGATAGAGGGAATGAATCTAAGCAAGGTTGAGGATCTGACGAAGAATAAGCTCATTTTGGCGAGCGGAATTTCGCAGTCCATCTATGACGTGCGCTGGTACGACGTACACAGCACGACCTCGGGAATAGCCTCTAATCCGACGTTCCATTACCTCGCATACGCAATGCTCGGATACGCCGGATATGACGACGGATTCGTTCAGTACTGCGGAAAAATATACGACGGCGACCTGAATTCGCTCATAGCAATATCCGAGAAGGTCGGCGACCATTACAAGACCTTTGAGGAGTTCAAGACGGGCGAGTACAAGAAGCTGATGGAGCACAGAGATGAAATTTCTTACATCAACGCCGACGAGGTTGTAAAGGAATTCAAAGAGGCTTTGATCCTCGACGCTCAGGATATGACAAAATCGCGTTTGGCTAAAAACGCTTTGGCGGCAAAGAAGAAGTATTATCTCCTGCTCAAGCAGAACACCGACGACTTCAGAGGAGAGATATTCCAAAATAAGGAAAAGGACAACGTTGAGGTTCACGTATCCACGGCGAAGGACTTTGTAGATCAGATAACAAAGAACAAGTACGCCAAGGTGATAGTTGATAAAGACCTTGACTTCTCGGCATACAACTCAGGCACAAGCGTTGTCGGCGTGACCTTCTTAGGCTCCGTTCAGGGCAAAGACGGACATCAGTATAAGCTTAACAATCTCTCAAGGCCGCTGTTCAGAACCCTCGGCAAGGGAGTTGAAATCAAGGATCTTACCGTTTCAAACGCGGAGATCGCTCTCAATTACGAGGGTGCGGGAGCGCTTTCGAGAACAGTCGATAACGTAAAGGTTTCAAATGTGAAGCTTGAAAATGTCACGGTTGATTCCGGCAATAAGAACAATGCGGGTGGACTCTTCGGCAGCGCCTCTAACTCGACGTTTACAAACATAAATGCAGACGGCTTGAATGTAAGCGGCGGCAGAAATGTCGGCGGTATAGTCGGAAATCTTGTAAACGGCACTGTGACCGGCGGCACGATCAATAATGTGAACGTGAAGGGAACCTCGGATTGCATAGGCGGACTCATAGGCGAGGCGAATACCTCGAGCGTGACAGGTACAAAAATTTCAAATGTTTCTACGACCGACGCTAAGAACTACGTCGGAGGAATGATAGGCAACGCGATAGATACAGCGATAGATTCCGTATCGGCGGAGATTGTTAGAATTGAAAACGCGAGAAACAATATCGGCGGACTCATCGGCAATCTCACCTCGCTGCAAACTGCGCTTGACGATGGTTCTGTTAAAATCTCAACGCTGAAGGACAGCTATGCGCGCGATATAAGCATAACCGCTATAACAAAGCTCGGCGGCTTAGTGGGCAACGCGGATAAGAAGAGCGAGATCAGAACAAGCAGCAGCGCTGTTATAAATATAAGCGGATCTGCGGATTCTATCGGCGGCTTCATAGGCGAGCTCAATGATGTTGATATCAGCGATTGTTACAGCGCAAGCACTACCCTGCGCGGCAGAAATTATATCGGCGGCTTTGCCGGATATACCACAAACCCGAGAATCACAAACTGCTATTCACACGGCAGCGTGACCGATATATCAAATCTCGGCGGCTTTATCGGAACGACAAGAACAAGCGCGAAGCTTGAAAACAACATCGCCTTCGCGACTGTTGCGGCAACCGGCTTCAAGTTTGATCCAAATTCCGGTCTGGATATGATAAATAACGGATTTAAAAACAACTATGAGATCACTGAATATCCGGGCAGGGCAGCGACCGAAAGAGGAAGGATAGTCGAGAATACGATTACTTCTGTAAATATTGAGGAAATCAACAGCAGCTTCTTCACCGCAAGGCTTACATGGAGCGCAAACACTTGGGATCTCTCAAAGGTCGCTTCAAATGGACTTCCGAGGCTTCGCGGAGCCGGAAATGCCTTGAGAGATACAGATGAGTTATCATTCACCCAGCCCGCAATACAGCAGATGCTTCTAAAGGGCGGCGCGGCGTTTAACCCGACCGACGCCGTTGTGACCCAGCCGCTTGAAACCGTACCGAGCGAAACCGCTCCTACAGCGCCCGCCCCGACGGCGGCGCTGCCGACGGAAACAACGGCTGCCGAAACAGACCCGACTGCGGCTGATACCGCGCCTAATGCGGGAACAGAATACGGAGCTTCAATTGAATCGGCAACTGACGCTGAGATATTCACCGAGTGTGTAATAGCCGGCGTGACGGAAACGATATTTATGCTTGAACAGGCTGCGAATGACGCTGTAAGCGGCTGACAGACTCAGAAAAAGTAAAACGCAAACGCACAAAAGCGGGCGCGGTCATTCGACCGCGCCCGCTGATTTATGGCCGCAAGCGGCTAAGATTGCTTGTCCCGGCAAAATCGGATTTATCTATAAAAAATAGGCTATCCGTATAAATTCAAATTTTAAATCCGAGCGCCGCTGTCAAGGCGCGCTTGCTGTTGAAATAGCTCGCCGTATGTGATATAATAGCGTTGATTAAAATTAATATATTTTTGCCGCCGCGCGGCAGGAAACGGAGATAAAACTATGAAAAGCAATGTTTTAAAATCAGGTGTAAACGCCGCCCCACAGAGGACGCTTTTACACGCTCTCGGCTTGACAGATGAAGAAATAGGCAAGCCGCTTGTAGGAATCGTAAGCTCAAAGAACGACGTGGTTCCGGGACACATGAATATAGACAAGGTCGTTGAGGCTGTAAAGCAGGGAGTTGCAATGGCGGGCGGAGTGCCGCTCGTATTTCCGGCTATTGCCGTTTGCGACGGCTTGGCAATGGGACACGAGGGCATGAAGTATTCACTCGTTACAAGAGAGCTGATAGCCGATTCGACCGAGGCCATGGCAAAGGCACACGCCCTTGACGCTTTGGTAATGGTTCCTAATTGCGACAAAAACGTGCCCGGACTTTTGATGGCGGCGGCGAGGATAAATGTTCCCACCGTCTTTGTCAGCGGCGGCCCCATGCTCGCCGGCGTTGTAGACGGAGAGAAGATAAGCTATTCAACCGTATCCGAGGCGGTGAGCCGCTATAAGGTCGGAGAGATAGACGACGCGAAGCTCTGCGAGTATGAGAATAAGGCTTGCCCGACCTGCGGCTCGTGCTCCGGTATGTTCACCGCGAACAGCATGAACTGTCTCACCGAGGTTCTCGGAATGGGACTCAAGGGCAACGGAACCATACCGGCGGTTTACTCGGAGAGGATACGCCTTGGCAAGCGCGCCGGCATGGCTGTAATGGATATGTATAACAAAAACATCAGACCGAGAGATATTATGACGCTCGAGGCCTTTGAAAACGCGCTAACCGTGGACATGGCGCTCGGGTGCAGTACGAACAGTATGCTCCACCTGCCGGCGATAGCGCACGAGTGCGGAATAGATCTGCACCTTGACATTGCAAATGAAATATCCGCAAAAACGCCGAACCTCTGCCATCTCGCCCCCGCGGGAGAGCATTTCATGGAGGAGCTTAACGAGGCCGGCGGAGTTTACGCGGTTATGCACGAGCTGACAAAGCTTGATTTGCTGCACACCGATATCATGACCTGCACCGGCAAAACAGTGGGCGAGAACATAGCAGACTGCGAGATAAAAAATACCGAAATCATCAGGACGGTCGACAATCCCTACAGCAAAACGGGCGGCATAGCCGTGCTTAAGGGCAACCTTGCGCCGGACGGCTGTGTTGTCAAGCGTTCGGCGGTTGCTCCCGAAATGATGCACCACAGCGGAAGGGCGAGGGTGTTCGACTGCGAGGAGGACGCGCTCAACGCCATATACGATGGAAAAATCAACCCGGGCGAGGTAGTTGTTATACGCTATGAGGGGCCTAAGGGCGGACCCGGAATGAGAGAAATGCTCAACCCGACCTCCGCCATAATGGGCAGCGGGCTTGGCAACAGCGTTGCGCTGATAACCGACGGAAGATTTTCCGGCGCGACGAGAGGAGCGGCTATCGGCCATGTTTCGCCCGAGGCTGCCGTGGGCGGAAATATAGCTCTTATAGAAGAGGGCGATACGATCGAGATAGATATTCCCGCGAATACAATCAAAATTTGCGTTTCGGACGAGGAGCTTGATTCGAGAAGAAAGAGCTGGACTCCGAAGGAGCCGAGGATAAAGACGGGGTATCTTTCAAGGTACGCAAAGCTCGTTTCCTCAGGCTGCACGGGCGCGGTTCTTGAATAATTGCGCGGCCGTAATTTGTCCATATACTTAACATAACAAAGGAACCTCCTGCATACAATTTACTGTAAGCAGGAGGTTTTAAATATGGAGCATTGGCTTGTATGGATAATACTAGGGGCAGGATTTTTAATTTTTCTGATAATTCAGGCGGCTTCGCGTGAGAAAAAGCCGTTTCGCAAGGCGGCTCTCACCATGGCGAGCGGGCTCATAGCGCTTGCGGCGGTGAATTTGACATCGGGGTTCACGGGTGTAGCTCTGCCTGTGAGCATACTCAGCCTGTGCGGGGCGGCGGTAGGGGGCATACCCGGAGTCACGCTGCTGCTTGTTATGAATATGATACTTTGATGTGCGATTTATGCTCTCTGCGCCCCCGCCTTCGGCGGAGGCGGGCGGCGACCGGCGCGCGCCGAAAGGCGCGCGAAAAAACGCGGCAGGGGGTGCAGTGCGATAGGGGAAGAAGGCTGCCTCCGCGTTTTTTGTAAATTTTCGCGATAGCGAAAATTTGCCGGTCGCCGCCCGCCCAAAAATAAATAAAAATTTTAAGAAAAATTTTAAGAAACGCTTTTTTAAAGTCCTTAAACCGAACGGCTCTTTCCGGTGAAGCGTTCGGAAATAATTTTAAAAACGCATACGGCGTTTGCTTGCTGATGTGTGAATCTTACATCATCGCCTGTCTTGGTGCTTATAAAGCTTTGCCAGCGCTTCGCATTTTTCGTCGCCGTCGTTTATAAATACGACCTCGCCGTCGCCGATAACACTTGCATAGAGCACGCCGCATCCGCAGGGGCTGTTTGAATATACAAGTCCGCCCTCGCGGGATATCTCAAAGCAGACGCGGTTATTTTGCCTCAGAATATCAAGCTTTTTACCCTCGCGGGCACTGTGAAGGTAGAGCGTAAGACGTCCTCCATTTATCTCGTATCCGTAGCTCATAGGCACCAAATACGGCTCTCCGTCGTGCGTCATCGCAATATGACAGATTTTACATGAGCGGATAATTTCCTCTATTTCCTCAAGACTTGTGATTTCTCTGTCTTTTCTTCTCATAGTATTCACCGATTTCAAATGTTATTTTAAAAATTAAAAGCCGAACCCATCTGATGAATCCGGCTTTGCTTTTTATTTATGCAGTAGTAAGACTGTCAGACTTTACAGCGTTTATAAGCTCGTCTATCGCCCGGTAGTTTATCTCAGGAGTGAGATCAAGATCGCCGTCCGCGCGGAACGCCATCTTTGCGACAAATTTGTCAATTTTGTTAGAACCGTCCGCGTGAAGCTCGCCCCCAAAGCATTTGTACGCTATCGCATGCGACTTCAGCGCCGGAGTGTAGTTTATTTCCATCTGGCGATCTATATTTTCCTTGTCGGAAAAACCACAGCACAAAAACAGCGCGACGCGCTTTGTCAGCAGCTCGCCCTCCTCCTCCTCGACAAACTTGCTCACGGCGGCGGTTATATGCCCCATCCTTACGCTGCCGCCTATTATAACCGTGTTGTAGGGCGACAGGTCGATTTTAATCCCGTCGCGGGCGTTTACGAGGGTCACCGGTTCGTTTAGACGATCCGCAATATATTTGGCACATTTTTCCGATGTGCCCGTTTTTGTTCCGTATACGATCAGTACGGGCATCTGGTAAACCTCTTTTCGATCATCTTTATTTAATTTTACAATTTTCAAGCATAAAATGCAACTGTGAATTTTATGAAGGAGAGGAAAATATTTTTGTTTTAGATTTAATTGATTTGCATTGAAAAATCCTTGCGATATATTTTATTTTGTTAAAAATAAGATTTATCAATAAACAAGCTGCCCGCCTTAAAACAGGCGGGCAGAGCTATTATATAAGTAAATATAAATTAAGATTAAAAATCAATCATGCCTTTTCGGTGTTGGAGAAGCGATGATCAATATGAATATTCTTCCCCGGAGTAATCATAACTGTCGCCGCTATAATCGTTTTCGCCTTCATAGCTGTATTCACCGCTATCTTCGTCATTGTATCCTTCGTCGGTATCTCCGTAGCCGTACTCGCCGCTGTATTCACCGCTGTCTGAGCTCGAGTCGGATTCGCCGCTGTAATCGTAGCCGTAATTCTCTCCGGAGTCTGTATCTGTATCGGAGTCGCTGTCGCCGTACAGCTCGTCCGACACTGTTGATGAGTCCTCGGTGCTTTGAGCGTCGAGATCATAATTTCCGGCTCCGCTTCCCTCAAAGAGGGTGTTCATGGCGGTGAGCTGAGAATCGGTATTTGCAGATATTATTCCGCTCAAGAATAATACGTTGTTTATTTTGTGCTCCTTGCAATAATCCGCGAGGTTGCCCTCGAAATATCTGTAATCAATAATGTGAACCTCGTCATAGTTATACGCGAGATACGGCGCAAAGGCGTTTCCAATTGAATCCTTTACAACGGCTATCTTCTGTCCGTCCGAGTTGTCAACATTGTCTATCATCATAAGCGGGTTGTCGCCCCAGCAGAATACGCTATAGGTTGAGCTTCCGGCTTCGGCTCCTTCATAGTACATTCCCACGTCAAGGGGGCCGTCGTCATACAGCGTGAAGAGGCGGCAGTCGTAATTTCCGGGAATGGTGTAATAATCCACTTGATCGGGATTGGATTTTAATATGCTTGATTCCGATGCTGTGTAGAGAGAGCCCAAAAAGCCGTCGATAGTATTTTTTTGTGCGCTTGCAAGCTGGAACGGCGTTAGGCCGGCTGCCTTTGCGAAGGCGGTGTATGCGTAATACGCGCCGAGGCCGGTCCAGTTATTGTCGGTGTTGAAGTAAAGGTATTCGGTCTTGTGCTCGTTGAGAGTGTCGTAAATATCGACTGACTTAATATCCTTTGAAAGCGACTTATACAGCGCGGTGGTATTTTGCCGCTGTGATGTGACGTTTTGCTCGGTCTTCAGTCTTTGCTCCTCACGCGGGCATAAGCCGAATTCGGAGTGATTGGGCACTACCATATCGTAAACTGTAATGTCTTTTCCCAGCTCCTCTTTATATTTGTTTATTGCAGAGGCATATTTACGGGCGGATTCGTCGCTGCTGCGGAAAAGCTCAAACGCCTTGTTGTCCCAGAAGTATAGTGAGCTGTTCTCGTCAAGCTCGCCCTGCTTTCCGTTGTCGGCAATTTCCTTCACCGGCGGTTCCGTCGGCTTTTGCGTTGCCGGTTCCGTAGCTATTGTTGCGGCTTCGGTTGCGTTTGTCTGTACCGCGCTGCCGTTTCTCGAGCAGGAGGAGCAGTGGCTTACGGAGAAAACCAGTATAAGGACTATGACAATGATGATGGCGGCGGCTCCGCCCACTATTATTATACGATTCCTCTTTTGCCTTTTAAGTCGTTCCTGCCTGCGCCGTTCCTCGCGGCGCATATATCTTTCCTCGTAATTTTTGTTGTCTTGATTATATTCTGACATATCGTTTCCTCCTAATATAAGAGTTACTCTATGCCATTATACAACAAAATCACAGTGTTTTCAACAAAAATTTATGTTGCTTTGCAAATGTCTAAATTGTCTAAATTGCAAGCTAAAATACAGCAATAATTTTAATGCTTCGTAATAGCTTGAGGCGTGCCGCGCCGATATTTCTATTTGGGCTTGAGCGTGGAACAGGGGGTTCGGGCGGCGACCGCAAAATTCCGCCCCACGGGGCGGAATTTTGCCCAAAACGCGGCGGGACAGAGTCGCAGCCCCTATCACAGCCCCACCGCCGCCGCGTTTTCCGCGCGGCCGCGGCCGCGCCGGTCGCCGCCCGAACCCGAGCCTGTATAAGCACATAGTATAAACGAGTAGGCGCGGCAGACAACACTCCGACCCGACAGTTTTTTAAATATGATAAATAAAAAAGCCCCCGGAACCGCCGCAGACGGTAACGGGAGCAGTTAAAGCCGCTTGACAAGTCAAGCCAGACGAGCTTGACTCCGGCTTGACATATAGACGTAATTAAATTATATATTTTATATATTGAGAAAAATCCTCGCGATTTGGAAGTACATTAAAAGCGAAATAGCGTCGACCGCAGTCGTTATGAACGGGCTTGCCATCACGGCGGGATCAAAGCCTATTCTCTTTGCAATCATAGGAAGAGTACAGCCGATGAATTTAGCAAATATTACAGTGCATATGAGAGTAAGGCAGACGACGAGCGATACATAGAAGCCCACCCGATCGAGAAGCATGAGCTTTATAAAATTTGCGGCGGCAAGAGTTACTCCGCATAGAATCGCGACGCGGCACTCCTTGAATATAACCTTTGGCATATCCCTGAATTTTATCTCGTCGAGCGAAAGTCCGCGTATTATCGTGACCGAAGCCTGACTGCCCGAGTTTCCACCGGTGTCCATAAGCATGGGGATAAAGGCGGTCAGAGCAACCTGGGCGGCAAGGGCGTTCTCATAAGCCGAGATTATCCAACCCGTAAAGGTGGCGGAGATCATCAGTATCAAAAGCCAAGGTATGCGCTTTGCATAGGTCTCAAAAACGCCGGTTTTCATATAAGCCTTGTCTGTCGGCGTGATAGCCGCCATGACCTCCATATCCTCGGTCGTTTCCTCCTGCATAACGTCAATAGCGTCGTCGACAGTTACTATGCCGACAAGACGATTTTCACCGTCAACCACAGGTATGGCGAGAAAGTCGTACTTGTTGAAACGATTAGCAACGCTCTCCTGATCGTCGAGAGTGTTCACCGATATTACGTTTTGCTCCATTATATCCGATATGATAGAGTCCTCGTCCGAGAGAAGCAGAGTTTTTATGGAGATGGTTCCTATGAGATGTCGGTTGTCGTCCGTTACATAGCAGGTGTATATGGTTTCCTTGTCAACGCCTGTTCTGCGTATCCTCTTGATAGAGTCGCTGACCGTCATCGAGGGGCGCAGGCTGACAAATTCCGTCGTCATAATGCTTCCGGCGCTGTCCTCGGGATAATTCAAAACCTCGTTTATCTGCTTTCTTACATCGGGGTCGGCTTGACGCAGGATCCTCATAACTACGTTCGCCGGCATTTCCTCTATAAGATCGACAGCGTCGTCAACATACAGCTCGTCGACGACCTCTTTAAGCTCGGTGTCGCTGAAGCCGTGAATCAAAAGCTCCTGAGCGTCGTCGTCCATTTCGACAAAGGTGTCTGCGGCAAGCTCCTTGGGCAGAAGCCTGAAGAGCAGGGGCAATGACTCCTCCGGCATTTCGTCAAACATGGCGGCAATGTCGGCGGGCTGGAGTGTAATAAAAATATCTCTCAAAGTGGTGTACCTTTTGTTTTCCAAAAGCCTTTCTATCGATGCCTGGAGAGATATGACCGTTTTTGTGCTGTTGGTTTCCATTGGGCGTTCCTCCTAATATATTTTTGATTAGGCGAAAGCACCAAACCGAGTCAATTCACGGCATAAAGCCGCACAGGCGAAAAAAGGGCGCAGAAACGCCGCATTATTCGCCTGCATATTCGGTAAGGCGCCGTACTGCTACTGCCTCCTGCGTCCATTTTCTTCACCTCGCTTTATAAACGTCAATTTAAATTACTTCAAAATTTGAGTTTGTTTTTTCTTATTTATATTTTATACTTTAAGCTCAAAAAAGTCAAATCCGAAGCTGTCGAAAAAGCGCTTATGCTTCGACTTTTGCAAAAACAACAAATTGAAGAAACGACGGCGGCGCATTGCCCATATTTATTATCTATGCCGCATAAAAATTTGTTAAAGAAAACAGGGCGCGCAGTATTAGGCGAAGGAGATACATGAAGTTGAAGAAAATGCAGGAAAAATTTAAAATTCCTGCAAAAAAATTAAAAACTCACGCTTAAAAAAATAAATACAAATATTTTCTGCAATTTTAAAACTAAAAATTGCAGAATAGGCTTGACAAAGACACTGCATTATGATAAAGTAAATTTCGTATTGAGCGCTCGGAAAGCGGCGCGCCGAAATAAAAATAAAAGCAGCTTTCCGAACGACTTATATTTATGATAAAGTTATGATAAAGCCAAGAAAAGGGGTAGGTGCTTCTGATGGACAATTTCAAAAATCAGGAACCTTTTGCAAAGCAGGGACTTTACGACCCGAGCTTTGAGCATGACAACTGCGGCATCGGCTCGGTGGTCAACATCAAGGGAATAAAATCGCGCCGCGTCGTAGACAACGCGCTGAGCATTGTAGAAACGCTCGAGCACCGCGCGGGCAAGGACGCTGAGGGAAAGACGGGCGATGGAGTAGGCATACTTTTGCAAATATCGCACGAATTTTTCAAGGACGCAACCGCCGGACTCGGCTTTGAAATAGGCGATGAGAGGGATTACGGAATAGGAATGTTCTTTTTCCCTCAAAACGAGCTGAAAAGATTACAGGCGATGAAGCTGTTCGAGATAATAACAAAGAAGGAGGGGCTCGAGTTTCTCGGATGGAGAACGGTGCCGACAGACCCGTCCGTATTGGGGCAAAAGGCTCTCGATAGTATGCCCTGCATAATGCAGGCCTTCGTAAAGCGCCCGCAGACTGTCGAAAAGGGGCTTGATTTTGACAGAAAGCTCTATATCGCAAGGCGCGTGTTCGAGCAGAGCAACGAGAACACATATGTAGTTTCGCTCTCAAGCAGGACGATAGTATATAAGGGTATGTTCCTTGTCAAGGAGCTGCGGCGCTTTTTCTGCGATTTGCAAAGCGAGAAATACACCTCGGCAATCGCGACCGTACACAGCCGATTCAGCACCAACACTAACCCGAGCTGGCAAAAGGCGCACCCGAATAGGATAATAGTCCACAACGGCGAAATAAACACGATAAAGGGAAACGCCGACAGAATGCTCGCTCGCGAGGAGTCTGTTTCCTGCGAGCTTCTTGACGACGATATGGATAAGATATTCCCGATAGTTGACCCTAACGGCTCCGACTCAGCCCGCCTTGACAACGCGCTTGAGTTTATGATGATGGCGGGAATGCCTCTGCCGCTCGCGGTAATGATAATGATACCGGAGCCGTGGAAGAACAACAGGACGATAACTCCCGAAAAGCGGGACTTTTATCAGTACTACGCGACGATGATGGAGCCGTGGGACGGCCCCGCGTCGATAATCTTTTCCGACGGCGATATAATGGGAGCGGTTCTTGACAGAAACGGTCTGCGCCCGTCGCGCTATTACATAACCAAGGACGGCTTCCTCATTCTCTCGTCTGAGGTCGGCTGTATTGATATAGCGCCGGAGAATGTGCTTGTAAAGGAGCGCCTGCGCCCCGGAAAGATGCTTTTAGTCGATACGACAAAGGGAGAGCTCATAGACGACAAGGACTTAAAGGAATACTACGCCACAAGACAGCCCTACGGCGAGTGGCTCGACCAGAACATAGTTTATTTAAAGGATCTGCAAATCCCGAATAAGAACGTAATACGCTTTGACAAGGAGCACCTCATAAGGCTGCAAAAGGCGTTCGGATACACATACGAGCAGATAAGAACGAGCATACTGCCGATGGCAAAGAACGGCAGCGAGCCTATCTCCGCAATGGGTACCGACAGCCCGATACCGCCGCTTTCAAACGCGGATTATCCGCTGTTCAATTACTTCAAGCAGCTCTTCGCTCAGGTAACAAACCCGCCGATAGACGCTATCCGCGAGGAGATAGTCACGGATACGAGCGTGCATATAGGAAGCGACGGCAACATACTCGTTGAAAAGGCGGACAACTGCCACGTTCTGAAGATAAAGCACCCTATCCTCACAAATACGGATATGCTGAAAATCAAAAATCTGAACGCGAACGGATTAAAGACGGCGGTAATACCCATAACATATTATAAGAACACAAATCTCGCCAAGGCTATCGAGCACCTGTTTTTACAGGCGGATAAGGCGTATAAGAACGGCGCAAACATAATCGTCCTCTCCGACAGAGGCGTGGACGAATATCACGTCGCAATACCGTCCCTGCTCGCAGTGTCCGCAATGCAGCAGCACCTTGTTTCGACAAAGAAGAGAACCTCCGTATCTATGGTTCTTGAAAGCGCTGAGCCGTGCGAGGTTCACCACTTTGCCACGCTGCTCGGCTACGGCGCGTGCGCAATAAACCCATATCTCGCGCAGGAAACGATACGCGACCTTGTGGACACGGGCGCGCTCGACAAGGACTATTACGCCGCAGTTGACGACTATAACAGCGCGGTGCTGCACGGAATAGTAAAAATAGCCTCAAAGATGGGTATTTCAACGATACAGTCGTACCTCGGCTCGAAGATATTCGAGGCCATCGGAATATCCAAGGAGGTAATAGACAAATACTTCACAAACACCGTGAGCCGCGTCGGAGGAATAACCCTCGACGATATAGCAAAGCGTTCCGAAAAGCTCCACGCGCTAGCGTTTGACCCGCTCGACCTCAGCGTACTACTCGAGGTGGAGAGCGCCGGAAGTCACAAGCTGCGCAGTGGCAAGGAGGATCACCTATATAATCCCGAAACAATACACCTTCTCCAGGAGTCCGCGAGAACGGGAAATTACGAGCTGTTCAAGCAGTACACCGCCGCGATATGCCGCGAGGATAAGCACATGAATTTAAGGAGCCTGCTCGACTTCAACTTTCCGGAGGACGGCGGGATACCGATAGACGAGGTGGAGAGCGTCGAGAGCATTTGCCGCAGGTTCAAGACGGGAGCCATGTCTTACGGCTCTATCTCGCAGGAGGCGCACGAAACCATGGCGATAGCCATGAATACGATAGGAGGAAAGTCAAACTCCGGCGAGGGCGGAGAGGACCCCGAGAGGCTGACGGTCGGCAAGGACGGACTCAACCGCTGTTCCGCGATAAAGCAGGTGGCATCGGGCAGGTTCGGCGTTACCTCCGAGTACCTCGTAAGCGCGAAGGAGATACAGATAAAGATGGCGCAGGGCGCAAAGCCCGGCGAGGGCGGTCATCTTCCGGGCAAAAAGGTTTACCCGTGGATCGCAAAGACAAGGCACTCCACACCCGGCGTGGGCCTTATATCGCCGCCGCCGCACCATGACATATATTCGATAGAGGATTTAGCACAGCTCATTTACGACCTTAAAAACGCCAACAAGGACGCGCGCATTTCCGTAAAGCTCGTTTCCGAGGCGGGCGTAGGAACGGTCGCCGCCGGCGTTGCAAAGGCGGGAGCGGGAGTCGTCTTAATATCCGGCTATGACGGCGGAACGGGAGCCGCGCCGAGAAACTCCATATATAACGCGGGCCTGCCGTGGGAGCTCGGACTTGCGGAAACACACCAGACGCTGATAATGAACGGCTTGAGGTCAAAGGTAGTTATTGAAACTGACGGAAAGCTCATGACGGGGCGCGACGTTCTCGTTGCGGCGCTGCTCGGCGCGGAGGAGTTCGGCTTTGCGACCGCTCCGCTCGTAACAATGGGCTGCGTGATGATGCGCGTTTGCAACCTTGACACCTGTCCGGTCGGAATAGCGACGCAGAATCCGGAGCTCAGAAAGAGATTCAGGGGCAAGCCGGAATACGTTATAAACTTTATGCGCTTTATCGCCGAGGAGCTAAGGGAATATATGGCTCGGCTTGGAATAAGAACGGTCGACGAGCTTGTCGGTCGCTCCGATTTGCTCAGAGTAAAGGAGTCGGAGGAGGGCACAAAGGCGGCAAAGATAGATATGACCAACATACTCCACAATCCGTATGTGAACACTGACGCGCCTCGGACGTTTGTGCCGGAGGATAAATACGACTTTGAGCTTGAAAAGACGGTGGACGAGAGAGTCATATTAAAGAAGATGTCGGCGGCTCTCAAAAACAAGACGAAGAAAACGATAGAAATAGACGTGACGAATATAGACCGCTCGGTCGGCACTATATTCGGCTCGGAGATAACAAAGCGCTATCACGACAACACGCTTGACGACGATTTTTACGTTGTAAAATGCAAGGGCGCGGGCGGACAGAGCTTCGGCGCGTTCATACCCAAGGGGCTGACGCTCGAGCTTCAGGGCGACAGCAACGACTATTTCGGCAAGGGTATGTCGGGCGGCAAGCTCATAGTATATCCTCCAAAGGGCTCGACCTTTAAGAGAGATGAGAACATCATAATAGGAAACGTCGCGCTTTACGGAGCGACAAGCGGCAAGGCGTTCATAAGCGGCGTAGCCGGCGAGCGCTTCTGCGTTAGAAATTCCGGCGCGATAGCCGTAGTAGAGGGAGTGGGCGACCATGGCTGCGAGTATATGACGGGCGGCAGAGTTGCAATACTCGGAACAACGGGCAAGAACTTCGCCGCCGGCATGAGCGGAGGAATAGCCTATGTTCTCGACGAGGATTCAAGCCTTTACAGAAAGATGAACAAGGAGATGGTTTCCGTCAGCGGCGTTACCGAGAAATACGACGTTGCCGAGCTGAAGGGAATGATAGCCGAGCACGTTGAGGCTACCGGCTCACCCAAGGGCAGGGAGATACTCGATAACTTTGAAAAGTATTTGCCCAAGTTCAAGAAGGTTTTGCCGAACGATTACGCCAAGATGATGCAGAGCATCTTCCTCATGGAGGAAAAGGGCATGAGCCCCGAGCAGGCAAAGATCGAAGCGTTTTATATGAATACTAAGAGATAAGGAGGCGGACGAAATGGGAAAGCCGACAGGTTTTTTGGATTATATAAGAAAAAACAACGAGGGCGCGTCGCCCCTTGAAAGGATAAAGCATTATAATGAATTTCACAGCCCGATGCTGCCAGATGAAAGGCTGAAGCAGGCGGCGAGATGTATGGACTGCGGCGTGCCGTTTTGCCAGAACGGACAGCCGATAATGGGAATGGTTTCGGGCTGTCCGCTGAATAATCTCATACCCGAGTGGAACGACCTTGTGTATACAGGCGAATTTGACTCGGCGGCGCACAGACTTTTGATAACGAATAATTTCCCCGAATTTACTTCAAGAGTATGTCCGGCTCTGTGCGAGGCGGCGTGTACCTGCGGGTTAAACGGCGACCCCGTAAGTGTTAAGGAAAATGAAAATTTCATAGTTGAAAACGCCTTTGCTACGGGAATGATAAGACCTAACCCGCCGCAGGTGAGGACGGGAAAGCGCGTGGCGGTGATAGGCTCGGGACCGTCCGGACTTGCCTGCGCGGCACAGCTCAACAAGAGGGGTCACAGCGTAACGGTTTATGAAAAGGACGACCGCATAGGCGGACTGCTGATGTACGGCATACCGAATATGAAGCTCGAAAAGCAGATAGTCGACAGGCGCGTCGAACTGATGAAGGCCGAGGGCATAAGCTTTGTCACAAACGCCGATGTAGGCGGCAGCGTGGACGCAAAAGAGCTTGTCGATGAATACGACGCGGTCGTGCTGTGCTGCGGGGCGGGCAATCCGCGCGACATAAACGCCCAGGGCAGAGATGCAAACGGGATATACTTCGCCGTGGATTTTCTCAAGGCGACCACAAAGAGCCTGCTCGACTCAAACCTTGAGGACGGCAATTATATCTCAGCCAAGGATAAAAACGTGGTGATAATCGGCGGCGGCGACACCGGCAACGACTGCGTGGGAACGTCTATCCGCCACGGCTGCAAGTCTGTTGTCCAGCTTGAGATGATGCCAAAGCTGCCCGACAGCCGCGCCGAAAACAACCCGTGGCCGGAGTGGCCGAGGGTGTGCAAGACCGACTACGGCCAGCAGGAGGCGATAGCCCTGTTTGGCGCTGACCCGCGCCGTTATCAGACCACAGTCAAGGAGTTTGTCAAGGACGAAAACGGCAATTTAAAGGGCGTTACTACCATAAAGCTGAAATTTGTTTATGACGAGGAATCCAAGAGGAACGTAATGCACGAGGTAGAGGGCAGCGAGGAATATCTTGAAGCCGAGCTTGTGCTTATAGCCGCGGGCTTTCTCGGGCCGAGGGAGTATGTTCCCCGCGCGTTCGGAGTAGAAACGAACAGCCGCAGCAACGTGGCGTCCGAGGCAGGCGGATACAAGACGAGCGTTGAAAAGGTGTTCACCGCCGGAGATATGCACAGAGGGCAGTCGCTCGTGGTTTGGGCGATAAGAGAGGGCAGAGAGGCCGCGGCCGATGTCGACGAATATCTCATGGGCTACACCTGCTTGAAATAATATTTGAATTTATGCGGGAAGCGCGGCTCTCCCGCAGGTCGCTTGACGGCAGCCTTACCGACTCGCTCGGGTGAGGCTGTCGCTTTATTTGCAGGGGGAACCGGCGCTTCACGCGCCACCGCCTTCCGCGTAAAGAATACTATTGTTATCTCAACTCTCTGCGGCGCAGTTGATTTACGGGCATTAAAGTATTAATTAAGAAAAATTCCCTGTGCAAGAAGCGGGGCTGCAAAAGGGTTGCAAGACCCTTTGAGAAATATCATAACTTTAAGCAGCCGTCAAGCTGCTCAAAATAAAAAACATTTTTTCACTGTACTAAATAATTTGACTTTTTATCGACAAAATATTATAATGAAAAAAATTGTGCAGCCATGCAGCCGCTTAAAATAAGCGAAGCTCGGTTGCCGTTAAACCTGTTTTCGACACAAGAATTAAGAAAAAAGCTTTCGCCCGCCTTTTGGCAATTTTTAGGGGGCGGGGCGTTGTTTTATTGGGAAGGCGTTTGCCTTTGTATTTTAACAAGAGGTAATGTATCAAATGAAAAATATTTCGTTCAGAAAGCTCGTGCTTTGCCTTGCGGATATGTTTGTGACCTGCATAGGTTGCTTTCTGACAAACTACCTGCTTTTGCTTTTGACAAACGGTCAGCGCTCCTTAAACAGCTCGCAGATCGTTGTTTTCACAACACTATATATAGTTCTGACTGCGGCGGCGCTGCTGCTTTGCGGCGCGTATAACAAATATTGGAGGTATTTTAAAATCAAGGATTACCTCTACTGTATTTTGGGTACGGGCGTGAGCAGTCTTTTTGTTTTGCTGATAACATATCTGCTTTACCGTCCGGACGGGCCGGCTTATTCGTTCTGCCTTATGTCGTTTATAATAATCACAACCGGAATAACGGCGTTTCGCTTCTGCTTTAGGCGGACGTTTTTGCTGCTGACGGATCACGGGCAGATAGAAATGAAAAAGCGCACAATGATAGTCGGCGCGGGAGAGGCTTGCAGGATAATACTGCGCGAAATTGAGAGCGCAAGGCTCGACCAGAACAACCCCTCTAACCAGTATCTCCCGATAGGAATTGTGGACGACGACCCCAAAAAGCTGAAAACCGAGGTAATGGGCGTTGAGGTGATGGGCAACTGCGAGGACATAATACGCCTTTGTAAAAGAGAGAAGATAGAGGTCATTTTGTTTGCAATACCCTCGTGTACCGAGGCGCAGAGAAGATATATACTCGACCTCTGTTCGGAAACAAGCTGCGTTATAAAGGTAGTGCCGTATCTGAGCGAGCTTTTTCTCGACGAGGAACAGCCGAGACTTATGTCGCAGTTCAACGACATAAAGGTCGAGGACCTTTTGGGGCGCGACCCCGTGACCTTCGACAAGGAGGACATAAGAAGAATAATCAGGGATAAGGTGTGTATGATAACGGGCGGCGGCGGCTCGATAGGCAGCGAGCTCACAAGGCAGATAGCCGCATACAGACCAAAGCGGATAATAATAGTCGACATATACGAAAACAACGCCTACGACATACAGCAGGAGCTTGTTATGGAGTACGGCGAGGAGCTTGACCTTGTTACGCTTATAGCCTCTGTGCGCGACAAGGAAAAAATGAAGATAATATTTGAAACATACAAGCCGCAGCTCGTCTTTCACGCGGCGGCGCATAAGCACGTCCCGCTTATGGAAACCTCGCCGGAGGAGGCGGTCAAGAATAACGTCATCGGGACGTATAACGTTGCTTCCCTTTCCGAGTTTTACGGCGTTGAGAAATTTATGATGATCTCGACGGACAAGGCGGTAAATCCTACGAATATAATGGGAGCCACCAAGCGTTGCTGTGAGATGATAGTTCAGTATATGGCTCAGTGCAGCACGTCGAAGACCGCGTTCATAACAACGCGCTTCGGCAACGTCCTCGGCTCAAACGGCTCTGTGATACCTCTGTTTAAAAGACAGATAGAAAGCGGCAAGCCCGTTACTGTAACTCACCCCGAGATAATCAGATATTTTATGACGATACCCGAGGCTGTGTCGCTCGTATTGCAGGCGGCGGCAATGGCAAAGGGCGGCGAGATATTTGTGCTTGATATGGGTCAGCCCGTAAAAATAACGACTTTAGCCGAGAACCTTATCAGAATGTACGGCAAGGTGCCGTATAAAGACGTTGAGATAAAATTCACCGGACTGCGGCCGGGAGAGAAGCTGTTTGAGGAGCTTCTCATGAACGAGGAGGGGCTCAAGGAAACCGAAAACGCAAAAATATTTATAGGCAATCAGATACCTATAGACCAGAGCGACTTCGTTCCCAAGCTTGAAAAATTGGAGGAATACGCCGTAGCGAACGACCCCGAGAATACGGTCGCGCTTCTGCACGAGCTTGTGCCGACATTCATTCACAAGGCGGAATTTGAAAAATATAATTATTAATAGAATAAAATTATGGAGGCTTTAGTATGTGCGGAATAGTTGGATATGCGGGAGGCCGCGATTGCAGCGACGTGCTTGTGGACGCCCTGTCAAAGCTTGAATACAGGGGCTACGACTCGGCGGGCATAGCCGTTTTTGAAAACGGAGAGATAAAGGTGAGCAAGGCTCAGGGAAAGCTTGAAATGCTGCGCAAAAAGATGGAAGCGGAGGGCAAGCCGCACGGCTGCGTCGGAATAGGGCATACGCGCTGGGCTACGCACGGCGAGCCGTCGGATATAAACTCCCACCCGCACAGCGGAGCGGATGTAACGATAGTTCACAACGGAATAATAGAGAATTACAGGGAGCTGAAGGACTTTCTCGACTCAAAGGGAGTTGAATTTGTAAGCGAAACGGACACCGAGGTCGTGGCTCAGCTTTTGAATTACTACTACGACGGCAGTCCGCTCGACGCCATAATCAAGACGATACGCGAGCTTGATGGTTCGTTTGCGCTCGGTATAATATTTGCGGCATTTCCCGACAGAATATATGCGGTTCGGCACGAAAGCCCGCTTATAGTGGGCGTAGGCGACGGAGAGAATTACATAGCCTCGGACGTTCCGGCAATACTCAAATACACAAGGGATTATTATCTCCTCGACCACGACGAGATCGCCGTTTTGACTAAGGACGAGGTGAGGATATACGACGAGCACAAGGAGCTTGTGAGCAAGGAGCTTATGACCGCCGACTGGGACGAGAGCGCGGCGGAAAAGGGCGGCTACGAGCACTTTATGATAAAGGAGATACACGAGCAACCGAATGCGATCAATATGACTGTCAAGCCGAGAATACGCGACGGACTGCCAAATCTTGAGGAGTGCGGGATAACGCACGAAAACATCAAGGACTTCAAAAATATTTTTGTGGTGGCGTGCGGAACGGCCATGCACGCCGGACTTGTTGGAAAATACGTTATAGAAAAGCTCGCGAGAGTTCCGGTGACCGTGGATATAGCAAGCGAGTTCCGCTATCGCAGCCCGATAGTAGGCGAGGGGGATCTTGTTATAATAATCTCGCAGTCCGGAGAAACCGCGGACAGTCTGGCGGCACTTCGCCTTGCGAAATCTCTCGGAGCCAAAACGCTTGCGATAGTCAACGCCAAGGGCTCGTCTATCGCGAGAGAGGCGGATATGCTGATATACACGCACGCAGGCCCTGAGATAGCCGTAGCCTCGACAAAGGCTTATATAGTCCAGCTTTCGGTTATGTACCTTTTCGCCTTTGAGCTTGCCCTCGCGAAGGGAAGGATAACTGAGGGAAAGTGCAGGGAGCTTACAGCTTCGCTTCTCGGCGTGCCGGATATTATTGAGAAAATACTCGAGTCCGACCTCGAAAAGTCGCAGTATATTTCCACAAAGCTCATATCCGCCGACAGCCTTTTATATATCGGCAGGGGGCTCGATTATGCGCTCAGCATGGAGGGCTCGCTTAAGCTCAAGGAAATATCTTATATACACTCCGAGTCATACGCGGCGGGCGAGCTGAAGCACGGAACTATCTCGCTCATAACCGACGAGATGCCGGTTATCGCGGTAGTCACCCAGTCGGATCTGCTCGAAAAGACGGTCAGCAACATCGTTGAGGTCAAGTCGAGGGGCGCTATGGTGATAATAATTTCCCGCGAGGACTTTACGATAGACGAGAAGGCCTATGATTTCCGCATAGACATTCCGGCAATGAATGATATGCTCATGCCCATGCTCGCGGCGGTGCCGATGCAGCTTGTAGCTTATTACACCTCCGTGCTGAGGGGAAACGACGTTGACAAGCCGAGGAATCTTGCAAAGTCCGTTACGGTGGAATAGTATAATAAATCTATTTTTTTGAATAAGTTCTCACTGACCGCAGCCATGCCGCTGTGCGGCGTTTATGAGCCTTCATTTTTTGCTCAAAGGATTTGTTTTCGACAAGATGATGCCGATTCGTTTGAATCGGCATTTTGTTAAATCGAGAGAGCGCGGCGACAGGCGAAAGCTCTGCGAGCTTTCCGGGGCGGCGACCGCTTGCGCGCTTTGCGCGCAAGCCGACCGCGTGTACACGCGGTCGCGAACTGCCTTCGGCAGTTCCGGTCGCCGCCCCGTGCGCGGGAGGCAAATTAAAATTTTCTGAAAAGTTTATTAATTTTTTATTATTCCTTTGCCAACAGGCGGATTTAGTGTATAATGTAATACAGACGACAATAGGGGTATTATAAATGCAGGTTTATTTTGACAACAGCGCGACGACGATAGTAAGCGAGCGCGCCGCGCAAAAGGCATACGAGATGATGACGGAGAACTTCGGCAATCCCTCCTCTTTACATACTATGGGCATAAGAGCCGAGGAGGAACTGGATAGGGCGAGAAAAACGGTCGCAAAATATCTCGGCGCGAACGAGAGGGAGATATATTTCCTCAGCGGCGGCACAGAGGCTAATAACCTTGCAATATTTGGGGCTGCCGAGAGCAGGAAAAGGCGAGGAAATAAGATAGTTACGTCTATGATAGAACATTCCTCCGTAAGGGACGCCTGCAAGCGCCTTGAGAACCTCGGCTATGAGGTTGTGTATCTGAAGCCCGACAAAAACGGAATAATCAGCAGCTCGAAGCTTGAGGAAGCGATAGACGGCGATACTATACTCGTGAGCCTGATGGCGGTGAACAACGAAACCGGAGCTATACAGCCGTATGAACAGGTGAGCGGGATAATAAAAAGAAAAAAATCTCCGGCGCTTTTCCACTGCGACTATGTTCAGGCCTTCGGCAAAATCCCTGTAAAGATGGATAAGCTCGGAGCGGATCTTCTGTCGGTCACGGCGCACAAGCTGCACGGACCGAAGGGGGTCGGAGCCCTGTACGTCAGAAGAGGGACGAGAATAATACCCCAGCATTACGGCGGCGAGCAGGAGGGCGCGTTAAGACCCGGCACGCAGGCGGCGCCTCTTATAGCGGCGTTCGGCGAGGCTCTTCGTGAAATCGACTTTTCCGCAATAGAAAACGTTAAGAAAATACGCGATCATATACTCGGCTTCATATCCTCTCTCGACGGATTTTATGTCAACTCGCCTAACGACGCTCTGCCGTATATCCTCAATATATCGGCAGTCGGAATAAAAAGCGAAACCATGCTGCACTTCCTCGCGGAGAGGGGAATATATATTTCAAGCGGCTCGGCGTGCGCAAGGGGAAAGCAGAGCCATGTGCTGAGCGCTATGGAGCTGCCGAAGGAGAGAACGGATTCCGCGCTGCGCATAAGCTTTTCAAAATACAGCACGATGGAGCAGGCGGAGTACTTCTGCGCGGCGATAAAAGAGGGCGCGCAGAGCTTAGTAAGAGGATAGAATTTCCTGCTTGAAAGGATTAAAATATATGAACGAACTTATTTTAATAAAGCTCGGCGAGATAGCGCTGAAGGGACTTAACAGAAGGGATTTTGAAACAGCCCTCGTAAAAAATATAAAATACAGAATAGCCTCGCTAGGCGGGTTCAAAGTAAAAATCGCGCAGTCGACCGTTTATGTTACCCCCGAAAACGAGTACTCCGACGTTGACGAGGCGGAGGAAAGAATAAAAAAGGTTTTCGGCATTGCGGCGTATTCAAGGGCGGCAAGAGCCGAAAAGGATATGGATAGCATAAAGGCGGCAGCGGCGGAATATTTAAGGGACGAGCTTGAAAGCTGCGAAACCTTTAAGGTCGAAGCAAAGCGCTCGGACAAAAAATTCCCGCTCAAATCTCCCGAAATATGCCGCGAACTTGGCGGCAGTCTGCTGGAAAAATTTCCACATCTTAAGGTGGATGTTCACGATCCGCAGATAACCGTGAATGTTGAAATAAGAGATTTCGGAGCTTACATACACGGGGACGCAAAAAAGGGAGCCGGAGGTATACCCGTCGGAACAGGCGGCAAGGCGGCTATATTGATAAGCGGAGGAATAGACAGCCCCGTCGCCGCTTATATGATGGCAAAAAGGGGAGTGGAGCTTACAGCCGTACACTTTGCAAGCCCTCCCTACACGAGCGAAAGAGCGGAGCAAAAGGTGAGGCGGCTGCTTGAAATCGTTTCGGGATACAGCGGCAGAATGATTATGTACACCGTTCCCTTTGCGCGCATACAGGAGGAAATACAGGAGAAATGCCCCGAGGAGCTTTTTACGATAATAATGCGTCGGTTTATGATGCAGATTTCACAGAAAATCGCCGAGGAGCAGGGCTGCGCGGCGCTGATAACGGGCGAAAGCCTTGGGCAGGTCGCAAGTCAGACGATAGGCGCGATAGCCTGCACCGACGAGGCGTGCACCATGCCGGTGTTCCGTCCGCTAATAGGAATGGACAAGGAAGAGATAATAACTATTGCGAGAAAAATAGATACCTTTGAAACCTCTATCGAGCCGTACGAGGACTGCTGCACGGTGTTTACTCCAAAGCACCCGCGAACGCGGCCTATACTTAAATATGTCAAGGCGGCTCAGAGCGATCTCGACTGCGACGCGCT
The DNA here is from genome assembly GCA_947632045.1 of uncultured Clostridia bacterium. Classification (GTDB taxonomy): domain Bacteria; phylum Bacillota; class Clostridia; order Oscillospirales; family Acutalibacteraceae; genus UBA7067. The sequence goes on from CANRNQ010000017.1 coordinate 39,988, forward strand.
TATTTCTCAGGCGCTCGATAATCTAAAGGTGACAAAAATCGGCTTTGATTTATATAAGGGAGGCTGAATATGAATATAAAAATTTGTTCGATAGAAAACGGAAAAGACAGCAAAAATTTTAAGCAAGGACTGCCGCAGCTTATGACGGAGCTTAACCGCAGAAACATGCACGTCATGTACGCCGAGCAGCTTGCCGCCGCACCCGAAGAATTACTCAAGGCGATTATGAGCTCTAACAGCGCCGAGGATAGGATAGACGCGGTCATATTATTGAACGCATACAACTCTTCACATAACGGCAACATACAAAATTTACTGTGCCAGCTTTGCAGCAACTCCTACACTCCGGCAAAAAAGCTCGCCGAGGAATACGGCGAAATACCGACCGCCGGAAACGATATAGTGCTTAAGGAGGAGCGCGCAAGCGGCGAGGACTTTGCCAATGCGATTTCCCTCGGAGATATGGGCAGCGGATATGAGGCGTATTGCTTTTTTCTCGGGGATTTAAGGATAATCGCGCTTCCACCGTCGTCCGTTACCGGCACCGAGGAGCTCAAAATGGTACGTGAGGCGCTCGAGAGCGCTGCGCTCAGGGCTCCGCTGCCTCGTAGCGCCGTAAATGATATGGGGCTCAGATACGACATACAGCCGATTAACACAGCTTCAAAAAAGAAGAAAAAGCGAGGCTTCATAAAAAGCGTTATACCTATGAAGGGCGACCGTCCGGCGGAGATAATAAGAAAGCTTATTTTGATAGCGGCAAGTCTGACCTTTATAGTAACGGCGGGCTTTCTCATAAATTATCTTGTTATTCAGCCCGCAATCAACGACAATATGAATAACGAAATAAGGCAGATAGCGTCTAAGGGTATGCCCTCAAGAAGCGCGACGACTTCATCGTCAAGCAATAAGGATAAGGACAAAAATGACAAGGACGACAGACCTAAGAGCAGCAGAAACTTCGATGAGCTGCAAAAGGTCAACAAGGAGCTTGTCGCGTGGGTGCAGATACCCGACACGATGATAGATTATCCTGTTATGCTTCACAAGGGCGACGATATAGACAATCAGTATTATCTCTACAAGGATATGTATAAAAACTACTCGGGCTACGGCAGCATATTCATCGACTGGCGCAGTACGGGCGGAGTAAACGCCAAAAATATAATCCTGCACGGCCACCATATGCAGGACGGCAGAATGTTCCAGAATCTTATGGGCTACGGCAAATACGTCGGCGACCTCGATTTTTATAAAAAGCATCCGCTGATTTATTTTGACACCCCGAACGGCGACTGCGACTGGAAGATAATCGCATATTACAAGACGAACACCCTCGACGCGCACGGCGATTATTTCGACTACCTGACGGGTGAGTTCAACAGCGACGCGGAATTTATGAATTATGTGTACCTCATAAGAGAGCGTTCGCTCATAGATTGTCCGGTCGACGTGAACGAGGACGATCAGCTTATTTCGCTTTCTACCTGCTCGTATGAATTTGATGAGTTCAGAACCGTTTTAGTGGCGAGAAAATGCCGTCCCGGTGAGAGCAGCGACGTTGATGTGAAAAAGGCTCAGCTTAACAGCGACCCGCTTTGGCCCGACGTATATTACAACAACTACGGCGGACAAAAGCCGAAGATAACGAGCTTTTCAAAGGCGAATAAGGCAGGAGAGATCGACTGGTACGACGGCCAAGGCAATTTAAAGGGTAAGGAGCGCAACTTTACGCTTCACGACGCGGCAGACGCGGCGGCTGCCCAAGATGACGACGATTCATCGTCAAACACCGAGCAGAAGATCAAAGAAAAAGGCATCAGCTTTAATATGGACAAAATGTCGCTTGAAAACGGCTTGAGCAGCCGTCTCACCGTAATATGGAATCCCGATAATGTCGCCGACAAGACGATAAAATGGACCACCTCCAACGTCGGGGTAGCCGATATTGACGGCGACGGAGTGGTATACGCTATGGGACCGGGCGAGGCAACCATAACAGCCGAAAGCAAATACGGCTACAAGGCGAGCTGCAAGGTGACTGTTATACAGCCTGTTTCGAGCCTGTATTTGAATTACACTGGATATGATTTCTATGAGAAAACGTCGGTACAGCTTTCGGCTTCGGTAACGCCCTCCAACGCTACCAATAAGACCCTGACGTGGTCGAGCGACAATCCTGCCATTGCCACAGTGGATCAAAACGGGCTTGTGTATGGAGTCGCAGTAGGCCAGACCGTTATAAGAGTGCGCACGAACAACGGGCTTGAAATGGCGTGCAACGTAAATGTTATGCCCGTGAATTAGGTCGGTGATAAAGTGATGGACTGCAATCTTATTTTCTATTCCGCAAGAAAAACAGGATATTGCGAAACGGCGCTTGTCACTGCTCTCTGTGGCGAAAAGCACAGGATAACGCGGGTGTTGTCTGCGTTCGATCCGGAAATGCTCGGCGAAAAAATAAACGAGAGCCTGTCGGAGTGCAATATGATTTTCATAATAGGCGGAATCGAGCGAAACGACGGACTCTCGGCTCCGGATTTGCTCTCCAAGGCGTTTTCCAAAAACGATCCTCTGCCTAAAAGCGAAGAACTTACGCTGAACGGCAGGACTGCCGGATATAAGCTGAGCTGCCTTGAGCAGACTATATTGCTTTTTCCGGACGACCCCGAGCTGATAACGGGGCTTGCCCGTTATATATGACAAGACGGCAAAAGCAGCTGCGGCAGGCTGCCTCAGCTAATTGCTTGTAAAATAAACATATAAACAATTTAGGAGGATATAAAATGCATAAATTATCCGTAAAAATAATTGCCGCGTGTGTGTCGGCCCTTATGATTCTCTCTTTGGCGGGCTGCTGCTCCAGCTCCGGCTCAAACGATTCGTCGTCCAACAACGACAAAAGCAGCTCAAGCTCTTCGTCCCAGCAGGCGACAGAGAAAAAATTTACAAATATGAAGGAATACATAGCCTCTGACGAAATGAAGAGCCAGATCGACAGTATAACCGATACTCTTAAGGACAGCGGACTCGGATTTAAGACATACGCCGACGGCGACAGTATAGTTTTTGAATATAAGTTCAGCAAAAAGGTTGACGGCGAAAAGCAGGCGGAATATATAAAGTCGACGGTAGACTCACAAAAATCGACGTTTGAAACCGTTCTCAATTACTTGAAGGAACGCGTAAATGTAAAGGAGCCGACCTTGAAGCTTATATATCTCAATTCCGACGGCAAGGAGATATATTCAACCGAAATATCGTCAAAATAAAGCGGGAAAAATTACCGATTTGGCGCACAGCCTTTGTCGCCAAATCGGTTTTTGCTTTTGGCGGCGGGCGTTCCGCCTTAGCTCGGGGCTTGACAAATTCCTTTTATCGTATTATTATCATATTATCAATATAAAACGGAGAATTTATTATGAATTACACAAGCGGCTCACGATTTACAGGCTTTTATTTTTTCGGTCAGCTTTTGATCGGAACTTGTTTTTCTGCCCTGTAAGTCATCTTTACGCGTGATGTTTCCGCTTTGATAAAAGCGCAGTACAACGGGGCTATCGCTCCGTTTTTTTATTTTCTCCGCCAAAATAAAAACAGAAAGGACCTTTGTTATGATCATTGTATTAAAACCCGAATGCAGCAAGGAACAGCTCATAGCCTTCAAGGAGAATCTCGCCGACACATACGGAGTCAAGGTCAACACATGGGAGGGCGTACACTCGACCGTTCTCGGACTTATCGGCGACACCACGACCATCGACATCGACTATATAAGCGCACAGGACATAGTTGACGACGTGCGCCGCGTGCAGGAGCCTTATAAAAAGGCGAACAGAAAATTCCACCCCGAGGACACGGTCATAGAGCTTTCAAACGGCACTAAAATAGGCGACGGCGGGCTCGTGCTTATGGCGGGGCCGTGCTCGGTTGAGAGCAGCGAGCAGGTGTGCGAGATCGCGAGGGACGTCAAGGCCTCGGGCGCGCAGATACTCAGAGGCGGCGCGTTTAAGCCGAGAACCTCGCCCTACGCGTTTCAGGGACTGAAGGCGGAGGGGCTCGACCTTTTGAAGCAGGCAAGGCGCGAAACCGGACTGCCGATAGTCACCGAGATAATGCGCGTGTCGCATATAGATATGTTTGAAAACGTGGATATAATTCAGGTCGGCGCGAGAAATTCGCAAAACTTTGAGCTGCTTAAGGAGCTCGGCAAGCTTGACAAGCCCATCTTGCTCAAGAGGGGATTTTCCAGCACGATAGAGGAGCTTTTGATGAGCGCGGAATATATCATGGCGGGCGGAAACGACAAGGTTATACTCTGCGAGCGCGGCATAAGGACATATGAAAACTACACGAGGAACACCCTCGACCTCTCGGCGGTGCCTATCCTGAAGAGCCTGTCGCACCTGCCTGTTATCGTTGACCCGAGTCACGCGACCGGCAAGAGCTGGCTCGTCGAGTCGATGTCTATGGCGGCGGTAGCTGCGGGAGCGGACGGCCTTATCATCGAGGTGCACAACGACCCGAAGCGCGCTCTCTGCGACGGTGCGCAGTCGCTCACGCCGGAGCAGTTTGACAGGGTAGCGAAGAAGGTGTACGGCCTTAAGAATTACCTCACGGAAAACGAATGATGAAAAACCAAAAGGAAGAAATCAAGCAATGAAAATAGCAATTGTAGGCTTGGGGCTGATTGGCGGCTCGATAGCCATGGCGTTAAAGAAATATACCGACCATTATATTATAGGAATAAACAGAACGAAATCGACGCTTGAAAAGGCGCTTGAAACCGGCGCAATAGACGAGATAGGCGACGAGGCGAGCGTGGCCCAGGCGGATATTATAGTGCTCGGGCTCTACCCCGCCCTTGCCGTCGAGTTTATCGAGCGCAACAAAGAGCTGATAAAAAAAGGCGCGATAGTAACCGATACAAGCGGCATCAAGAGCGCGGTGTGTCCGGCGCTTGATAAGCTCGCAAAGGAAAACGACTTTGTGTTCATCGGCTCGCATCCCATGGCGGGCAAGGAAACAAACGGCTTCTCCTCGGCGGACGCGGACCTTTTTCGCGGCGCAAGCTTTATAGTCGTTCCCGGGGACGCGCCCTACGAAAGCGTGCAAAAGCTGTGCCGACTTGCGATAAAGATAGGCTTTTCGGGCGTGAGAATGACCACCCCCGAGGAGCACGACAGAATGATAGCCTATACGTCGCAGCTGCCGCACGTTCTCGCCTGCGCCTATGTGCTAAGTCCACAGTGCCCCAATCACAAGGGCTTTTCCGCGGGCAGCTACCGCGACGTTTCAAGGGTGGCAAAGATAAACGCGGAGCTTTGGAGCGAGCTGTTTATAGAAAACAAGGAGCCGCTGATTGCTGAGATAGACACGCTTATTGAAAATCTTAATCTTATAAAAAACGGCGTTAGAGAGGAAAACACCGACAAGCTCATCGCGACTCTCTCAAAAAGCCGTAGGATCAAGGAGCAGCTTGACGAATGAAAAAGCTATATGTAAAATCATCAAAGGATTACGAGATAATCATAGAACACGGAATAATAAAAAGCTGCGGGGAATTTATAAAGCCGGTCGTAAGAGGCGAAAGGGCTATGATAATTTCCGACAGCAACGTATATCCAATATACGGCGGCGCGGTGACCGAGTCGCTCGAGAGCGCGGGCTTCAAGGTTTGCTCCCATGTCTTTCCGGCGGGTGAGGAATCCAAAAATCTCGACTCGATAGCGGATATGTACGACTCCCTCGCGGAAAACGGCTTTTCGCGCAGGGATTTCATAGTCGCACTCGGCGGCGGGGTGACGGGCGATATGGCGGGCTTTGCGGCGGCTACATATCAGCGCGGGATAGACTTTGTACAAATCCCGACGTCGCTGCTCTCTCAGGTGGATTCCTCGGTCGGCGGCAAGACCGGAGTGGACATAAGGCAGGGCAAGAACCTGGTCGGTGCGTTTTGGCAGCCGTCCGTGGTTCTCATAGACCCCAATACGCTCGATACACTAACTCCGGAATTTTTCTCCGACGGCATGGCTGAGGTAATAAAATACGGCTGCATAAAGAGCGAGGCTCTGTTTGAGCGGCTCGAGAGTGAAAACGCGGCGGAGATAATAGACGAGATAATTTACGAATGCGTGGATATAAAGCGCGGCGTAGTCGAGCGCGACGAGCGCGAGGCGGGCGAGCGTATGCTTTTGAACTTCGGCCACACGCTCGGCCATTCGATAGAAAAGGCGCATAACTATACCGGCATATCGCACGGTCAGGCGGTCGGCATAGGAATGGTGATCATGGCAAGGGCCGGCGAGGCGGCCGGAATGACCGAGAGCGGCTGCGCCGACAGGATAAGGGCTCTGCTTGGAAAATACAAGCTGCCCGTTTCCGACAAAACCGAGCTTAAAACGCTTACGGACGGCGCGCTCGGCGACAAAAAGGCGAGCGGCGACGGCATAAATATAGTGCTGATAAGGAAAATAGGTGACAGCTTTACCGAAAGGCTGAAAAAAACGGAGCTGTACGGCTTTTGCAGTCAGGGGGAAGCTAAATGAGCATAGTTAAAATCTCACCGTCGCAGCTCGGCGGCGAGGTGACGGTTCCGCCGTCAAAGAGCGACGTTCACCGCGCGATAATCTGCGCGGCTCTCTCGGGCGGAACGAGCACTATCGCTCCGGTCGCGCTTTCAAACGACATAAAGGCGACGATAGGCTGTATTGAAGCGCTCGGAGCCGAAACAAAAATTGAAGACGGCGTGCTGACGGTTGACGCGTCGGGCGTATTCAAAAATAAAAAAGTCCGCCTTGACTGCGGCGAGAGCGGGAGCACGCTCAGATTTCTCGTGCCGGTCGCCGCGCTCGGCGGCGGCGAGGTCGAGTTTACGGGTCACGGCAGCCTTGTCACAAGACCGATAGGGCTGTTCTCGGACATACTGCCGCCCGTCGGGGTCAACTGCGAAACCTCCGGCACTCTGCCACTGAAAATCAGCGGCAGGCTCGGCAGCGGACGATTTGAGGTTCCGGGGAATATAAGCTCTCAATTTATAACCGGCTTGCTGCTGGCCCTGCCTCTGCTCGACGGAAATAGCGATATAGTCCTTACCTCTCCGATAGAGAGCGTCGGGTATATAAATATGACCGTACGCACAATGGAGAGGTTTGGAGTCAGGGTCGAGAGCAATAATTCCGGCTGGCACATAAACGGCAATCAGAGCTACAAGCCGATAAGCTATAAAACCGACGGCGACTGGTCGCAGGCGGCGTTTTTTATGTGCTCCGGCGCTCTAAACCGAGAAATAACGGTCAACGGCACGGACATAAACTCCATGCAAGGCGACAAAGAGATAGCGGAGCTTTTAAAGCGATTCGGCGCAAGCGTGACCTTCGGCGATAACAGCGTGACCGTTGCGCCCGGCAGGCTCAGGGGCATAGATATAGACGCAAGACAGATACCCGACCTCGTGCCAATACTCGCCGTGACCGCCGCGTTTGCGGATGGCGTAACAAGGATAACGAACGCCGAAAGGCTCAGAATAAAGGAAAGCGACAGGCTTTCGTCGATAAGCGCGGCCCTAAACAGGCTAGGCGCGAAGGTCGAGGAGCGCCCCGACGGGCTGATAATAATCGGAGTAGAGAAAATAAGCGGCGGAGAGGTCGAGGGCTGCAACGACCACAGAATAGTCATGGCGATGTCCGTCGCCGCGCAGAGGGCGACCGGCGAGGTGACGATAACCGACGCCATGAGCATAAACAAGAGCTATCCCTCGTTTTTCGAGGATTACAACGGATTGGGGGGCAGGGCTGATGTCATCTGTCTGGGGAAATAAGATAAAAATCTCAATATTCGGAGAGAGCCACGGAGAGGGCATAGGAGTTGTGCTCGACGGCGCTCCGGCGGGGCTGAGGCTCGATATGGACGAGCTTCTGCTGAATATGGGCAGACGCGCCCCGGGCAAGGATAAGGCGGCGACTCCGCGCAAGGAGGCGGACGTTCCTAATATAGTTTCCGGCGTTTTAAACGGAGTGACGACGGGCGCGCCGATATGCTGTTTTATAGAAAACACGAATACGCGCTCCAAGGACTATGGCAATCTGCTCTCAAAGCCAAGACCCGGGCACGCGGATTACACCGGATATGTGCGCTATCAGGGTTTTAACGACATAAGGGGCGGCGGCCATTTTTCGGGCAGGCTCACGGCTCCGCTCGTGTTCGCGGGCTCGGTGTGCCGTCAGGCGCTGAGAAAAAGAGGGGTTGAGATAGCGTCCCATATTTATTCGGTAGGGAATATAAAGGACGAGCCCTTTGATCCCGTTTCAATAGACGGCGAGCTTATAAAGCGGCTGAACCGAAGGAGCTTTCCGCTCATAAACGAAGATATAGAGGAGGCTATGCGCTCTCATATCGAGCGGGCGAGGCTTGACCGCGACAGCGTGGGCGGTATAATAGAATGTTGTGCCACCGGAATAGAGCCGGGGCTCGGCGACCCGATGTTTTCGGGAGCGGAGAGCCTCATCTCATCTGTGATGTTCGGAGTTCCCGCTGTTAAGGGCATAGAGTTCGGCGCGGGCTTTGACATAACGAGAATGTACGGCAGCCAGAGCAACGACCCCTTTGAGTATATAGACGGCAGAGTCATGACCTCGTCAAACAATAACGGTGGGATACTCGGCGGCATCACGAGCGGAATGCCGATATTATTCCGCGTCGCGATAAAGCCCACCCCGTCAATATCGAAGGAGCAGAACACGGTCGATTTGCAGAGCGGTGAGAATACGACGCTTGAAATTCAGGGCAGACACGACCCATGCATAGTCGCGCGCGCGGCTGTGGTTATAGAATCGGCGCTTGCGATTGCGCTGATAAACCTGTAAAGAGGTGGAACAATGGGACTTGAAGAGATAAGACAGGATATAGATAAAATAGACAGAGAGCTGATAAGGCTCTTTAAGGACAGAATGGACTGCGCCAAGCGCGTAGGGGAATACAAGCTCGAGCACGGGATTTCCGTGTTGAATCTCGAGCGGGAGGACGAAATACTCGATAGAGTGGAGGCCGAGGGCGGCGAGTACGGCTATGCCGCGCGGCTGCTGTTTTCCAATATCATGGAGCTTTCCCGCGCTCTCCAGCACGACATTGTGGGCAGCGGCAAGGATATGCGCCGCTTGCTCGAAACAAGCGAAAACGAGAGTGACTTTTCGCTTGGAGCGCTTAAAATAGCCTGTCAGGGCATAAAGGGCGCAAATTCCCACGAGGCGGCGAAAAAGCTCTTTCCAAACGCCGAGCCGGTGTTTTATCCGAGCTGGGAGGACGTGTTCACGGCGGTTGACAGCGGAGAGGCCGATTACGGCGTTTTGCCCGTCGAAAACTCCTCCGCCGGCTCCGTAAGCGACGTTTACGACCTGATACTTAAATACCGCTTTTACATATCGGGCGCGCTTGATCTGCCGATATCGCATTGCCTGTGCTCACTCAGACAGAGCGAGCTTTCGGATATAGAGCAGGTGTGGTCGCACCCTCAGGGACTCGCCCAATGCTCAAGATATATATCGAAAAACGACCTGCGGTCAGTGCCCTGTTCAAACACCGCAATAGCCGCGAAAATGGTCGCCGAGGAAAAAAGGCTGAGCTGCGCCGCAATTTGCAGCGAGCAGGCGGCGGAGGAGTACGGGCTTAAAATATTAAAGCGCGATATTCAAAACAGCAGCGAAAACAGCACGAGGTTCATAGTCATATCGAAAAAGCTGTTTATCCCGGAGGACGCAGACAAAATAAGCCTTTGCTTTTGCCTGCCGCATATCAAGGGCTCTCTGCACAATGTGCTGTGCCGCTTCAGCAGTCACGGGCTTAATTTGACAAAGATAGAGTCCCGCCCCCTGCCCGACAAGAGCTTTGAGTATTTATTCTACCTTGACTTCACCGGCAATGTCCGCAGCGAGCATGTTATGAATCTGATGTGCGCCCTCTCTGAGGAGCTGCCTGAGTTTTCCTTCCTCGGGAATTACCGCGAGATGTGATAGACGTTTTCTGTTTGCCGACATATTGCCTTGGCATAATAAAAATAAAAGCTTTCGCCCGCCTTTTTCAAAAAGGCGGCGGGGGTCAAGGGGGCAGAGCCCCTTGTCGCAGTCTGCGGACTGCGAAATTCCCCTGCGTTTCAAATTTGACAGCAAAAAGCGCCTCCAAAAAACGGAAGGCGCTTTGTTTATGTGCGCCCAGCATGGGCGATAACTTGGTGGTGAAAGTCCACTACGGACTCGGAAGCAGGAACCGTTAGCCGAA
>CANRNQ010000018.1 GCA_947632045.1 uncultured Clostridia bacterium
GCAGGCTCGGCTTGCTCCCTTGCGGGTAAATCAAGCCTGCGTTTATGCTTCAGATTTCATGCTTTCATAATTTAATCGCATTATTTTATTACTGCATGGATTTCAACCCCGTACAAATATTAAACGCCGCCGAAGCGAAATTTTGGCGCAGCAATCGGCTGTATTGCCAGATATGCCGCGACGGGTTTCGCCGAACGGTTTCCTCGGCTCACTCTCTATTATTATGCGGTGTTTAATGTTAATTGTGAATTTGCCAAGTCGGCGCACTGAAAAAATTTTTAATGCTTCGGCGGGCAAGCGTTGATCGGGCGGCGCGACTGCACGGTCAATTTAACCAAGACAGGACTTAGTGAGTGTCTTGTCAAGGAGAATTTCCAACTCACAATTACTCTAATACGAGGAAAGAAGGAAATCAAATGAGTAAGGTCAAAAGCAGAATTGCGGTCTTGTTGACAATATTGTTAATTTTCAGCACGGTCAATGTTTCTGTGGTTGCGTCTGCTGCGTCTGTGGTTAAGGGTATGGATATATCCTATTTCCAGGGCAATATAGATTTCAGCAAGGTAAAATCCTCCGGAATTAATTTTGCCATAATCAGAGAGGGCTACAGACAAACTGTCGACACCAAATTTGCAACCTATGTAAAGGGGTGCAAAGACAACGGAATTGAGATTAAGGGCGTGTACCATTTCAGCTACGCCCTTAACGTTGAACAGGCAAAGCAGGAGGCTAAGTTCTGCATTCAGCAGATGAAGAACGCCGGCCTCGGCAAGGACGTTATCATATTCTTCGACTTTGAATATGACACCGTTACCAAGGCGAAAAATCAGGGCGTGAACCTCGGCTACAACGAGTGCAACGCTCACACAAAGGCTTTCTGCGAGTATGTCACGAGTCAGGGATATAAGGCTGGCATATATGCCAACGGCGACTATTACAAGAATATGTATGACAAGTCGCTCCTTTCAAAATATATATTCTGGCTCGCTGATTATTCCGGCGATCCCGATTATCCGTGCACATTCCATCAGTACACAAGCTCAGGAAAGGTAAACGGAATCAGCGGAAACGTCGACCTCAACTATTACTATGGCAGCAGCACAAGCTCAAGCAGCTCGAGCACTACCCAGAGCAACGCGAAGGTAAGATCAAGAGCGGCGGTTGTTGATTTGCTCAAGTCATGGCTCGGAAAGAACGAGTATGACGGAAGCTACAAGTCGATAGTTGACATTTACAATTCCTACAAGGGCAGCTTCCCGAGAGGGACAAAAATGGCATACGGCTGGGCATGGTGTGCCTGCACATGGTCCGCTGTTGCTATCAAATTAGGCTATACTGACATTATGCCGATTGAAATAAGCTGCTACTACATAATAGAGCAGGCAAAGAAGATGGGCTGCTGGCAGGAGAACGACGCATACGTTCCGAAGCCGGGCGACGCCATTCTGTACGATTGGGAGGACAACGGCGTCGGAGACAATGTAGGCAACCCCGACCACATCGGAACGGTCGAGGTTGTGAACAAATCCAATAATACGATGACTATCATCGAAGGCAACTACGCCGACTCTGTAAAGCGCCGCACAATAAGTATAAACGGTAAGAGCATTCGCGGCTTTATCTGCCCGAAATATACTACCGACGGCGCTGCGGGCACATCGTCAACACCGGCTCCGACAAAATCAATCGACGAGGTAGCAAAAGAGGTTATCTCCGGAGCATGGGGCGACGGCAACGACCGCATACAGAGACTTACAGCCGCAGGATATGACCCCAACGCGGTACAGAAGAAGGTAAACGAGCTGCTCGGCAGCAGCAGTAGCAGTAAGCCGTCAACACCGGCGCCTGCTCCGGCTCCCGCACCTGCTAAAAAGACGGTTGAAGAAATCGCAAAAGAGGTGCTTGCCGGTCAGTGGGGCAACGGCGATGCGCGTATAAGCAAGCTCAAGGCTGCGGGCTATGACCCCGACGCGGTACAGAAGAAGGTGAATGAGCTCCTTGCCGCAAGCCAGCCTGCCGCACCTGCAAAAACCGTTGATCAAATAGCACAGGAGGTGCTCGACGGAAAGTGGGGCGATGGCGATACGCGCATAAGCAAGCTCAAGGCTGCGGGCTATGACCCAGACGCTGTTCAGAAGAAGGTCAACGAGCTGATAGCCGCACAGACTCCGAAAAAGACCGTTAAGCAGATAGCTCAAGAGGTTATCGACGGCAAATGGGGCAGCGGCGACACTCGTATAAAGAAGCTCAAGGCTGCGGGCTACGATCCGGACAAGGTACAGAAAAAGGTAAATGAACTGCTGGGCGTAACAACAAAGAAGTCGGTAGCAGTTATCGCACAGGAGGTTATCGACGGCAAGTGGGGCAACGGCACCACACGCATCAATAAGCTCAAGGCTGCGGGCTATGACCCCGACAAGGTACAGAAGAAGGTCAACGAGCTGTTAAAGGCGCAGACCAAAGCAAAGACATATAAGGTTGTTTCCGGAGATACTCTGTCAAAGATTGCAAAGAAATACGGAACAACCGCCTCGGCAATAGTCAAGGCAAATAAGAGCAAATATTCCAAAATTACCGCTAACTATATAGAGATTGGCTGGGTACTGACTATTCCGGCATAAACTTTAATTAAGCGTACGACTCATATTTAGATAAAGCGGTCTAAGAGCAAAAAACCGGTGCTTGTCATCGGTTTTTTGCCATTTTTCATTAAAAAACTTGCGAGTAGTGCTTTTAAAGTCAGCGAAGCTGTGCCGACGCGCAAACTTTTGTGCGATGGTAATTAATGTTTACATAAATATTATTCCCATACACGCGTGTAAATCCCATAAATTTTAAAAGCTTGTTAATCAATTTATAAAGCAAACAGTCTATAATTATAATTGCCGAATTGCAAATTAACTACGACGGCTTTCGTGCTTTTTGACCATTTGACAAAAATACACCTTTTGTGATATATTGTAGCCTGAGAAAGGGAAATTGAAAGGCTAAGGTGGATATGCGTATTTTTTTAGACGGCTTAATTCTTTTAATTCTCGTTCTTTTCGTGCTTAGAGGAGCTTACCGAGGCTTTATAAAAAGCGTCGTCGGCTTTGTGGGAGTGTTAGCGTCGTCGTTTTTGGCGACCTATCTCGGCAGACTGCTCGCGGGCGGTATTTACGCCTCCTTCTTTAAGCAGAGCATTTTAAATTCAATCACAAATTCCATCGACTTATCAGCAGGGCAGAGCGTGGCGGAGATCATTGATAAAATCACATCTGAGCTTCCGATAATAAAGACGCTCGTGCCGTGGCTCGGGCAGTCGGAAAGCGTCGAGGGGGCTATCCAATCCGCCTCGCTGACCGCCGCAAATGCCGTCGAGGGCGTGATAGCGCCCGCGATAATCGGCCTCATTTCAATAATATTGACATCGTGCCTGTTTGTGCTGATGATGTGCGTTGTGCATTTTATAACGCGCCGATTGACGGGAATCGCGCGTCAATCGGTTCTGAACGTCCCTAATCGCTTTATGGGCGGGGCGCTCGGACTGCTCAGCGGCGTTATATTTATTATGCTCGCGGTCGAGATAATAAAAATCGCGGCCTCGTTCGGAATAGGCGATAATATCTTCAGCGACGACACGATAAGCCGAACAATTTTATTTAAGCTTTTTTACAGTCATAATATATTTGAATTTATTTTTTCTTCCCTGTTGTCGTCGCTTTCTGCGGCAGCGTCGGCGGCGGGCGTATATTAAATTGGTATGGAGGGATAAACTTGGGGCGGAGCAGCAATCCCGAGGACAGAATTTTAACAATTCCGAATGTTCTGTCGTTTATCAGGATTATTTTAATAATTCCTATGACAATATTTTTTCTGTTTAGAAATTATCTTGGCGCGGCAATTTGCGTGCTTGTTTCGGCGCTCAGCGATATGTTCGACGGAATGATCGCGCGCAGATTTGATCAGGTTACAAAATTGGGCAAAATTCTTGACCCCATTGCTGATAAACTCACCTTGGTGGCAGTTATAATATGCATCGGAATAATTATTCCGAACGCGAGGATCTTAGTGGCGATACTCGCGACAAAGGATATTCTGATGCTTTTGGGCGGCGCGTATCTGATACATCTCGGAATAACCCCGCCGGCGGCGAAATGGTACGGAAAAGCCGCGACCGTTATATTTTACGTTTCAATAATCGTTATAGTCGGCATCGACCTCTTCGGGGGCGCAGCCGCCTCCGAGCAGTATTCGTTGCTCATAATGATATTGCTCGCCGTAACCTCTGTCGCGATGATTTTTGCGCTTATAATGTACGGGGTGCTATTTTTCCGACTATTAAATCAAAAGAAAACAGACGGCAAATATATAGAACAGTAGTTTATAAATAAAGGAGACAGCTATGCTTTGTTGTAAATGCAAAAAAAGACCGGCGGTCGTGTTTGTTTCGACGAACGCATCGTCTGAGCCGCAGGGATATTGCCTTTCATGCGCAAGAGACCTCGGTATAAAGCCCGTTACCGATATGATGGAAAAAATGGGCATTTCAGAGGAGGACATCGACAATGTTCAGGAGCAGGTGGACAGCCTGATGAGTATGTCGGAAAGCGGTGAAATGCCAAGCTTTGCCGAGATGATGGGACAGACCGTCGATGAGATTTCCGACGATGAAAATGAGGACGGGGATTTCTCGCCCGGCGGAGCGCCGACCTTCCCGTTTTTCCAAAACTATTTTAACGGCAAAAAGGAAGAAAACAATGCCGATGTAAAAAAGGATAAAAAATCCAATAAGAAGCGCCGCAATGTCGAGGCCTACTGCGAAAACCTGACGGGCAAGGCGAGAGCCGGAAAAATAGATACAGTAATAGGCAGAGAAAAAGAGATAGCGCGCGTTATACAAATACTTTGCAGGAGGAGCAAAAATAATCCCTGCCTCATAGGCGAGCCGGGAGTCGGTAAAACAGCGATAGCCGAAGGCTTAGCTCTCAGGATCGCCTCGGGCGACGTTCCTTACAGATTGCAGGACAAAGAGATTTATCTGCTCGACCTCGCCGCGCTTGTTGCCGGTACGCAATTCAGAGGTCAGTTTGAAAGCAGGATAAAGGGCCTTACCGAGGAGGTAAAGGCTGCGGGAAATATAATCCTCTTTATCGACGAGGTACATAACCTTGTCGGCACGGGCGACGCAGAGGGAACGATGAACGCCGCAAACATTCTCAAACCCTCGCTTTCAAGGGGCGAGATACAGGTCATCGGAGCCACTACCTTTACCGAATACAGAAAGTACATAGAAAAGGACGCGGCGCTTGAAAGAAGGTTCCAGCCGGTCAAGGTCGGCGAGCCGTCGATTGCGGAAACCATAGAGGTTCTCACGGGCGTAAAGTCATACTATGAAAAGCACCACAGAGTGGCCGTGCCCGAAATGATGGTAAGGCGCGCCGTTGTCCTTTCCGAAAGATATATAAACGACAGGTTCCTGCCGGACAAGGCGATAGACCTGCTCGACGAGGCCTGCGCATGCGCAGCGCTTAGAAACAAGAAAATGGAGGAATACGACGGCTACAAGGCAGAGGAAAGACAACTTATATACCAGCAGGAAAAGCTGACCGCCGATCCGGAAAAAATAGATTACGAAAAGCTCGCCAAGGTTCGCTCTCAGCTTGCCAAGATTCAGGAAAAGGCCGCGGCGATACAGGACGAGGCGCTCGGCGGAAAGGTCGAGGAGGAGGATATATCCAAGGTCATAGAGCTTTGGACAGGTATTCCCGCAAGCCGCGTGCAGGAGAACGAGCTTAATAAGCTCGCCGGAATCGAGGATAAGCTCAAGGAAAAGATTATCGGTCAGGACGAGGCTGTTGAGGCGGTCGCGGCAGCCATCCGCCGCAGCAGAGTGCAGATAAGTCCGCGCAGACGGCCCGCATCCTTCATTTTTGTCGGCCCCACCGGAGTCGGCAAGACGGAGCTTGTCAAGGTGCTTTCCGAGGAGCTGTTCGATACGCCGGAAACGCTCATAAGACTCGATATGTCGGAGTTTATGGAGAAGCATTCCGTTTCAAAGATAATCGGTTCGCCTCCGGGCTATGTCGGATACGACGAGGCGGGTCAGGTCACCGAAAAGGTGCGCCGCCGCCCGTACAGCGTTTTGCTGTTTGACGAGATAGAAAAGGCTCACCCCGACGTTTTGAATATACTTCTCCAGATTTTGGACGAGGGTCGCCTGACCGACGCGCACGGAAGAGATGTGAATTTTGAAAACACCGTGATAATCATGACCTCGAACGCGGGCAGCAACAAGAGCGGAGGAGCGCTCGGCTTTGGAAAAACTCAGCAGACCGCCGACAAGGAGAGGGTCATGAAGGCGCTGTCAGAATTTTTAAGGCCAGAATTTATAAGTCGCGTAGACGAGATTATTGTATTTAATGAGCTTAAGGACGACGACTTCGTTAAAATTGCCGGACTCATGCTCGGTGAATATGTCGATACCCTTGCCGAAAAGAGCATAAAATTCTCGTTCGACGACAAGGCAAAGGAATATCTTGCGAAGAAGGCGTGCGGCGGCAAGAGCGGCGCGAGAGATCTCCGCAACACCATAAGACGCGAGGTCGAGGACAAGATAGCGTCGGCAATCATTTCACGCCGCGAGGGCGAGATACAGGGAATAGCTCTCTCGGCCGGCGACGACGGACTGAAAATGGATATTTTGTAATTATCAATTATCGCAATTAAGCACAATAAACCTTTACGCCCCTATCTTTAAACGGATAGGGGCTTTTGCTCGTTTGCAAGCCTAATTTTGACGTAAACAATCAAAACGCCCGATTGTTTTTTTTAACGCGGCAGCAGCCAAAGCGGCAGAGCCGATTTTTACTATGAAATTCCATACGACGTTACAGGTGCCGGACGCTGACAGGCTCAAAGCAAGCACCTAAAGCTCTATATGTATAGATAGGATTGTTGGAACGCGGAAAGGTTCGAATGCCCAATCAAACAGCTTACACTGGGGCAGTTCTGCGGAAGCGGGAGATAGAGGGAACGCAGATTAATCGAACGGAGGGTAGCGGCACGACCGAAGAAGCTGCTGTAATGGCAGTGGAGAAACAGCCGCGAGTCATAGCTAAGTCAAATTAGTAGGTTAGTTAATTCACAGCTTCGAGTAAGACAAAGAAAATCCACGCCGAAAGAGAGAATGTCTGTGACGAAGAAATAGCTGTTCAAGCTAAAATTCTTCGAAATAATCAACTAATATCGCAATACTAAGCTATGATGGAACGCCGTTTGAGGTGAAAGTCTCACGCACGGTGTGGGGGCGAGGGAAAAGACGGAAACATTAGAAACAGTTATTTGTCTGAATTGACGAATGAGGTTTTTTAAAGCGATTGGGTTACTCGTATTTTGAACATATCGTCAATGAATAGATACTTTTCCACAATCTGTGGGCGGCGTTTAATGCGTTGCCCTTTATTTTTTATCCCGCCGCCTGTTTGGCTGATGGTTCAAATCTTATAGAAGGATATCTCAGCATAATGCTGTTATAATAGATATAAATATGTGTAATAATTACCTTTTAAATGGACTTGTGCATCTGTTTTTATGGGCTTTTTATCATATCTAAGGCCTAAATCATCGGCCGCAGCGTCGCAATATAGCTTTGCTTTTAGGCGTTTCAGCGGAGGTTTGCAGCCTCCGCTGAAACTATGAAACGGCGCTTTAAGTAAGAGTCTTATAAATTTGGTATCAATAAAAATACCTTACGAATTTTATATTGTAGAAGTCGCAGCTCGTTAAATCGTTCGTGCCCGTTTCGTTGATTAAAATATAATTAGCGCCTATACCGAGTAAGAAGCCCTCCTTTGTAACGAGGGTATCGCTGCCCACGAGCATCTGTATTTCAACCCTTCTGCCTATCTGCGTTCGCATAAAACCGTTTAGATACTGTATGCTCTCGCCCGTAATCGGATACGGCTGATTAAACTCCGTTATCGGCGTAATATCCATGCCCGCCGGAGTCCCGCTCATCATCGGCGTTCCAACCGTCTGCTGCGGCGCCCACTGCTGGGGAGTGTTATAGTCGGTGTCGGACATATCTCCCATCGAGTGGGTCATATTCATTGCCTGCCCAGCGCCTGAGCCGCGCATGGTTTGCCCGTTTGCAGCCATTTGCGTAGCGCTCGTCGGCGTGTCGCCCGTTCCCGAAACCGCAGGAGCGGTCGTTATTATATTCTCGCCTATCGCCTCTTCAAGCGTCCTGAGCTTTCTCTCAACCTCGGGGTTAGGTATCTCCCTCGCTCTTAGCTGTACGTTATAGCTCGCTATCTGTTCGAGCGACGGCGTGTTAGGAACTATGTTGCCCGTAAGCTCGCACGGGCCTCCGGCGCAGTTGCCGGAGATGCCGTAAATTTTACCGAAATCAATACTGTTGTTATCCATATGCTGCCTCCGTTATGTCAGTTTGTATTTTTCTGTCGGAGCATAAAAGCAGTGCGCTCCGACCCGGCTGTAAATAACGCCGATTTGGTTTGCAGGAAAATACGTCGGGCATTGCTCCGAATAGGGATTAAAGAAAAACAGCGAATTGCCGACCGCCGAAAACGTGTTTCCGGCAAGAGCCCAGTCCACTATTGAATACTGCACTTCCGTAGGGTTCGCATTGTATATGTTCTGCGGATTATATTCTCCGCCCACGGTGGTTCTCATGCAAACGAACTGATATTGCTGCTCTATAATCGCACGAACGTCGCCGCCGTTGCTTACCCTTGCGAACTCGCCGTATCCAACGGTTGCTCTGTTCATGATGACGGAGGCAACAGCCCTCATTCCGTCCTCGCCTTCTCCGCCTGCTTCGCACTGTATGAGGCGAGCAAACAGCTCCCTTGTATCAAAAGCCATATTAACCTCCTTCCGCAATTTATTAATATTTTATGGTTAAATCCGCCTTGTGACACAAAAACGGCGGGAATTGGTCTATATTCTTTTTTAAAATATAATAAACGCGCCGCACGTTCTTTGTATAAAACGGGCGGCGCGACTTTGAGCGCAGGGTGAGTAATTTTTATGTTTTTTTATCTATAAATTTATCAAATCCATATTCAACAGCTCGCGTTCATGCTTTTAATGGACGGGCCATTTATTCAAGAGCCCAGGCGATTCCCTTTGCCAGCCTCAATTCAGCGTCCTTGTAATGATTTCCCGGGTTTAATTCAAATATGGTTTTTATACCTCTTTGGCGGTAGTGGGAAAAAAGCTCCTCCATACAACTCTCTGTCTGTTTTAAAAAGGGATTTCGCGTTCTGCTTTCGGTATCCCCAAGGGAAAGATATATTTTATCCGGCGTTTTGATAAAATCGTGAGCTTGAACATACTCCTTGAACTCGGGGTACCAGACGGAGCCGGAAGCGGATACAGCGCAGGAGAATACGTCCGTAATATACGGCGCGTACAGCGCAAAAAGCCCTCCCATAGAATATCCTGCTATAATTCGGCGCGGCTGTGCTCCCGTTATGCTCTCGGCATACGGAATGATCTTCTCGACCAATATCCGCATATAATCGCCTGCCTCGCCCGTGAAATGGTCGCTGTCGGAAACAACCGGCTCGTGAGGCCAAGGCGACAGCTCCTCATCCCAGCGCAGGTTTGAGATCGACACCAGGTGGAACGGCTTGCAGCCGAGAGCCTCGCACTCATTTAAAACGCCGCGCCCGACCTCCATATACATATTGGCATAGACCGTCGGGGCGTTCGGAACGTCGCTTTTGAAAAGAGAAATTTCTTTGCCGTCTATTGTGTTTTTTATTGGCTCAGTCATAATAACACCTCCGTTAAAGCATCAGGTAATCCCGCATATCTCTAAAGCCGAGGCTTTCATACATTGGTCTGCCGCTTTCCGAGGTTTCAAGATAGATTTTCACAACGCCCCGTTCTTTCGCGCGGTCTATAAGCCATTCGGCGATTGCTTTTCCTATTCCCTGTCTGCGGTATTGCTCCCGCGTATATATATTCATAAGATAGGCGCACTGTCCGCTCGGATTATCGGGGGAGGGCATCTCCGAATATAGGCACAGACCTCCGCAACCGACTGTTGCGCCCGAAATCTCCGCAAATACTGCGATGTGTTCGCCTTTAGGGAGAGCCGATTTGTAGTAGGCGAGATTTGCCTCGTATAAATCCTTCATATCCTCGTTTTGAGGAATGGCAAAGACATGGCGAAGCACCTCCATGCGCCAGTTCATTAGCTCTTCAAGCTCATCGAGAAACACCTGCCTTATCGTCAGCATATATAACCCTCCTTCATAACGACCGGCAGCGCGTCCGCGTCGACCTTGCCGTTGGCGTTTAGAGGAATGTCGGGCATACTGACAAAAAATTCAGGTATCATATAATTCGGCAGAAATCTTGACATTTCCTTTTTCAGCGTGGACAGATGCGCCCTTGGCTGCTTTAAAACAATGTACGCCACCATATAGTGCAGATTTTGTTCGTCCCTGTATGGCTTTACAACGGCCTTTTCTATCTCAGGACATTGACACAGCACGCTCTCAACCTCTCCCGGTTCTACGCGCTTCCCCAAAATCATTATCTGCGAGTCCTTGCGATGCAAAAAAGCTATGCTTCCGTCCGGCAGATAGTATCCGAGGTCGCCGCTGTGATAAAGTACAGCACCGTCGGGTCGGCTCAAAAACGCCTCGTTTTCCTTTTCTCTGCCGCCGATATAGCCCGCGGAAACTCCTCCGCCCGATATACATATTTCACCCGTCTCGCCCGCCTTGACCGGCTTTGAGCGCTCGTCGAGTATCTCTATTTGCACGCCGAGCACGGGCTTTCCCACGGGATAGGTTCCGTCCGAAAGAGGCTCTGTGTTGTTACAGCGACAGTAGGCGGCGCAAACCGTCGTTTCCGACGGGCCGTAGGTGTTGTAGATTTCCACCTTGTCAATGAGATTTGATATATAGCTTTCGCGCAGAACGTCGCCGCCGCTTATCAGCAGGCGCAGTGATTTCGGTATTTCGGGAAGATGGTTCATTTCGAGCAGAAGATAGGGGAAACCGCTTATTTCGGTGACCTTGTTGTCATCGACAAACTTCATAAGAGCGTTTATATCCTTTTTCGTTTCCGAAGAGGGAATGGCGAGCGCAGCTCCCGAAAGCAGCGAGGTGAAAACCTCCTCTACAAAAATGTCAAAGGAGCAGACGGAATATTGGAGCATAGCGTCAGTTCCGTCGGGGTGAAATTCATTTTGAAACGCCCTGACGTAATGGCAGACGTTGCGGTTGCGAACGGCTACGCCCTTTGGCGTTCCAGTAGAGCCGGAGGTGTAGAGGATATAAGCTATGCCGTCGGGCTCAGCCGACGATTTAACGGAAATATCCTCGGGCTTGATTCCTGCGTCAACAATGACGGTTTGGCGGTTGCCCGCCTTTTCGCGGTGAGTGCTGTTGACGATTATAACATCGGCTTCCGCGTCCCTCATCATAAAGCTTATCCTTTCCTGTGGAAAGAAGGGCTCCACAGGAACATACGCCCTTCCCGTTTTCAGCACGGCAAAAATCGCGGCGATCATTTCAACTGAGTGCTCCATCATAATGCCGACTCTATGAGCGGATTTTGGAATCTTTGAGGCTATCGTGTCTATCAGCCTGTCAAGCTCAGCGTAGGATAATCTGCGCTCCTCGTCGAACACAGCATTCGCCTCCGGCGACCGCTCGACCATTTCTTTGAAAAGCTCGTAAATTATATTGTTATTCATCTCGGTTCTCCTTAAATAATATGACAAAACGGAAAAAAGCCGGCTTGAATTAAAAATAAGCTTATCGCGTTAAATAAGATAGCCGCCGCGAGCAAAAAACGGCAAGCACTCATATTCTCACTCCGAAGCGTTCGACTCCGTTTTTATAATATGCTTCAAATTCACCCTTGTCCAGAGAGTCGCGAATTTCTGCAAGCATATTGTTGTAGAAATAAAGATTGTGCATCACCGAAAGCCGCATACCGAGCATTTCCCCGCTCTTAAATAAATGGTGAATGTACGCCCTATCAAAATGACTGCAAACCGGGCAGTCGCAGCCCTCGTCAAGCGGCAGGGCGTCAAGAGCATATTTTGCGTTTTTAATATTTCTTATTCCCTGCTTTGTGAATATCTGACCGTGACGCGCGTTTCTCGTCGGCATAACGCAGTCGAACATATCGATTCCTCTGTGCACAGCCTCAAGAATGTTTACAGGCGTGCCAACGCCCATGAGATACCGAGGCTTATCCGAGGGCATTTGCTCTGCGACTATGTCGATTATGTGATACATAACCTCCGCGGGCTCGCCGACCGCAAGACCGCCTATCGCATAGCCGGGCAAATCGAGCTCGGAAATAGCCTTCATATGCTCTAAGCGCAGATCGTCGTAGGTACCGCCCTGATTTATTCCGAAAAGCATTTGCTCACGGTTTATCGTGCCCTCGAGCAAGTTCAGCCTGTCAAGCTCCGCCTTGCATCGAGCGAGCCACCTTGCGGTTCGCTCGACTGATTGCTTTGTGTATTCGTACGGAGAGGGGTTTTCAATGCACTCGTCAAACGCCATTGCAATCGTGGAGCCGAGATTTGACTGTATTCTCATGCTCTCCTCGGGCCCCATGAATATCCTGCGCCCGTCGATATGAGAGTTGAAATAAACGCCCTCCTCCTCTATTTTCCTGAGCCTTGCAAGCGAAAACACCTGAAAGCCGCCGCTGTCCGTCAATACGGGGCCGTCCCATCTTGTGAATTTTCTAATCCCCCCAAGCTCCTTTACCACTTCGTCGCCGGGTCTTAAATGAAGATGATATGTGTTGCAAAGCTGCACCTGACATTGAAGCTCTTTTAAGTCGAGCGCCGAAACAGCGCCCTTTATAGCCCCGCAGGTCGCCACGTTCATAAAAAACGGAGTCTGTATAGCTCCGTGCGGCGTTTCAAACACGCCCCGTCGGGCATAGCCCTCTGTTTTAAAAATGTTAAACATTGAAATCACCTCACAAAATCGCCATAGCGTCGCCAAAGGAGAAAAATCTGTATTTTTCCTCAACTGCGATTTTATACGCGTTCATTGTGCTTTCATATCCCGCGAATGCGCTGACAAGCATAATAAGAGTGCTTTCAGGCAGGTGAAAATTGGTTATCAAGCCGTCTATCGCCTTGAATTTATAGCCCGGGTAGATGAAAATATCCGTACTGCCTACATACGGCTCTATTCTCCCGTCGCAAACAGTCGCCGCCGCTTCAAGAGTTCGGCAGCTCGTCGTGCCGACGGCTATTACGCGCCCGCCGTTATTCCTTGTTTCATTTATAAGCCGCGCGGTAGACGGCGGCAGTTCAATATGCTCGCTGTGCATTTTGTGGTCGGTTATCTCGTCGGCCTTTACGGGGCGAAACGTTCCCAAGCCGACGTGTAGGGTTACAAAGCCTATATTAACGCCCTTGTCCTTTATTTTGTTTAAAAGCTCCTTTGTAAAATGAAGTCCTGCGGTCGGCGCGGCGGCGGAGCCGAGCTCGCTGCTGTATACGGTCTGATAACGCTCTTGATCCTTTAGCTCCTCGGTTATGTAGGGCGGCAGCGGCATTTTGCCGACGCGCTCAAGGGCGGCAAAAAAGCCCTCCTCGCCGTAGCCGAATTTAGCTATCCTGTTGCCGTCCTCGGTCACGGACAAGACCTCGCAGCGCAGAATCCCGTCGCCGAATGTGAATTTAGTCCCGGGCTTTGCCTTTTTGCCGGGTCCGGCAAGACATTCCCATATGTTGTTTTCCACCTGCTTCAGCAAAAGAAATTCAACGCAGGCGCCGGTTGCCTCCTTTATCCCGTATATCCTCGCGGGCAGTACGCGCGAATTGTTGAGTATAAGGCAGTCGCCGGCGTTTAGCTCGTCGATTATATTATAAAAGTGCCTGTGCGCTATTTCTCCGCTCTTTCTGTCAAGAACGAGCAGCCGAGAGCTGTCCCTCGGCTCAAGCGGAGTCTGAGCGATAAGCTCCTTTGGCAATTCGTAATAAAAG
Source organism: uncultured Clostridia bacterium (assembly GCA_947632045.1). Lineage (GTDB taxonomy): Bacteria > Bacillota > Clostridia > Oscillospirales > Acutalibacteraceae > UBA7067. Next base: position 13,991 of record CANRNQ010000018.1, read on the forward strand.
TCCTTCGTTTTCATAGAAAATCCTTTCAAAGTTGTTCTAAAAAATTGACAACAGACCACAGCATATGGTATATTATAGAATAAAGAGATTTTGCGTTTATGTGCAAGATCCGCACGAAAATATGCGTGCTTTCATTATTATATTTTATTTTGTCTTGATTGACAACTTATTTTTTCATTTTCCTGCAAAGGGATAGGTAACAGGAGGCTCAATTTCGTTATGAAGAAGTACAAGGTTGGTATTATCGGCGCGACAGGCATGGTAGGGCAGAGGTTTTCACTTCTCCTTGCGGATCATCCGTGGTTTGAAGTGACAACGCTCGCCGCAAGCGCAAGAAGCGCAGGCAAAAAATATAAGGACGCCGTGGGAGAGCGCTGGGCAATGGACGCTCCCATACCCGAAAATCTCGCCGATATGATAATACATGACGCTTCAAACGTCGAGGAGGTCATCGAAAACGTAGACTTCGTGTTCTGCGCGGTAGATATGAAGAAGGAGGAGATCAGGGCGCTTGAGGAGAGATACGCCAAGGCGGAATGTCCCGTTATCTCAAACAACAGCGCGCACAGGTCTACCCCCGACGTTCCAATGATAATACCCGAGATAAACGCCGACCACGCCCGGATAATTCCGGCGCAGAAAAAGCGCCTCGGCACAAAGAGGGGCTTTATCGCGGTGAAGTCAAACTGCTCGCTCCAGAGCTATGTTCCGGCGATACACCCGCTTATGGATCTCGGCGTAACAAAGGTACTCGCCTGCACATATCAGGCTATCTCCGGCGCGGGAAAGACGTTTAAGTCGTGGCCCGAAATAGTTGACAATATCGTTCCTTATATCGGCGGCGAGGAAGAAAAATCCGAGCAGGAGCCGATGAAGATATGGGGACACATCGACGGTGACAAAATAGTAAACGCTCAGACTCCCTCTATCACATCGCAGTGTATCCGCGTGCCGATAAGCGACGGACACACGGCGGCGGTATTTGTGTCGTTTGAAAAGGAATGTTCCCTTGACGAGATCATCTCAAGATGGGAAAGCTATAAGGGCAGAGCGCAGGAGCTAAACCTTCCGAGCGCGCCGAAGCAGTTCCTTCATTATTTCACAGAGCCCGACAGACCGCAGATAAAGTCAGAGAGAAACCTTGAAAACGGAATGGCGGTATCAATCGGCAGACTCAGAGAGGACTCGCAATATACCATTAAATTTGTTTGTATGTCGCATAATACGCTCAGGGGCGCGGCGGGCGGAGCGGTTTTGATGGCCGAGCTGCTCTGCGCAGAGGGATATATGGACTGATACCAATTGCATAACGGAGGCGATATCTAAAATGAAAAAGACAGTTTTTACCGGAAGCGCCGTTGCAATAATAACCCCGATGAAATCAGACGGCTGTGTAAACTACGATGCTCTTGAGAAAATAATAGAATTTCAGATAGAAAACGGCACCGACGCAATAGTTAGCTGCGGCACTACGGGCGAATCCGCGGTGCTCGACCACAAGGAGCACTGCGACGTTATATCGTTCACGCTCGAAAAGGTTGGGGGTAGAGTTCCCGTAATAGCCGGAACCGGCAGCAATGATACGAGATACGCCGTCGAGCTTACAAAAACGGCGGAGCAGCTTGGCGCAGACGCTATTTTGTCCGTTACTCCGTATTATAACAAAAGCTCGCAGCAGGGGCTTGTAAAGCATTTTACGGCGATAGCCGAATGCACGAGCCTTCCGATAATCCTCTATAACGTGCCGTCGAGAACCGGCTGCAATATCCGGCTTAACACATATAAGGAGCTTTCAAAGATAGAAAACATCGTCGCCGCAAAGGAGGCGAGCGGAGATGTGAGCTATGCGGCGCAGATACTCGCGGAATGTGGGGACGATCTCACGATTTACTCAGGAAACGACGATTTGACCGTTCCGCTCATGAGCCTCGGCGGCAAAGGCGTTATTTCTGTTTTCGCAAACGTAATGCCTAAGGAAATGCACGAGATAACATCTCTTATGCTAAACGGCGAAACCGACAAGGCGGCGAAGCTCCACCTCAAATATTTGAAGCTCATGAATATGCTCTTTTGCGACGTAAATCCGATACCGGTAAAAGAGGCTATGAATATGATAGGCTTTGACTGCGGCGAGTGCAGGCTCCCGCTCTGCTCAATGACTCAGGAAAATCATCAGGCACTCAAAGCTGTGCTTGAGGAATACGGACTTGTAAAATAAGGGATTAAAAAATATAAAGGTATGGGATGATGAAATGACAAGGATAATTCTGTGCGGATGCAACGGAAAGATGGGGCAGGCGATTGTCAAGGCGATCGGCGAGCGCAGCGACTGCACGATAGCCGCCGGAGTTGATATAATAACGAACTGCGGCTATGATTTTCCCGTGTTCGACGATTTTACAAAAATAGACGTTGACGCAGATGTGATTATCGACTTCTCCAATCCCGTGACCTTGGACGGACTTTTAAAGTATGCGCTCGACAACAAAAAGAACGCCGTAATTTGCACCACGGGATACACAAAGGAGCAAATTGAAAGGATAAACGAAGCGTCAAAGTCCGTCGGCATTTTTCGCTCCGGAAATATGTCCATAGGCATAAATTTGCTTATCGGTCTTGTCAAAAAGGCTGAAACTATTCTGGGCGACGCGTTCGACGTTGAAATTATCGAAAAGCACCACAATCAAAAAATCGACGCTCCGAGCGGCACGGCGCTTATGATAGCCGACGGTATTGCAGAGGTAATGGACGCTCAGCCGCAATATGTGTACGACAGACACGCATACAGAAGAAAGAGAGAAAAGAATGAAATCGGCATACACGCAATCCGCGGCGGCTCGATAGTGGGCGAGCACGAAGTCATATTTGCTGGGCACGACGAGGTTATCTCAATCAAGCATCAGGCGCAGTCGAAAGAGGTGTTCGCCGTCGGTTCGATAAACGCGGCGGTATTTATGAGTACCGTTTCCGCGGGCGCATATGATATGACAGACCTCATTAACGCGAGATAAAAGGGAGGTAATGAAGTGAGCTCAAAAATTACTGTGACCGAGGGGATAACGCTTGTTTCCCTCCACAATATATCCGCAAATATGGAGGCTATCGCGGATATTTTTGATATGATAGGAAATCTTGGGATAGACGTTGACGTGATCTCAATGTCGCCGGTGCAAAGCGACCTTACGAGTCTTTCCTTTACAGTCAACGACGAGGATACAATAGAGCTTGTCCGCGCGCTCAATCAGCTTTCCGGCATATCGACAAAGCCGACGGTCAGCAACGGCAATTACATAATTTCCGTTCTTGACGACGCCATGGAAAATCAGCCCGGCTTTGCGGCGAAGATATTTAGGGCTATTGCACAGGTTAACACGGATATAAGAATCATATCGACCTCTGAAATTCAAATTTCAATGATAGTAACGGAGGCCGACTTTGACAGCGCGTATAATGCTGTAAACAACTGCGTAAATAATATGTAATTCAAGTGGGGCATTGGAGCGTAAGCATCCGATGCCCCTTTGCGATATTTAAGCTATATAAGAAATGTTGATAATATAACCGCCGATACGGAAGGATAATATAACTGGAGTTGATGATATGTCAAAGCACAATAACGGCGAAAAATACGCCGAGGAGCTTATGGGCAAGGATAAAAAAGATAAGGAAAAAGATAAAGAAAAGGAAAAAAACAAGGGCGACGATAACGGCGCGGAGAAAAAATCAAAGGAAGCGATCCCCTACAATAACCGTGAATTAAGCTGGCTCGATTTTAATTCGCGCGTTCTCGAGGAGGCGATGGAAAAGGAAAACCCCGTAATGGAAAAGCTTAATTTCCTCTCTATAACCGCGTCCAACCTCGACGAATTTTTTATGGTTCGCGTCGCGGGCGTGCTGGATCAGATACACCACGGCTCAAAAAAGCCCGACCCGTCCGGACTCACCCCGCATCAGCTCATGAATAAGCTCTCCGAGAAAATACACGATTTTTCAAGGCGGCAGTATAACTGCTATTCGCGTTCGATAATACCCGCCCTCAAAAATAAAAATTTTGTATTTCTCAAGGTCAAGGAAATGAACGACAAGCAGCTTAAATTTATAGGCTCATATTTCAAAAGCCTCGTGTTCCCTGTGCTTACGCCGATGGCGGTCGATACGAGCCGCCCGTTCCCGCTTCTTGCCAACAAGAGCCTTAACCTCGCGGTGCGGCTTTCCGACGACAACAACGACGCCTTTTTCGCGCTCGTTCAGGTGCCGTCCATACTGCCGCGCTTTCTTGAGCTTCCGAGCGGCGACGGTAGAGCCTTTGTTCTGCTTGAGGACATAATCGCGCACTATCTCTCGGAGCTTTTTGAGCTTTACAACATAGACGCTTACGCTCCGTTCAGAATAACGAGGGACTCAGACCTCGATATAGACGAGGAAACGGACGATTTGATGGAGGAGATACAGAAGTCCATCAAAAAAAGGGAGAGGGGCGTTCCAGTTCGGCTGGAATTTTCAAAGAAATGCGACAAGGAGATAAAGGAGTTCCTCGTCGATATGCTCAAGGTGACGGAAAACGAGATATACGTCCAGTCCGGCCCGCTCGATTTGACCTTCCTGTCGAAATTTGCGAGATTGGACGGCTGCGAGGAGCTTTGCTTCGAGCCGATAAAACCCGTCGATCCGCCTGCGGACTTTTACGGATATTCGGATCTGTTTCAGGCTATACGCGAAAAGGACAGACTTGTCCATCATCCGTATGAGAGCTTCGAGATCGTCGTCAAGTTTATAAAAAAGGCCGCGGAGGATCCAAACGTCCTCGCTATCAAGCAAACGCTGTACCGCGTCAGCGGAAACTCGCCGATAATCGCGGCACTTATCAAGGCGGCGGAAAACGGCAAGCAGGTAACGGTTCTCGTCGAGCTCAAGGCGCGGTTTGACGAGGAAAACAACATTCAGTGGGCAAAGAAGCTCGAAAAAGCGGGCTGCCACGTTATATACGGTCTTACGGGACTTAAAACGCACTGCAAGATTTGCCTTGTCGTCAAGCGCGAGGGAAACATCATACGCCGCTATCTGCATATGGGCACGGGCAACTATAACGACAGCACCGCAAGGTTTTATACGGATATAGGAATGTTCACCTGCCGCGACGAGTACGGCACGGACGCGTCGTCGCTTTTCAATGTTTTAACGGGCTACTCAACGCCTCCTGAATACAATAAATTTATTGTTGCTCCGAACGGTATGAGAACCTTTTTTGAAGAAATGATAATAAAAGAAACCCAAAACGCAAAGGCGGGTCTGCCGTCGGGAATAACCGCAAAGGTAAATTCCCTCGTCGACCCCGCGATAATCGGTCTGCTTTACGACGCGTCAAATGCGGGAGTAAAGATAAACCTGATAGTCAGGGGCATATGCTGTCTGAGAGCCGGAGTTAAGGGCTACAGCGAGAACATCAGGGTTCGCAGTATCGTGGGACAGCTTCTCGAACACAGCCGCATATTCAGATTTGAAAACGCCGGAAAGCCTCTTTTATATATGGGCAGCGCCGACTGGATGCCGAGAAACCTCGACAGAAGGGTCGAGCTTGTATTTCCGGTGGAGGACGCGGACATAAAGGAGCGCGGGTTTGAGATACTCAATATAATGCTCAAGGATACCGTCAACGCGCGGATACAGCTGCCGGATTCGACATATGCGCTTGTTGACAAAAGAGGAAAGCAAAAGCTCAACTGTCAGACATATTTTTCAAAGCTCGCGGTTAAGGAGCAGAGAAAAATTAAAAATATAACAGCAGAGAAAACAATAGGCACGCCTATAATACCTGTTCACAAGGAGGAGTCAAAGCAATGAAAAGAGTAGGAATTTTAACAAGCGGCGGCGACTGTCAGGGACTTAACGCCTCAATAAGGGCGGTCGCAAAATCTCTTTACAATTACTACGGGAAGGAGGACGTTGAGATATACGGCATAATCGACGGCTATCGCGGCCTTATTTACGGCGAATACAGGCTGATGAAGCCCGAGAATTTCTCAGGTATTCTAACACAGGGCGGCACTATCCTCGGCACCTCGCGCCAGCCGTTTAAGCTGATGAGGGTAATCGACGAGAACAGCGTAGATAAGGTAGCGTCGATGAAGGACAACTACAAAAAGCTCAAGCTCGACTGCCTTGTCATACTCGGAGGAAACGGCACACAAAAGACCGCGAACCTTCTGAGCGAGGAGGGACTGAATGTCGTTTCAATGCCGAAAACGATAGACAACGACCTCTGGGGCACCGATATGACCTTCGGCTTCCAGAGCGCGGTAAATATCGCGACTAACGTCATAGACTGTATCCATACCACGGCGACCTCGCACGGACGCGTGTTCATAGTTGAGGTAATGGGGCATAAGGTCGGCTGGCTCACTCTATACGCGGGAATAGCCGGCGGAGCGGACGTAATTCTGATACCCGAGATTCCGTACGACATAAATTCCGTTATCAAGACCGTAAAGCAGAGAACCGAAAGCGGGAAGAATTTCTCTATACTCGCGGTTGCCGAGGGCGCGATAACCAAGGAGTTTGCCGCCATGCCGAAAAAGCAGAGAAAGGCTGCGGTGGCGGAAATGCCCTACCCGTCCATTTCCTATCAGATAGCCCACGAGATAGAGCAGGCGACCGGTCAGGAAACGAGAGTCACCGTTCCCGGACACTTCCAGAGGGGCGGCAGCCCCTGCCCGTACGACAGAGTGCTATGCACGCGCCTCGGAGCAAAGGCGGCGGAGCTTATCATAAATAAAAAGTACGGCAATATGGTCGCGCTCGTAAATAACGAGATAGTATCCGTGCCGCTCAGCGAGATAGCCGGAAAGCTCAAGGCTGTGCCAAAAGACAGCGAGGTAATCAAGGCAGCGAAAACGCTCGGCATCAGCTTCGGCGAATAAATTTAATATTTTTAACAAAAGCTTACACAACGGCTATATTTATCCGTAACACAATCAAAGCCTCTTTTTCATATTATGTTAATAAAATGAAAAAGAGGTGATTTTTTGTGGATAAGCCGTTGATTGCGCTTACCTCAATAACGCACGCAATGAAAGGCAAATCGCTTCTTCTTGGATATGGAATTTTTTCGGAAATTCAAAGAACGCCAAAGGGAAGAGGAGTAAAGAGCTGCGGATACAGCCTTTATGTGCCGAAAAGAACAGATGAAGCTCAGGCAATACTTGTTGATAACGGAATCGCTGTGCTCGGAAGGGTGCAGGGTGATCGAAGATGATATATTTTGACAACGCCGCAACAACATTTCCAAAGCCTGCCGCCGTGATCAGGGAGGTAAACCGCGCCATAACTATGTACGGAGCAAATCCGGGGCGCAGCGGTCACAACCTTTCGATGAAGGCGAGCAGTATTATATATGAATGTCGCTCTGCGATAGCAGGGCTTTTTAATGCGAAGAACGTGGAAAACATAGTTTTCACGCTGAACTGCACTCAGGCAATAAACACCGTGCTCAAGGGCTGCCTGAAAAGCGGGGACCACGTTGTGATCAGCAACCTTGAGCACAATTCAGTAACAAGACCGCTGAAGGCGCTTGAAGAGAAAGGCGTGAGCTTCACCCAGGCGGCGGTCTATGAAAACGACAACGACGCTACTGTAAACTCGTTTAGAAACGCGATAAACGCGCATACAAGGCTCATAGCCTGCACTCACGCCTCAAACGTGTGGGGCACAAGACTGCCGATAGAGAGGCTTGCCGCGCTCGCGCACGAATACGGGCTTGAAATAATGGTGGACGCGGCGCAAAGCGCCGGAGTCGTGCCGCTTGACGTCAAGGAAAGCGGCATAGATTATCTCTGTATGCCGGGGCACAAGGGCCTGTACGGGCCGACCGGCACCGGAGTTATGATAGCGCGCGATCCCGATAAGCTCAGCCCGCTGATTCAGGGGGGCACGGGCAGCAGCTCTATTTCATTCGAGCATCCGAAATTTATGCCGGATAAATTTGAGGCGGGAACGGTCAACGTCATAGGCATAGCGGGACTGCTCAGAGGCGTTGAATTTGTAAAGGCAAAGGGCATAAAAAGAATATTCGCACACGAGCTGCGCCTTATAAAGAGATTGTACGAGGCTCTCTCGTCAAACCCGAGAGCGGAGCTTTACACCGCCTACCCAAATGAAAAATACTGCGTTCCTCTTTTGTCGTTCAATATAAAGGGGATAAACAGCGAGGAGGCGGCGGAAAGATTAAACAGGGACTTCGGCATAGCGGTCAGAGCCGGATTGCACTGCGCGCCGAGCGCACACATTGCAAAGGGTACTCAGGATACGGGCGCGGTCAGAGTTTGCCCCTCGGTATTCAATACCGACGTTGATGTTCAGCGGCTAATAAACGCCGTAAATAAAATTCGTTAAAGGTATTTGCAACAGCCGATTTTTATGCTAAAATAATTTATAGGCGCATATTGTGCGCTAAATAAATTGAGAAAGGAATCGGTTATGGATTTTCTGGGTGCATGGTTTGATAATATTCTCGCCATTATCAAAACATTTCAGATCAAGGATTTCATAGATATTCTGTGCATAACCTTTGTAATATTCGGAATTTTCAAATTGGTCAGAGAAACGCGGGCGGAGCAGCTTTTAAAGGGCATAGTGGTGCTTGTAATAGTTTACTATCTGTCCTATATTTTGCGCTTGACCATGTTTACGGCGCTGCTCGGAAACTTCTTTGAATTTGGAGTTATTATACTTTTTATCATATTCCAGCCGGAGATAAGAAAGGCTCTTGAACAGATAGGACGGAGCAATATCACGGGCAAATTTAAATTTGGCGCTCAATCCAACAGGGATAACGAGCTTATTGCGGCTCAGCGCAGGGCGATAGACGCTGTGGCGAGCGCCTCAATGGTTTTTCATTCGTCCAAGACGGGCGCTTTGATAGTCTTTGAATGTTCAACAAAGCTCGGCGATATAATAGAAACGGGCACGGTGGTCGACGCAGAGCCCTCCGTATCTATGCTCGGAAACCTTTTCTTCAACAAGGCCCCTCTGCACGACGGCGCGGTAATAATGCGCGGAGGCAAGATATATGCGGCGGGATGTATTCTTCCACTGACAAAAAACGAAAATATAGACCCGTCGCTCGGCACACGGCACAGAGCCGCAATAGGAATGAGCGAGGAATCCGACGCCGCGATAGTCGTCGTTTCGGAGGAAACTGGAAGCATATCATTCGTATACAAGGGAAAAATCACGCGCGACCTCACCCGCGAGGCTCTTGTCGACAGACTGAACCGCTGTGTTCTGCCCGTTGAAAAAACCGATTTGGTCGAGCTTATTCCCATCTTCTCCGCCAAGAGAAAGGAGAAGAAGCATGAAAAAAAATAAATTTCAAATTTCAAAGCTTTTCAGAAACGACAAATTCCTGATAATATTTGCCTTTGTTTGCTCCTGCGTTTTGTGGTTTATATTTTCTCAAAATTCAAGCGAGGACACGATAACAACCATAACCGACGTTCCGATAACGGTGCGGCTTTCACAGGACGCGACCGAGGACGGTATGCGCGTCTTCAGCAAAAGCACCGACAAGGCCTCTGTCAGCATATCCGGCAACAAAATAACCGTAGGCTCGATAAAGCCCGAGGATATACTTGTCACAGCGACCCAGACGGGCACTATCTCCTCTATGAACTCCTACGCCCTTGAGCTCAAGGCCGAAAAAAACAGCAACAAATCCAACTACACCATTCTCTCTGTGGACCCGTCCTTTGTCAACGTGTATATAGACAAATACAGCGAAGCGCAGTTTAAAATAACCGATGAGATAAAGGACGATTTTGCGGTTGACGAAACCTATTATGCCGGCAGCCATATATATTCGACCGATACAATATCCGTCTCAGGACCCGAAACCGAGGTGCTGAAAATCAGTAAGGTCGCTCTTGAGGGCAAGATAACCGGACAGCTCAAGGATTCCGTCACGATAGACGCGGACGTAGTTCTTTACGGCGACAGGGGAGAGAAAATAACAAACGACCTGCTGGAGCTTAGCACGGACAAGGTTTCTGTAACCGTGAACGTCTTGCCGAAGAAGGAAGTGCCCATAAAGGCAAAATTTGTAAATATGCCTTCTGACTTTGACGTAGATGCGAAAGTGAAGGTCGAGCCCTCGTCGATAGTCGTCGCCGGCACTGAGCTCACGCTTACAACCCTGCCTTACGTCGAGCTTTCCGAGATAGACTTTGCCGATATCGATCCGACCGAGGCAAAGGAGTTTGACATGGACGTTCAGCTCCCATCGGGATGCAGAAATATATCAAATATAACTAAGGCAAAGGTCAAGATGGATTTTAACGGATACGATAAAAAGCAGTTTAAAATAACCGATTTCAACTTTAAAAACGTCGGACAGGATTCTGAGGCGACGGCGACAACAACCGATATTACCGTTGTGATTGCGGGGCCTGAGGAGCTTCTGGAAAATTTAAGTGCTGACGATATAACCGCAACCGTTGATTTGACCGACAAGGGCTCGGCCTTTGTCGGAGCGACCGAAGCGCCTGCAACCATTTCCGTAAGCGGCAGTTCGGAATGTTGGGCTGTCGGCAGCTATACGGTCAATGTTACGGTTGAAAAGAAGACTTAAAAATAAAAGCTAAAATTAAAACGATCCGATGGGCTCACACGCGGGCTCATCGGATTTTTATGACCCGCCCAAATATCTAATGAATATTTGAGCATGAGAAAGCGGAGCAGCAAAAAGCCGCCCCGCTTAAAATTTAATTATTTTATAACTAACTTTTAACTCTTAAAGGGTCTTGGCAAGATCCTTTAAATACGCTCTGAAATCGTCCTTGACCTCGGCATGCTTCAGCGCGACCTCAACGGTTGCCTTCAAAATTCCGAGCTTGTTGCCCATATCATATCTCACGCCCTCAAAGTCGACCGCAGTCATACCCTTTGTTACGGCAAGCTCGCGCATAGCGTCGGTAAGCTGTATCTCTCCGCCTACGCCGGGCTTTGTGTTTTCGAGAATGTCGAAAATTTCCGGAGGAAGCACGCATCTGCCGAGAATTGAAAAATACGAGAGAACATGATCGGCGTCCGGCTTTTCTATCATATCAGTACATTTATAGATGTTATCCTCAAGCTTGTCCACCTTGAGCGAGCTGTACTTGTGAATATCCTCCGGCTTTACCTCCTTTACGCCCACAACGCCGAGCCCGTATTTATCATACGCGTCTATAAGCTGCTTGCAGGCAGGGTTGTCGCCGATGATAACATCGTCGCCGTATAATACTGCAATGGGCTCTCCTGCGGCAAAGGACTTTGCGCGGCTTATCGCATGGCCAAGACCCTTTGTTTCCTTCTGACGAATAGTGTATATGTTTGCAAGATCTGATACCGCCTTCAGCTCTTCAAGAAGCTCAGTTTTGCCGCTGTTTTCAAGGGCGCTTTCAAGATAAGGCGTGCGGTCGAAATGATCCTCTATTATTCCTTTTCCTCTGTTCGTAATGATAAGAATATCGGTAATGCCTGATTTTACAGCCTCTTCAACAATATATTGTATCGAGGGCTTGTCTACAATTGGCAGCATCTCCTTTGGCATGGCCTTTGTAGCGGGAAGAACTCTTGTCCCCAAGCCTGCTGCGGGAATGACGGCTTTTGTAACCTTCATAATTCATACTCCTCTCTTTTAGATAAACATAGTGATTATATTGTAAGCAATGTAGCATACAAAAACAACGATCGCGGCTATATTGTTGGTTCCACCGACCTTTTCAAGCGCGCTTGAATATCCCGATGGGTTTTCGTTTTTTATTTTTGTGATTTTCTTTGTGCAATGTTTAAAATATAGCTTGTTGCCTATGAATCCGCTTACGACCATGATTACGATTCTTAAAAGTGCAGCGATCGGCGAAATCAGAAACATCCAAAGCTCTGAGGGCGAAAGATTTTTCATAGCGTAGTCGGCTATTGTAAAAATATTGGCGCGCGTACTCAGCGAATTAATGATGTTGTTGTAGGTGTTTATAAAGCTGTTGATAAAGAATGTTTCCGCAACAAAGGTCGCCGCCATAAGCGCCAAAAAAATTGCGCCTATGAGATACATCTTCCTGTAAAGAAACCAGCCGCCCGAAAACAGTGCGGAGGAAAAATTAAATCTGCTTTTGCCAAAGCGTTTTATATTTCTAAAGACGGGAAGATAATAAAACGCGGAGGCCTTGACATATTTTTCGTAATCCTCAGCCTTAACCCCGTCGGAAAGCTCCTCATCGCGGTTCATACCCATAGCGCCGTACATATCGGAGTTAAAGCCGCCAAAACCAAACGGCATTCCGGCTTGCGGACCTGCGTTGCCGAAGGGCGACTGAGCGCGCGGGGGCTCTTTAAATTCACTCTCGCCGTTGTCGGTAAGAGGACGAGAGCAGGAGCTGCAAAAAATAGCGTCCTTTGGATTTTTTGCTCCGCACGACGGGCATATGGAAAAAGCGGAGGATTCCTTTTCACTCCAGGTGAAAGAATCGCCGTGCTGCTCCGCGTTTGCGCATTTTCCAAGGCGTTCATAGCATATTCTATGATGTGGGGCGCCGCATTCAGGGCATACAACTATATCGTCGTTGTCATCAAAAGGTACTCCGCAAACGGGGCATCTCATGTCTTTATATTCCAATTTTTAACTCCCTTCTTTATTCTTGAAATCACATAGACACCCATATTATACCAAATAATAATTTATATATCAATTCTTTTTACAAAAATTAAATTTGAAAGTTGTAAAACCACTTGAGCGTGAATTTAACGAAACTTTAAAACCGTTCGTATTGTCTTGACAGGCAAAAAATGCTATAATATATCAAAAAGAAATCGGGAGTGAAAATAATGGATATCAGGGTAGGAGATGTGCTTCAAATGAAAAAGCCTCACCCGTGCTCCTGCAATATGTTCAATGTTCTGCGAGTAGGCATGGATTTTAAGCTTGAGTGTCAAAAATGCGGCCATCAGATAATGATTCCTCGCGCTAAGGCCGAAAAAAATATAAAAAAGATAATAAGAGAAGATAATAATCAAGAGGTGAAATGATTTGTTTAAAAAGCTTGACGTGTTTGAAAAGCGCTATAAAGAACTGAATACAAAACTTTATGACCCGTCAGTCGCGGCTGATCCCGAGGAGTACGCAAGGATAATGCGTCAATTAAAAGAGCTTGAGCCCATCGCGCTTAAATACGGAGAATACAAGGAAGCGCTCAAAAGAGAGGAGGACTCCCTTGCGATACTCAGCGAAGGCGGCGCGGACAGCGAGCTTAAAGAGCTCGCCCGCATTGAGCTTGACGAGGCTCAGTCTGCAAAGCTTGAGCTTTCCGAGGAGCTTAAGCTTTTGCTCCTTCCAAAGGATCCGAACGACGATAGAAACGTGATCGTCGAGATAAGGGGCGGAGCCGGCGGCGAGGAGGCGGCGCTTTTTTGCGGCGTGCTTTTCAGAATGTACTCTATGTACGCCGAAAAAAAGGGCTTTAAAACAGAGCTTTTAAACGCGAACGAAACCGAGCTTGGAGGTTATAAGGAAATAAGCTTTATGATAAACGGTGCGGGCGCTTATTCAAGGCTCAAATTTGAAAGCGGAGTTCACAGAGTCCAAAGGGTTCCCGAAACCGAATCGCAGGGCAGGATACATACCTCGACCGTTACGGTAGCCGTTTTGCCGGAGGCGGAGGACGTCGAGATAGATATAAATCCGGCCGACTTGCAAATAGACACCTTCCGCAGCAGCGGAGCGGGAGGACAGCATATAAACAAGACCGAATCCGCGATAAGAATAACGCATATTCCGACGGGCGTTGTTGTAGAGTGCCAGGACGAAAGAAGCCAGTACAAAAACAAGGATAAGGCGATGAAGGTCTTGAAATCAAGACTACTGAACGCCAAGCGTCAAGAACAGCACGACGCTGTAGCCCAAGAGAGAAAGAGTCAGGTCGGAACGGGGGATCGAAGCGAGAGAATAAGGACTTATAACTACCCTCAGGGCAGAGTGACCGACCACAGGATAGGGCTTACGCTCTATAAAATAGACGATATATTAAACGGCGCGCTTGACGAGGTGATAGATCCTCTGATAGCCGCATCGAGGGCGCAGCAGCTTGCTTCCGCAAACGATACGCCTTAACGGTGCGCGACAGTAGCTTTATTCAATGCGGTGCGTTAAAAATAAATTAATCAAAAATTCAACGATTAGTGATTTACATCATGGAAAGAAAGTTATATTATGGAAACCAAGATATTATCCGAAAAGGACGCTGCTGTGGCGGCTCAAATAATCAGGGACGGCGGGCTTGTAGTTATGCCTACCGAAACCGTGTACGGGTTAGGCGCGGACGCGTTTAACAAAAGGGCGGTCGCAAACATATTCAAGGCTAAGGGCAGACCGATGGACAATCCGCTTATCGTCCATATAGGAAAAATAGAGGACTTAAAGCGCCTTGTAAGCGAAATACCGGAAAAGGCCATATCTCTTGCCAAGGCCTTTTGGCCGGGGCCGCTCACCATGGTTTTGCCAAAATCCGACGATGTGCCTGACGAGGTGAGCGCGGGACTTGATACGGTCGCCGTCCGCTACCCGTCGCACCCGCTTGCGGAAACTTTAATACTTTTAAGCGGAACCCAAATCGCCGCGCCGTCCGCAAATTTATCCGGCAGTCCAAGCCCGACGGAGCTCGGCCACGTTATAAAGGATTTAAACGGCAGGGTAGACGCTATTCTCGACGGGGGAAGCTGCGAGGTCGGACTTGAATCCACGGTCATATCTCTTGCGGGAGATAAACCGAGATTGTTAAGGCCGGGCGGAGTGACCGTTGAGGAAATCGAAGGCGTAATAGGGAAAATTGAAATAGATCCCGCCGTTACCGATAAGCTCAAAGAGGGCGAGAGGGCCGCGAGTCCCGGAATGAAATACAAGCATTACGCTCCAAAGGCGCGCGTGATAATACTCAAGGGCAGCGACGAGCAATATATAAGATATGTAAACTCAGCGGATCAAAGTAAGGTCGGGGCGATATGCTACGACGAGGACGCCGAAAGGCTGAATGTGCCCTTCTTTTCCCTCGGCCCGAAGAACGACGCCGCCGCTCAGGCGAAAAATCTTTTTTCCGTTCTCAGGAGCGTGGACGACGCCGGTATAGAAATCGCATACGCCCGCTGTCCGAGCATAAACGGAGTTGGGCTTGCGGTATATAACCGCCTTATCAGGGCGGCAGGATTTGAGGTGACGCGTCTTGCGTAATTATACCCTTGTAGGGCTGACGGGCCCGTCCGGCTCGGGAAAGAGCACCTTTGTCAAAAGCCTGCTCGAGTGCGGCTTCGCTCTCATCGACGCAGACAAACTCGCCCGCGAAGCGCTGGCTCCGCCTTCCCCGTGCGTCGAACAGCTAAAGATAGTATTCGGCGATGATATTCTTCGCGCCGACGGCGAAATAAATCGCCCTCTTTTGGCTAAAAGAGCGTTTTCCTCAGATGAAAATGTTTTAAAGCTCAACGAGATAACCCACCCTCGGATATTTATGCAGACCTTAAAAATGATAAAAGAGTATGTGAGCCGAGGGGAAAACCTGATAGTATTTGACGCTCCGGTTCTGCTTGAAAGCGGCATTGACGTTATATGCGATATTATAGTCAGCGTTATTGCCGACAGGGAAACCCGCCTCGAACGCATTATAAAGCGGGACAACATATCCCGCGAGCTTGCCGCCGAACGCTTTTCCGTTCAGCAGAGCGACGATTTTTACACGTCGCACAGCGATTTTGTAGTTGACGGCAAGGGGGATAAAAAATATCAGATGAAAATCGCAGAAATGATAAAAGACAGATCCATAAGAAAGGACGGCGGTTAATATAGCGATTACTCGAAAAAGGCGGCGGCACGGGAAAATCATTGCGGCGGTTAATGCAATATTGCTCGTTGTTATATTTTCGGCACTCGCGTTCGTTCTTTATCTCAGCGGGTGCAGCATAGATAAAGCTCAGTATCCGCTTGAATATAAAAATTTTGTCGATAAATATTCCGTGGAATACGGCGTAAACGACGAGCTGATCTACGCAATAATAAAAACCGAGAGCAATTTTGACCCGAACGCCGAATCGTCGGCGGGAGCCGTCGGGCTTATGCAGCTCATGCCGGAAACCTTCGAGTGGCTGCAAACCTACTATAACGGCGAGGTAACAATGTATTCGGAGTCCCTGTACGATCCCGAAACGAGTATAAAATACGGCACGATGTTTTTAAGCTATCTGCTCGATATATACGCCTCAAGCGAGGAAACGGCGGTTGCCGCGTATAACGCGGGCTTTGGCGCGGTGAATCAATGGCTTTCCGACCCGGAATGTTCAAGCGACGGCACGACGCTTTATTACATACCCTACGACGAAACTCGGGCGTATGTCGAAAAGGTTGAAAACGCTAAGAAAAATTATAAGGATGTTTATGGACTCTGATTTGAGCAATACTATATCCGAGTACTTAAATTTATATATTTTATATTAAATTGAGAGGAATGACGAAAATGGCAAAGAAACAGGAAAAATCCGAGGTTGAGCTTTTGAAGGAAAAGCTGTTTATCAACACAAAAAACGGGGTAGGCTCGTTAAGCGAAAAGGAAATATCGGCTGCCGATAAATTTTGCACGAAATATATGAAATTCCTTGACGAGGCTAAGACGGAACGAGAGGCTGTTGAGGCGGCGAAAGCGATAGCCGAAAAGGCGGGATTTGTACCGTATGAGAGCGGCAAAAAATACAGCGCCGGAGAGAGGGTTTACCTAATAAACCGAAAGAAAAACATCGTTCTCGCGGTTATAGGCAAAAAGGGCTGCAAGGAGGGGGTTAAGCTCTCAATAGCGCATATCGACTCCCCAAGGCTCGATTTGAAGCCCAATCCGCTTTACGAAGCGAACGACCTCGCGCTCTTTAAGACGCATTATTACGGCGGAATAAAAAAATACCAGTGGACTGCCGTTCCGCTCGCGCTGCACGGAGTGGTCGCGCTTAAAAACGGAAAGACGGTAACGGTAAAAATAGGGGAGAAGGATAGCGACCCGATATTCTGTGTTACGGACCTTCTGCCGCATCTCGCGCAGGAGCAGGTTAAAAAGCCCGGCTCACAGATGTTCACGGGAGAGGATCTCAATCTTTTAGTGGGCAGCAGACCGTTTAAGGACGACAGCGAATCTGAGCTTGTCAAGCTTAATATTCTAAACATTCTCTTTAAGGATTACGGCATAACTGAGGGTGATTTCCTTTCGGCGGACTTAGAGCTTGTACCCGCTCACAGGGCGCGCGACCTCGGCTTTGACAGGAGCATGATCGGGGCGTACGGCCATGACGACAGAGTCTGCGCTTATCCGGCTTTAATGGCCGCCGTTGACTGCGAAGCCCCTGAAAAGACGGCTGTCACCGTCCTTGTCGACAAGGAGGAAACCGGCAGCGACGGCAATACCGGTATGCAAAGCGGCTTTATGAAATACTTTATATATGATCTTGCTAAGAGCGAGGGCGTTGACGGCGATTATGTTATATCGCACAGCACCTGCCTTTCCGCAGACGTGAACGCGGCGTTTGACCCGACCTATGCGAGCGCTTATGAGGCGAATAACTCCTGCTATATAAATAAGGGCGTGGTTATCACGAAATACACCGGAAGCAGCGGCAAATACGGCACCTCGGAGGCGTCAGCGGAGTTCATGGCGGAGATCAGAGCCATGCTCGACGGCGAAAAGGTGCTTTGGCAGACAGGAGAGCTCGGCAAGGTAGACGGAGGCGGCGGCGGAACAATAGCCAAGTATGTCGCGAACCTGAACGTCGATGTTGTTGACCTCGGCGTGCCGGTTCTGTCGATGCACGCTCCGCTCGAGGTCGTTTCAAAGGTTGACGTTTATATGGCTTACAGAGCGTTTCTCGCATTTTTTAATAAAAAATAATTTAGATACGGGGACGGGGCTTTTGGCTTCGTCCTTTTGCTTGCAGAAAAGCTTTTGACAATCAGCCTTTAAGTCAGTACCGTTTTAGCGGGCGGCGTTCCTTATCCTCTCACAGTGCAAAAACTGCCCACGAAAGACAGCTTGACCGATGAGCAATTTAACGCCATGATGGAAAAGGGCTGTCAGCAGACAAAATCAGCGAGGTGCTGTCAGTAGATGAAGTCTTTGCCAAAATTCGTGAAGATATTTGACAATGCGGTATGAGGTAAAGCTGACTGAGCAGGTATTCGAGCAAATCGGGAAAACAATAAAGAGAAAGAGGTCGGAAAAAGCTCCGGCCTCTTTTCATACGATTTTGTAATTGTGTAAAAGCGGGCCGCTTCCTTTGCCAATATCGAAGCCCGTTTTGAGCGCGTCCGTAATATATTCCTTCGCGGATAACACGCTTTCGTAAATGCTCTTTCCGTCTGAAAGACCGCAGGCGATAGCAGAGGAAAGAGTGCAGCCTGTTCCGTGCGTGTTTGGATTGTCTATCCGTTTTGCCTTGAACAGGGAAAATTCGTTTCCGTCAAAAAGGAGGTCGTCGGCGTTGCCTCTGCTGTGGCCGCCCTTTATAAGCACGGCACAGCCGCATTTTTTATATATCGCTTGAGCGGCGCGCTTCATATCCTCAAGAGAGCCTATCGCGCTCCTGCTTAAAACCTCCGCCTCAGGAATGTTCGGCGTTATTATGTCCGCAAGAGGGAGCAGCTCGCCGATTAAAACGTCAACGGCGTCGCTTTTGAGCAGAGGACTGCCGCTCGTAGAAACCATTACCGGGTCCACCACGATACTCTTTGCTTCGCGCTCTCTTATAGTATTTACAATAACGCGTATTATCTCGGCGCTTGAAGTCATTCCGATTTTTATGCCGTCGGGAAAAATATCGTCAAAAACACAGTCGAGCTGCTTTTTGACAAATTCGGGCTCTAAATCTCGGGCGGCATAAACTCCCGTCGTGTTTTGCGCCGTCACAGATGTTATAACGCTCATAGCATATTTTCCCATACAGGTTATGGTCTTTATGTCGGCTTGGATTCCCGCGCCGCCGCTTGAATCCGAGCCCGCGATGGTCAAAACCCTTTTAACCATATATTTTTTTCCACTCTCTCATTGAATTTATATATATGTCGGAGGATTTTAAAATCTCGTCCTTGTCCTTTGCGGACTCCTCGTCGAAAACGGCGGCGACATTGAATCCGCCGCTCTTTGCGGACTGCACGGCGTGCAGTACATCCTCAAACACCCAGGTGCTTTTCTTGCTCGTTCCGAGATGCGCTAAAGCAAGCTCATATATTTCCGGCGTATCCTTGTTGATTTTAAGCTCGGTGCCGGAAAAATATGCGGAAAAATACTTATCTATGCCGAAGCGCGCCGAGGCGGTTTTTATGAGCCTTGTCACGTTTGTGGTCGCCACGCACATTTTTATACCGAGCGAGTGCATTTCCTTGATAGCTTCGACTACTCCGTCCTTAGGCTTTACATTTTCAATGTATTCGACTGTGGCGAGGTCGTTTATGCCGTCGATTATCTCTTCGGCGGTGAACGGCAGCTCGTATTCGCGCCTTAAATATTCCGAAGCCTGTTGCATATTGAATTTTGCCATAGCCTCGTGCAGCCCCGGCTTAGGCGTTTTCCCGAGCGATAAAAGAAACTTTCTGTCCATGCTTTGCCAGACGTACATGGAATCCATCAGGGTGCCGTCAAAATCGAATATAATTCCGTCAACATTCATCTGATCACCCGCTGATCATTCATCATAAATGGAAACTATTTCGCCGTCAAGTATCCGGTTCATATTTTTAACGGCGCAGAAATTTCCGCACATACTGCAAGTGTCCTCTTTTTCCGGCTTTGCCTCCGCGCGGTATCTTTTCGCCTTTTCAGGATCTATCGAAATTTCAAACATTTTTTCCCAATCAAGCTTTTTACGCGCCCTGTCCATTTCAAGATCCCATTCCATAGCGCCGTTGATGCCCTTTGCAATGTCTGCGGAATGAGCGGCTATCCTTGCGGCAATTATTCCCTCCTTAACGTCGTTTACGTCCGGAAGTCTCAAATGCTCGGCGGGGGTAACGTAGCATAAAAACGCCGCGCCGTTAGTAGCGGCAATGGCTCCGCCTATCGCGGAGGTTATATGATCGTATCCCGGAGCAATATCCGTGACAATGGGGCCCAACACATAAAACGGAGCGCCGTGGCAGAGAGTTTTCTGTATCTCCATATTTGCGGCTATTTGATTTATAGGCATATGACCCGGCCCTTCTATCATAACCTGAACGTCCTTTTCCCACGCTCTTTTAGTGAGCTCGCCGAGGGTGATGAGCTCCTCTATCTGCGACGCGTCGGTGGCGTCCATCAAACAGCCGGGGCGACAGGCGTCCCCAAGACTAAGAGTAACGTCGTATTCGCGGCAAATATCGAGGATCTCGTCAAAGTGCTCATAAAACGGGTTTTCCTCGCCGGTCATCTCCATCCACGCGAAAATTATCGAGCCGCCGCGGGAAACAATATTCATAAGCCGTCTGTTTCTTTTGAATTTTTTCGCGGTTTCCTTGTTTATGCCGCAGTGGATAGTCATGAAGTCCACACCGTCCTCAGCGTGCATTCTGACTATATCTATCCATTGCCTTGAGGTTATGGTTTTGAGCGCCTTGTGGTAGTAAACGACAGCGTCATAAATCGGCACGGTGCCTATCATAGCGGGGCACTCTGAGGTGAGCTTGCGGCGGAACCTTTGCGTGTCGCCGTAGGAGCTGAGATCCATAATCGCCTCCGCACCCATATCGACCGCGCTCTTTACCTTTTCAAACTCCATGTCCATATCCTTCCAGTCGCGGGAGGTGCCGAGATTTACGTTAATTTTTGTCTTGAGCATAGAGCCGAGAGCATTCGGCTCTATACACCTGTGCAGCTTATTGCAGGGAATTATAACCTTGCCCTGTGACATAAGCTCCATAAGCTTCTCCTTCGATATTC
Organism: uncultured Clostridia bacterium; assembly: GCA_947632045.1. Lineage (GTDB taxonomy): Bacteria > Bacillota > Clostridia > Oscillospirales > Acutalibacteraceae > UBA7067. The sequence continues at coordinate 34,951 of CANRNQ010000018.1, forward strand.
TTTCCTTTGCGCAAACGGCCTCCATTTCCTTGGTAAAAATGCCCTTGCGCGCCGCGTCCATTTGTGTAGTGTATTCCATAGTTGCCTCCAAAAAAAACAGGGTATACATAATGTGCATATGTATACCCGAATATTAAATATAATCCCTACGTTGGCATTATCCAAATCAGGTATAAGGGTCGAAGTCGAACTTCCTCTCAGCCAAAAGCTCCCCTGAAATATTATGAAACTTAATACTTGTTAAGCTACTATTACTCTATCATTTAACACAGTCTTTGTCAATAATTTGAGCGTTAAAAATGCGCGGATATGCACAAGCAAAATCCGCGCGCAGACTTTTATTGCTTATATCAGTAGCCGGACGACGCGTCGCCGCTCGAATTGTCATAAGATTCCGATGAATAGCTTTCGGAATATTCCGAGCTGTAATTGTATGCTTCGTCGCCGTATGTGTCCCCATAGTCCTGTGAATCCGTGTCCTCTGAGGAGGATTCGTCAGAATAATTGGAGCTTGAATCGCCTTGATTCCCGTAAACGTCTTCGTATGTGACAGTATTGGAGTCTGCGTCAAGAGAGTAGTCGTTAGTGTTTGAATATGACGCGTCTACCGAAGGGGTTATAACTACAGGGGTGCCGATCGTTATATTTTCATAAATCTTTTTTATTGCGTCAAGCGGAGTGTTGATGCATCCGTTTGAGCCGTCGTATGTATATATATCTCCGCCGTAACCGTTTTCACGCCACGGCGAGTCGTGAATACCTATATCGTTTGTCAAATTTATCCCAATCCAGTAATCTGTCGTGACGTCCCAGGTCGGGCCGACAAGGTGAGCGGGTGAGGCGAGGGTTCTGACTTCAAAATAGCCGGTCGGCGTATCGCAGGCTCCGGCAGTTCCGGTGACTATTGGGGTTTCGACGAGGAGGTCGTTGCTCTTATAAAACCACATGGTCTGTTCGTTAATATCAATATGAATATATGTGTCGCCAACGTCATAGCCGTCTATCGTCGTTCCTTCAACGCATACGGCGCTTTTGTCTGCGGGGTCGCCATATACGGTTACCTTTCCCGGCTGAGAGTTAAACGGTATTACCCTGAAATAATAGGTCTTATCGGGTATAAGCTTGTCCGTCTCAAACGCAAGAGCGTTAGTCGAGCTTAAAAGATCGTAATCGGCTCCGTCCGCCGACAGATAGATTTCGTATCCGGTCGCGTCCTTGGATTTTGACCATAAAAGATTAAATTTACCGGCTGCGGAGCGAATTTCCAATTCTGTTTTTGATGGTTTAGCAGCCGGCTTTGTAGCTTCAACGGCAGATGAGCTTTCTGCCTTTGATACCATTACTACTCCGCTTTCTTCGTTTGTACTGCAACAGCCGTAAATTATCATCAACGATATTAAGCATAAAATTAACATTAAAAGCTTTGCGGTCAACGCAAAAATTTTATTTCCCTCTATATGCTTAAAGGATTTATAAGCTATATTTTTAGAATACATTGCATTTCACCAGATTGTTACAATAAACTTCCTTTTTCACTGTGTCATATAATTTTGTTACATATATCTTATTTATTATATCACACCGGGAAATAAAAACAAAGGAAAAAGTTTATATCTGTCAAAAATGTAATTTTTTTTGCCATTTTCTGTACGAATTTTATTTTTATGGCAACAAAAATAGCAAGCAATGAAATTTATCTGCTATTTATCGCAGGACTTTTGTTTGAAAAATGAAGAGAGAAGAAGCGGCAGACGAAAAAAGACCGCTTTAAGCGCGCGGCCTTTTTCGTAATTTATATCCGAAGTTATATTGAAAAAATTATTCAAATTCACTCTTTATGCTGCGCATGAATAATCCCGCCAAAATATCCTTAGGCTCCGACTTGCCGCCGAGCACATCGCTGACAGCCTTTGCTATCGGAAGGTCAACTCCGTATCTCTCGCCAAGCTTCAGCAGAGCCGCCGTAGTGTATACGCCCTCGGCGAGCTTTTCAAATTTTTCGCCCTTCACAAGCATCTCCCCGTACATTCTGTTGTGGCTCCATTTTGAGAATAGGGTAGCCTCATAATCTCCGAGGTGACAAAGGCCGTACGCCGACATCTCGTTGCCGCCCAGCGCTCCGATCAGCCTGGATATTTCCCTTGTGCCTCTCGCCATCAACGCGCCCTTGAGCGAGGTGTAGCCGAGTCCGTCGAGCATTCCGGCGGCGAGTCCAACGACGTTTTTTGCTGCCGCGCCGACCTCGGTGCCGACGAGGTCATTTCCGAGATAGAAGCGGATAAGCTCACTGTTAAAGCTCTTTACGAGAAATTCCTTTACGGATTGATTTTTGCTGTCTATCACCATACAGTTTGGTATGCCCCTTACGTAATCCTGAGGGTGGCCGGGGCCGACCCAAACGGCGACAGGAGTCTTGTCGGTATCAACAAACTCGCTGAAAACCTCGCTCAGGCGTTTTCCCGTTGTCTGTTCAATGCCCTTCATACATAGGACAAAGGTCTTGCCGTCTATGGGATATTTGATTATTCTCTGCAAAAAGCTCCTTAAATTTTGCGAGCTTATCGAGATGACTATTATCTCTCCGTGCTTCAAAGCGGCTTCGAGATCGTCCGTTACCGTCATATTCGCGGAGTATTCAAGATATTCGTTTTTGTGCTCCCGCTTTAGCTGCTGATAATCCGCAGCGTCGGTAAGCCCCCAGGAATACACCTTATGTCCGAGCTTGTCAAGATACCACGCAATGCAGGAGCCCCAGCGGCCGCAGCCCAAAACAGATATGTTCATGTATAACACCTTCCTGATATCGTTTTACAAGTAAATTATAACATGAACTGCCGTTGAATACTATATAAATTTTTGTCCGGAGTCTTTTTTTGGTAATTTTTTATCCTTTGACGAAAAAAGCTGTCTTATACCCATTATCAGAAGCAATATGCCAAAGCCCTTTGAAAGAAGAGCGTCGTCTGTCACGGTTGCAAGATACGCTCCTAAATACGAGCTGAGCGTGCCGAAGAGGGCAAAGGGGATAGCTATTTTCCACTCTATCATGCCCTTTATATGATAGATAATAACGGATAAGAGAGCTATTGGAATAAAAATAAGCACGTTTATTCCTTGAGCGAGTATTTGCGACGTGCTTGTGAACAGTGAGAAATAAATTATCATTATTCCGCCGCCGCCCATGCCCATAGCGCTGAATATGCCGGCGACAAGCGCGGCGACCGCTTCGGCGCTCATCGGAATATCAGCCTTACGGCTGCCCAGAGCATAAATAAAGAGAAAATTCTTTTTATCGTGTTGCTGCTGAGCTTTCTCAGCAATATGGTTCCAAGCACCGCGCCGATAAGTCCCCATGCTATATAGGGAGTTGCGTCCGAAATCGAAACAGCTCCGCTTGAAATATAGCTCAGCGCGCTCGATATGCACATCGGAAGAATTACCGCTACGCAGGTTGCGTGAGCCTTTTTGGGCTCGATGGATTTTGAAAGAAAGGGTATAGCTATCATTCCGCCGCCCGCTCCGAGCAGGCCGTTAAAAAGTCCGGTAATAAGGCCGCCGAGCGCCGGACGGCTTACTTTTTTATCATGCCTTTTCATAATATCACCGTTAATATTGTTGCATGATATTTTAAATTAATACAAAATAAGAGCTATTGCAAAAAAACAATAGCCCTTAAAAGAAAACCCGCCTGACCGCATTGTGTAAATTATAACCTGCCTACCAAAAGACAGGTGGGCGTCGCCCCTTGAGTTCACGCTCCCTTCGTCCGCAAAGCGGGAGGTCTGCAATCCGTCAAGGGAGTAAGACTCCCGAATAATAAGTTGTAGGGTTATATGAACACAATTCGCGCATCAGGCAGGCATTAAGCAAAATTACAGCTCGTCGCCCTCGGGGATCTCGTCCTCGTACATATTTTCAAAATGATCCTCAAAAATTTCCGCAAGACTTTGGCTCAGCTCCTCATCCTCAACCTCGACCAAGAGCTCCTCTCCGTCCTCGTCGACGGTTTCAAATATATAATATACGCCGTCGGATTCGAGCTCCTCCTCTGGGGATTCAAAAATGGGGTAGAGCGCGTAATAGCTTTTGTCGTCCTGTTCGATTATGTCGAGAATTTCAAACTGCTGTTCCTTGCCGTCCTCATCAATAAGAGTGATAAGATCCGCCTCAAATTCTTTATCCATTTAATATCATTCCCTTTCGCATTTCATATATGTATTTTAACCTTATTATTAAATTAAGTCAAGAGAAAATGCAAAATTGGATTAATAAAAAAATTATGAAAAAAATAAAAAAAGTTTAAAAAAAGTATTGACATTACCAAAATATGATGTATAATGTAATTGAACAAAAGGAAAGGAGCTGAGTCCGATGGGCGAACTGGCACCGGAAAATTTAGAGAGCCTGGTCTTTGCGGCGGGCTCTTGCTCAAAAGGCTGATCCGAGAATATTATATTATTGGAAATACGGCGATATACAAAATCAGCTCAAAAATCTTTAATTTGCAGCTGCTTGTTTGATATCCGAAATTTCAGCAGTTCCCGAAATGGGTTTGGAATATTTAAGATTAGTCCGAGTGAAATTACAATTGAATATTATTTTAATTATTAGTCTATCGTGTGTTCGGAAAAACTGAAGATACGGTATAAAATCTCAAAACAGCAAAAGCTTAAAATTGACTCTCTCTCAAGCGGCGAGAAGTCGATGATATACAGATAAACGGTCTGTATTATAAGTTAAGCATTAAAGACGCATTAAAGCGTGCTGACGGTTGCGCGTAATGTCATTCGCAACCAAATGTAATTTTGTTGTGTAGAGTTATTACATAAACTATCTGGTTTTATATATTATCTTTTATGGATTAAAATACATGAGAGTGAGTCCGATGATTTAGATTAATTAATTGAAGCAACGACCGACGGGGTGTTCTCGTCGGTCTTTTTGTTGATTTTTATCTTCTTTTGATTCCCAGCGTATACGGTTGATATTTGAGGCAAAAATAGGTATAATGGATAAAGAATCAGATTTGAAAGGTAGTAATACGCTATGAATCATAACGCTGTTGATTTTTTAAACACATTGTCCGGCAAGAAAATTGCGCTCTGCGGTATAGGAAAAAGCAATCTGTATCTTATAAAGCTTTTCAAAAAATACGGGGCCTCCGTTATCGCCTGCGACAAAAGGGACGAGGAAACCCTCGGAGAAAATGCCGCTCTTGCCCGTGAAGCGGGGGCGGAGCTGTCGCTCGGGGAAAATTATCTTGAGCTTCACGACATAGACATACTCTTTCGCACGCCCGGAATGAAATTTTATATGGATGAGCTTAACAAATTCAGAAGCGAGGGCGTTGTCGTCACCTCGGAAATGGAGATGTTTTTCGAGCTTTGCCCCTGCAAGATTATCGCCGTCACCGGCAGCGACGGCAAAACAACCACTACGACTATAATTTCAGAGCTTTTGAAAAAAGAGGGCTTCAACGTATATCTCGGGGGTAATATAGGCACGCCGCTTCTCCCATTGATAGAGAGCATTACCAAAAACGATATAGCCGTGGTCGAGCTTTCGAGCTTTCAGCTTATCTCTATGCGCGAAAGTCCTGACATTGCGGTAGTTACAAATTTGGCGCCGAATCACCTTGACATTCACAAGGATATGCAGGAATACATAGACTCAAAGAAGAACATCGTTCTTCATCAGAGCGCGTTCGGAAAGACTGTTTTAAATTTGGATAACGATATAGCTAACGGCTTTGAGTCGGATTGCAGGGGGAGGGTAGAAAAATTTTCAAGAAGAGAAAAGGTCAAAAACGGAGCATACTGCGACGAAAACGGCTGTATTTTCCATTCGGAAAACGGAAATACTATTCCGGTAATGAATATTTCCGATATAAAAATCCCCGGACTTCATAACGTCGAAAACTACCTCGCCGCCATCTCTGCGGTTTGGGGCATGGTCAGTGTCGATAATATAATCGAGGTAGCAAGAGAGTTCGGCGGAGTCGAGCACAGGGCGGAGTTTGTAAGAGAGGTAAACGGAGTAAAGTATTACAACGACTCGATAGCCTCAAGCCCGACAAGAACAGCTCTCGGCACACTCTCGCTTTATGATTTTAAAATCATTTTAATTGCCGGCGGATACGACAAGCACATACCATATGAGCCGCTCGGGCCGGTGATAAACAACAAGGTAAAGCTTTTGATACTTATGGGAGCGACAGCCCCGAAGATTGAAGAGGCTGTCAGAAATGCCGAGAACTTCGATTCGAGCGAGATAAAAATTATAAACGTCAAAAATATGGAGGAGGCTGTCGCGACAGCCGCAAAGTACGCCGAAAGCGGCGATATTGTTTCCATGTCGCCGGCAAGCGCGAGCTTCGATTTGTATAAAAACTTCGACGAGCGAGGCAAACACTTCAAGTCGGTCGTAAATAATCTCTGAGCGAAAGAATGATAACTTATATGAAAAACTTACTTTTTAATCTATGCTCCGCAAACAGCGTCAGCGGCGAGGAGCACTCGGCGTGCGAGATAGCGAAAAAAACGCTCGAACCCTTCGCCTCGATCGAATATGACGCGAGCGGCAGCCTTATAGCCGAGTTTGGAAAAAAGGACGCAAAGTACTCAATAATGCTCGACGCTCACATAGACCAGATAGGTCTTATAGTTACCCATATTGATGATAACGGCTTTGTCAAAGCCGCCCCCTGCGGCGGGATAGACAGGCGCGTTTTACAGGGCGACAGATTTTACATCTTGGGCAGCAAGGAGATTAAATGTATCTGCTGCTCAACGCCGCCGCATCTCTCGGCGGGGAACGAGGAAAAGGCCGTCGGCGCTGATAATTTATGGTTCGATACCGGAATTTCCGGCGACAAGCTCAAAAAGAGCGTTTCTCTCGGTGACAGAATAGTTTTTGCCGCAGAACCGCAGGAGCTTAAAAATAACAGAATGACCTCAAAGGCGGTGGACAACAGAGCAGGGGTCGCTGCCGTGCTGTACTGCGCCGATCTGCTCAAAAATGCGGAGCTAAACTGCAAGGTCATAGTTTCCCTCTCGGTTCGAGAGGAGATAAATATGCTCGGCGCAAAAACAGCCGCTTTTGTCCGCTATCCCAATGAAGCGATAGTCGTTGACGTGAGCTTTGCAAAGCAAAGCGGCGTGCCCGCCGAAAAATCGGGAGAGCTTGACGGCGGCCCCATGATAGGGATCTCGCCGGTGCTCGACAAGGAGATAGCCAATAAGCTTATAGACGCGGCGAATGTGAAAAAGCTGAAGCTCCAGCGCGAGGTCATGGGCGGCGCGACGGGAACGAACTCAGACGTTATATCCGCCACACGCGGCGGGATAAGAACCGGACTTGTGTCGATACCTATGCGCAGTATGCACACGGGAGTCGAGGTCGTGTCGCTGAACGACGTAGCCGCAGTCGGAGAGCTTTTAGCGGAATATATAACGGAAAGGAGCATAACGCTATGCTGAACACAGCCTTTCTGAAAAAGCTATGTATGACCTATGGCATATCGGGCGACGAAAGAAAAGTGCGGGAGCTTATCGAAAAGAGGATAAAGGACTGCGGCGCGGAGATAAGCGTCGACGCCATGGGCAATCTGCTCGTATTCAAAAGGGGAAAGAAGAGAGCTAAAAACAAGGTTCTGCTCTCAGCCCATATGGACGAGGTGGGGTTTATCGTTTCGGGAATAAATTCGGACGGCACGCTTAGAATCGAAAGCGTAGGCGGGATCGACAGAAAAGCCGCTTACGGCAAAAGGGTCGCGGTCGGGAGCTCCGCCGTAAGCGGCGTGGTATCAGTAAAGCCCATACATTTGCTTAAAAGCGATGAAAAGGACACGGTAATACAAATAGACAAAATGGCGGTCGACATAGGCACGGATTCGCGCGAGGAAACGCTGAGATACGCTTCATACGGCGACAGCGTATGCTTTGCGGCGAATTACAGCGAGGAGAACGGGGTAATAATGGCAAAGGCGCTCGACGACAGAGCCGGCTGTTTTATACTGACCGAAATACTCCGCGGCGAGCTTGAATACGACCTCTATTTTTCCTTTGTCGTTCAGGAGGAGGTAGGGCTTCGCGGAGCTAAGGCGGCGGCGTACACCATCGACCCCAAATTTGCGATCGTAGTTGAAGCCACAACAGCCTCCGACGTACCGGGCTGCGACGATACCAATAATGTTTGCAGCGTAGGGGAGGGCGCAGTTCTCTCGTTTATGGACAGGGCTACTATATATGACAGGGAATGTCTTGCGCTCGCACTTAAAACGGCGGAGGAGAAAAATATTCCCGTTCAGCTCAAAAGAGCGGTAGCGGGCGGCAACGATGCCGGAGCCATACACTCGTCGCGCGGAGGCGTAAGAACAATGGCTGTTTCACTGCCTTGCAGGTATATACATTCGCAGACGGGGCTTGTATCAAAGTCGGATATTGAAAGCGCCTATAACATCGTGCTCGAGTCCGCGATGAAGCTCGCGGTAATGTGATGATAAGATGATAAAGCTTATAGAAGATCTCGAGGCAGTAAAGACGACGGAGCCGATAAACCCTTACTCTATCAGAATAAACGCCCTCGCAATCGCATATGCCAAAACCGGCGTTTGCTCATTTTACCGCGACGATGAAACTGGCGCTGCTATGACAAAATACGGAAACGTACTTATTTATAACGGACAAATTCCCCTTGATTTTGAGGAAATCGGCGCGTTTTGCCGCGCCGTCGGCGTAAAAGCTCTGCTGTGCGACGGCGATTTTCAATGCGACTGTTTCAGCAATGCCTGCGGCACGGTTTTAAAGCTTGGAGAAACGCTAAATTATAGCTCTTCCTTAAGCTCGGTTAATATTGAATTTAACAGCGGGCTGCGCGAGATATACGGGCTATTGCAGAGAAATATGTTTAACGACCGCTCAAAGCTCGCGTTTGAGGATTTTTATGTCGATATGTCGCACAGGATAAGACACGGCTGCGCGCAAAGCAGTATACTGAAAATTGACGGAGCGCCCCGCTCCTGCGCCTTAGCGGCGTTTACATATGACGACGGAGCGGTGATATCCTCTGTGTGTACCGAAAAAGGCTTCAGGGGCAAGGGGCTTGGCAGTCTTGCCGTCGCGGAACTGATAAAAAGCCTGAGCGCGCAAAATATAGGCGAGATATTTATTAATATAGAAGATGACGAGCTGCTTAAATTTTATGGACGGCTCGGATTTTATAAATGGGGAAAATGGCAGGAAATTTATTTTTAGCGAGGTAAAAATGGAAAACAACTTCTTTAGTTTCGATAAAAGAATTTTAGACGCGTCCCAAAAGGCGCTCGAGCTCTGCAAAAATGAGCTTGAAAAAATTGACGAAATTCAAGATTACAATCAAAACAAGATGCTTTACGCCTTTCAAAAGGCGCAGGTGAGCGAGAGCCATCTTCTCGCCTCCACCGGCTACGGCTACGGCGACCGAGGCAGGGAAGTGCTCGACGAGATATACGCCGCCGTCTTTGACGCTGAGGACGCGCTTGTAAGGCATAACTTTGTCAGCGGCACGCACACGCTCGAAACCGCGCTGTTCGGTATACTTAGACCGGGCGACAAAATGCTGTCGGTCACTGGAACGCCTTATGATACCATAAGGCCGGTAATAGGAATCGACGGAGAGGGAAACGGCAAGGGGAACTTAAAGGACTTCGGAATAGAGTACAGCGAGGTCGCCCTGAGAAGCGACGGCGCGCCGGATTATGAGGCGATTGAGAAATCCATAGACCCGTCGATAAAAATGGTCTACATACAGCGCTCGCGCGGATACAGCCTAAGACCCTCGCTGAATTGTGAGGAAATATCAAAAATCGCAGAAATAGCAAAAAGGAAAGCGCCGAACGCCGTCGTTATGCTTGATAACTGCTACGGCGAGTTTATAGAAAAGGAACAGCCGCTATCTCACGGCGTAGATTTAATGGGCGGATCCCTGATAAAAAATCCGGGCGGCGGAATAGCGCCCACCGGCGGATATATCGCAGGAAAGCGCGAGCTTGTAGAGCTTTGCGCATGCAGGCTGACAACTCCGGCGACGGGCAAAGAGGTCGGCGCGACCCTCGGCCACAACAGAGAGCTGTTTATGGGCGCGTTTAACGCACCCATGGTGAGCTGTGAGGCGCTCAAGACGGCGGTATTTGCGGCGGCGCTTTTTGAAATTCTCGGATTTGAGGTGTCGCCGAGGTATAACGAGCGCAGGGGAGATATAATTCAGGTTATAAAGCTGAAAAATGCGGCGGCGCTCGAGGCGTTCTGCCGAGGCATACAGAAGGCGGCGCCAGTTGATTCCTTCGTAACGCCGGAGGCTTGGGATATGCCCGGCTATAACTGCAAGGTCATAATGGCGGCGGGGGCTTTTACGCTCGGCTCGTCTATCGAGCTATCCGCCGACGCGCCGCTTCGCGAGCCGTTTGCCTGCTGGATGCAGGGAGGAATAAACTTTCCCGCTGGAAAGACGGGGGTCATGCTCGCCGCGCAGTCAATGCTCGAAAGCGGAGAGCTGGTATTGTGATAAAATAAAAATGACAAAAAATATCTTTAAAAGGAACACGGAAGTAAAAAAATCAGCTTTCCATACTGCCGTCAAGGCGGTGCGGAAAGCTGTGCTTGCGTTATAATATAAAATAAGCATACGCGCGGAAGACTTATATAAGCATTCTGTTGTCGCAGTACATACAAGTGAGCATATCGCCGGAATTTTTAAAAGTATGCGGGAGATAAGCCTCTCTGTTTGTTATGCAGTTGGGATTGTCGCATCTGTTTACCCGGTCGTCGGCGGGAAGCTTTACCTGCTTTTTTTCAGCGGGCTCGTTGAGCATGAGATAAATCAAAGCCATTCGGGCGTACATGCCGTAAACGGCTTGCTTAAAGTAAACGGCGCGAGGGTCGTTGTCAACGTCCGAAGAGATCTCGTCTACGCGGGGGAGGGGGTGCAGAATTTTAAGCGACTGCTTACCGAGACTGAGCTTTTTTGTGTCGAGCACATAAACTCCGCTCTGCTTTAAATATTCCTCCTCGCTGCTGAAGCGCTCTCTCTGTATTCTCGTCATATAGAGAACGTCGAGCATTGGCATGGCGTCGCTGAGATTATCGTGCTCCGTATAACGGCAGCCGGAGGCCTTGAGTATGGACTTGATGTAGCCCGGCACCTTTAAATCGCGCGTGGAAACAAGAATAAACTCGTTTCCCTCAAAATGGCTCATTGTTTTTATCAGCGAGTGAACGGTTCTGCCGTTTTTCAAATCTCCGCAAAGACCGATTTTAAGGTGATCAAGTCTGCCTATCTCGTTATAAAGAGTGACAACGTCTGTGAGCGTTTGAGTCGGATGAAGATGGCCGCCGTCGCCCGCGTTGATTATAGGAACGTCGGAAAAAAGACTCGCAGCCTTGGCGGCTCCTTCAGCCGGATGCCGCATTGCGATTATATCCGCATAGCCGCTTATTATTTTGATCGTATCCTTTAGATTTTCACCCTTTGCCACCGATGAATTCATAGGGTTGTCAAAGCCGATGGTGTTCCCGCCAAGGCGCATCATTGCAGTCTGAAACGACATCTGAGTCCTTGTGGACGGCTCATAAAAAAGAGTGGCGAGAATCCTTCCGCGGCAACATTCCTTGTAAGCCTCCGGGTTCTTTTTTATTTTACAGGCAAGCTCAATTATAGAGCCGAGCTTGTCCGTTGAAACCTCTTCAAGGTCTATAAGATTGTTAAGCATATTTTCAGCCTCCCTGTTTATATGAATTATATCATATAATTTTATAATTTAATTACAAACCGCATAAAACGCGGCTTTTGAGTATAAAAAACACTTACTACACCATTTAAAAAAAATAACCCTGTATGTAAATGTCTTTCTAAGTTAATATTTTTTACATTTACAAAAACAAAAAAATTAAGATTGCTTTTGTCATTTCCTAACATTTGTTTGCATATATCCTATCCGCGCAGGTGGCAAGATGATCGCCGCCGTTTACGAATATTATATCACACCTTGCAGAAATATCAATGATTTAAGGGGGAATTGGGGTTATAGTACAACTTTTTATGGGTTTAGATATGTCAAGTGCTGTAAATTTGTTTCTGCACCAGTGTGTTCTTCGCGGAGGTTTGCCTTTCGCGGTGGAGCTTCCCCAATATAGCGACAGGGCTCTCCGAGCAATGGCTGAAGCAAAAGAAATATCTCGTGACTCTTACGTCAAGGGATACGACAGCATGGAAGAGTTAAAGGCGGCGCTTGAGGATTGATGTATAAAACACCTACAAAAACGGACTGCGCGTACAAAATACGCACAGTCCGTTTATATATTAATTAGGAAGGAGTTATCGGCAGGGCGTTTTAGAGCGCTCTACTGAATACAATGAAAAAGAAAATCATAAATTACATTGCAGAACGAAAATGGTTACTTGCAATTTCCTTTGTGCTTTTGCTTGCGGTTATCGCTTTAGTGATACGATGCGATTATTTAACGAAATAGGTTAGTCGCGCGTATATAATCGAAAATGTTACAGCGACAACAGTAAAATAGAATGTTACAAAATCAAACCGACAAAGAAAATCTTGAAATAGATCTGAAAACTGCCGCAATCAAATTTATTGACGCGAGCTATAACTATGACGAAAAAGCAATACAACACCCGAAAAACGTGGCTCAGAGAACCTGCCGCCGGGTACGGTGGGTCAATTCAAGCGATAGATAAGCGCCACTTTTCAAAGCCTTATACGACGATCGCCTTTTTGTTCCTTCGTTTTTTATGCGAGAGGCTTAAAAATATTTAATAATATATTGCGATTTTTATTGCGATTTAATATTGAGCGTGATAAAATAAATTGTAAAATAATTGTTGGCTTATTATTACTGCTTAAAAATTATTCTACAAAATAATAATTGAGGCGCTGACAATGCTTTATAAATGCTTTATATCAGAGCCTTGGATTGAGGAGGACGTTTATGAACAAGAAACTAAAGCTCGGCAAGAAAACCGTTTCCCTGCTGCTTTCGGCGCTTATCTCCTTCGGCGCTTTCTGCGGTATACCGATAAGCGCAGCGGCTGAGGAAAACAACGTCGCGCAGAGCGAGGAGCTCACCGGAGCTGCGCTCGATGAAATTGATGATTACGGCAAAAACAAGGGTATGCCGCTTTCCGTCGGCGAGTTAACCCCCTTTGTATATGCGGTTTTTGACGATGAAACGATCGAGATCATGGGCTATGACGGCAATGAAGCACAGCTTGATATTCCCAAAGAAATAGACGGAAAAAAAGTGACTGAAATCGGGGACGAGGCTTTTCAAAACAACGCAAGTCTTGAAAGCGTGACTATTCCCGATGGTGTGCAGGAA
>CANRNQ010000019.1 GCA_947632045.1 uncultured Clostridia bacterium
AGTAAGCTCCATTAAAACGGCGCATTGTGTTGTAAACTATGTCTCTTCACAATTTGTAAACCATGTTGCTCTTGACAGAGCGCCAGCTCCCCCAAAAATCACTTAACATTAAACCAGCAGTCGTGGCGGCGCAAGTCGGCGCGGCTGCGGTCGGCGAGCATGAAAGCACAAATAAATATAAAAGCCATAAAAGGAATATAAGGGTATTAAAAAGGGAGCTTGCGCTTCCTTTTTTTGTATCACTTCTGCCCGCTTAGTCCGCCGACTATGCCGGCTATGTTATTTTCGCTGCCGTTGTATATACCGAGCACGAGATTTCCCGAGTCGTGGTCAAAGCTAAATTCCTGATATATCGGCTCGTTGTTGCTCCTGTTTATCTTCCAAATCGTGTTTTTGTTGTACGGGTTTAAGCTGTCGGTCATAACTCCGTACTTGCCGCCGGTTTCGGGGTAAAAATATAAATCTATCACGACGGGCTCGCCATCATCGACAAGCCTTTGGTATTTTATAAAAGTAGAGGAGTCCTTAACGGGACTGAACGTGTAATTTTTGTATTCCCCGTTTGATATGTCGTCCTCGGGAATGGTTTCGTCAAATTCAAGAGCAAGTCTTGTCGAGTCCCAAACCACCTCGACGTCATCAAGCTCACGGTGCTCAAATCTTATATAGTTGTTTTCCGGAGAGTCAAGGTCGCCGCTGTATGTCGATGAAAACATATCGTAGACGCGATATGAAAATCCGCCGTCATCCGGAGCAACGTCAAGGTGCTTCTTGTCCCTGTAATTTATATATGTAAGGTTCATATCGTTCTTGCCGGTGTTTTCCTCAAAAAGCCCTGAGGCATCAATGCTCGAAAAGTCTGCGTGAGAGTCGTAGTACTGAGCGATAACGTCGATAGAATAGCCGCCGTCGGCCATAACGTCGTCGAGAGATTTTGCCCCGTTTTCAAGATAGCCCTCGTAATCCCCGAGGTTAAGAGTGTCCGGCACGGACTTGGGGATTATTCCGACGGATATGTTCTCCGGTGGGTCGCCTTTAAGCAGGTTTGACGCAAGCTCGGCTATCTCCTCCTTGATGGCGGGTACGTTGTAGTTGTCAAGACATTTTTTCGAGTCCGTGTCAATGAGTATGTAAAAATCCCTGTCGTTCGTGTTGGCAGAGGCCCTGACATAGCTGCTCGCCTTGGGTATCTTAAGGGCGCTGTCCTTTGGCGTGTAGGTCAGGCACTTTAAATTTTTGATGGTGCCGCCCTTGTAGGTGGATTTTAAATATTCCTCGGCTATTGTTTTCGATACGCTCTCCTTCTCGTTTGCAATCTGCTTTTGCTCCGAGCTGAGGCAAGAGGTGAAAATAAGCGATATAAGCAGCGCGCCGGCGACGCAGGCGGAAATGAGTCTTCCTTTCATAGAATGTATATCCTCCAAATAATATGATTCAAGCTTCGTTATTAATAGCAGTGCGTATCCTGCGGCGCAAAGAATTTAGCGCCGGAATATAGAGATACATTATAATTATATATCACAGCGAGTAAAATTTCAATGGTAAATATTGAGTTTTAGAGAGGGCGGGGAAGGCTGTGTTTGCTACAATCAAAAATAATCAAAATAATTCAAATATCAAGCAAAAACAAATTTAAAATCCGCTCAATCTACCTTAAAATAAACGAAAATGAAAGAAAATTAAAATTATTTTGAAAATTATGGAAAAAAATAGTTGACAATGACCGAATGTGGTGGTAATATTAAATCGAAAAGACAAGGAGGCGCCGATAATGCTGTCGGAAGAAAGATATTCCATGATAATAAATTTCCTGGAGGATAAAAAAGCCGTGACCGTCACCGAGCTTGCAAAATGGCTCGGCACCTCGGAGTCGACCGTAAGGCGCGACCTTAATGCCCTGCACGATATGGGCAAGCTTAACAAGGTCCATGGCGGAGCCACCGCTATCGATGAGAAGGTCAATGCAATAGAGGAGGACGTTCAGAGCAAGTCGCTTAAAAATGTCGAGGAGAAAAAGCTCTTGGCGCGTTACGCCGCCACTCTTGTAAACGACGACGACGTGGTTTATGTCGACGCGGGAACGACCACCCTCATGTTTGTCGAGGCATTAAGCCCAAATACCAGAGCCTTGTTTGTCACAAACGGGATAGCCCACGCGAAGAAGCTCATACAAAAGGGACTCAAGGCGTATATAATAGGGGGGCAGATAAAGCTTTCCACCGAGGCGGTCATCGGGGCTGAGGCTATAAACAGCCTGCGCAAGTATAATTTTACCAAATGCTTCATGGGAACAAACGGAATTTCTGTCGAGTCGGGGCTGACAACTCCGGATCTTGAGGAGGCTCTCGTGAAAAAGGAGGCTTGCAGTCACAGCTATATAACATATGTGCTTGCCGACCACACTAAATTCAAAACCGTGTCGTCAATAACCTTTGCGCTGCTCAGCAGATGCTGTGTTATTACCGATAAATTGACAGATAATAAATTCAGAGATCATACAGTAATTAAGGAGGTGGAGCAATGATATATACGGTTACCTTCAACCCCGCGCTCGATTATGTCATTCATCTTGACAGCCTTGAAAAGGGCAGCATAAACCGTTCAAGCAGCGAAGAGATAGTAAACGGCGGCAAGGGCATAAACGTGTCGACTGTGCTCAAAAATCTCGGAGTGGAAAATATAGCCCTCGGCTTCTGCGCGGGATTTACCGGAGAGGCGATAGAGAAGGGCATAAATTTGGACGGTGTAAAAACCGATTTCGTTCACCTTAAAAGCGGCTTTTCGAGGATAAACGTGAAAATCAGAGCGCAGGAGGAAACCGACATAAACGGGCAGGGGCCGGAGATAAGCGCGGAGGCTTTAGAAGAGCTTTATAAAAAGCTCGACGCTTTGTCGGAGGGGGACGTTCTTGTCCTTGCCGGAAGCATTCCGAAAACCCTGCCGAAGGATATATACGAGCTCATTCTCGGGCGACTGTGCGGCAGGGGTATAAAATTCGTCGTAGACGCAACCGGTGAGCTCATGATGAATGTTTTGAAGTATAAGCCCTTTTTGATAAAGCCGAATAACGACGAGCTCGGAGAGCTTTTCGGCAGAAAAATCGAGAGCGACGAGGAAATAGCGGAGTACGCCGGAAAATTGCAGGAGCTTGGAGCCCAAAACGTTCTCGTGTCAAGAGGCGGCAAGGGCGCAATACTGGTGACCGAGGGCGGCGAGGTGTATAAAAGAGGCGTGCCAAGCTGCGGGAAGGTCAAAAATACGGTTGGAGCCGGCGATTCTATGGTCGCGGGATTTTTGTACGGGTATTTAAAAACAGGCGATTATTCCTACGCGCTTAAAACGGGAACAGCCGCCGGCAGCGCTACCGCGTACACGATAGGTATAGCGACAAAAGAGGAAATTGAATTTGTATTAAATGAGCTTGACGGTCAGGGCTCATAAAATAAACGATTTTTATATTAGGAGGCAATATTATGCGTATCACGGATCTGCTTAAAGAAAATGCTATACTGTTGAACGCGAGCTTTTCATCAAAACGCGAGGTCATCGACACGCTGGTCGATACCCACAAAAGGGTCGGTAATATCTCGGACGTGGAAAAATACCGCAAGGGAATACTCGACAGAGAGGCCGGGGGTACAACGGCGATAGGCGACGGCATAGCCATACCGCACGCCAAGAGCGATGCGGTGCTTAAACCGGGGCTTGCGGCGGCGACCGTACCGGCGGGAGTCGATTATGAGTCAATGGACGGCAAGCCGACGAACCTTGTGTTTATGATAGCCGCGCCGATGGACGGCGATTTGCACCTTGAGGTGCTTTCAAGATTGACTATACTGCTTATGGACGAGGAATTTCGTTCGCAGCTTCTCGGCGCAAAGTCGGCTAAGGAGTTTTTGTCCGTCATAGACAAAAAGGAGAGCGAAAAATTCGGCGACGCGCCAAAGCCCGCCGAGGAAAAAAAGACAGGCTTTAGAGTCTTGGCTGTGACCGCCTGCCCGACCGGAATAGCCCACACTTATATGGCGGCGGAGGCCCTTGAAAAGGCGGGCAAGGAGATGGGCATTCCGCTTAAGGCCGAAACAAACGGTTCGGGCGGAGCAAAGAATATTCTGACAAGGGAAGAGATAGAAAACTGCGACGGCATAATCGTCGCGGCGGATAAAACGGTTGAGATGGCGCGCTTTAACGGCAAGAGGGTGCTCAGCGTGCCGGTGGCTCAGGGTATACACAAGCCCAACGAGCTTATTCAGAGGATAGTCGACGGCGACGCTCCGGTTTACCACA
Source organism: uncultured Clostridia bacterium (assembly GCA_947632045.1). Taxonomy (GTDB): domain Bacteria; phylum Bacillota; class Clostridia; order Oscillospirales; family Acutalibacteraceae; genus UBA7067. The sequence continues at coordinate 4,288 of CANRNQ010000019.1, forward strand.
GTGATAAGGCCGATACCTCGGTTCACTCGGGCGAAAAGGAGAGCTTTGGGCGACAGCTTTACAAGCATTTGATGAACGGAGTTTCTCATATGCTGCCCTTCGTTGTAGCCGGAGGAATACTTATCGCCATCGCGTTTCTCATAGATACAATAATGGGCGCGCCTCAGGACGCGAACTTCGGCACCAATACGCCGGTAGCCGCTTGGTTCAAGACGATAGGCGGCTATGCCTTCAACTTTATGATACCGATAATGGCGGGATATATAGCCATGTCGATAGCCGACAGACCGGGTCTGCTCGTCGGCTTTGTAGGCGGCTCGCTCGCTACTCTCGGCAGCACCTTTGCAATGCCGGGCGGAGATGTTCCGTCGGGCTTCCTCGGCGCTCTGCTCGCGGGTTTCATAGGCGGCTATGTGATGCTAGGCATAGAAAAGCTCTGCGACAAGCTGCCAAATGCTCTTGAGGGCATTAAGCCCGTTCTCATCTATCCGATACTCGGACTGTGCTTTATCGGCGTATTCATGTGCGCGATAAATCCGATAATGGGCTGGATAAATTCCGCAATGAACAGCGGACTTGAGGCTCTCGGCAAGAACCCCGCCACTCTCATTCCGCTGTGCGCTCTGCTCGGCGGCATGATGGCCATTGACATGGGCGGCCCGTTCAACAAGGCGGCTTATGTATTCGGAACCGCAATGCTCGCTCAGGCGGCGGAAATGCCCGACCCGAACTCCTGCTATATGATAATGGCAGCCGTTATGATAGGCGGCATGGTTCCGCCGATAGCTATCGCCTTGGCGACGACCTTCTTCAAGAAAAAGTTTACCGAGGAAGAGAGAAAGAACGGCGTTGTAAACTATGTTATGGGTCTAAGCTTTGTCACCGAGGGCGCTATACCCTTTGCGGCGGCTGATCCTGCGAGGGTTATCCCCTCGTGCGTTGTGGGCTCGGCAATAGCCGGCGCTCTGTCGGGACTGTTCGGCTGCACCCTCATGGCTCCTCACGGCGGAGTGTTCGTGTTCGCCGTTGTCGGCAACTGGCCGATGTATATTCTCTCTCTTGCGATCGGCTCTGTCGTGGGTATGCTCCTCATGGCTCTGCTTAAGAAAAATAAGACTAAATAAGGCTTGCAAATAAATTATAAACGAAGATATTTTAGCAGTAAAAAGGCCTTGGCTCCTTTTAAAAGGGAGCTGCGGGGCGAATATGGCGATTGGGGCTGACGCTTTGAGCGGCAGCCTCAGCCTGTCGAAGGTTTTTGTTTTTCAAGACTTGGACCGCAGCTATGCCGCTTCGCGCCGGCGCTGCTGTTTAATATCTTTTCTGCCTGCAAGGGGCCTTGCCCCTTGCAGCTTTTTTTGCTCAAATAAAGTTGTATTTCTCGTTGCCCGTGGCTTTAAATGTCAGATTGCATTTAAGGGGACTCGCGTCCCCTTAAAATCCCCTTTTTCGTTCAAGGCTATATTTTTTAAATTAGAGCCACTCCACGGGCGTAAGGACTTAATTTAAATAAAATTTTTCGGTAAAAGTCGGCGGAGGCGGCCTTGGCGAAAAGGCCTAAATAAACTATCACTTTAAGTCCTGTTATTTTTAACAATTTTTGGAGAAAAATAAGAGCGCGGGTCTATCTCGCCAAGCTTTACCGAGCCGGTGAGTATGAGAAATATCAGATACAGCGAAAGAGTCAGCAAAAGCAGAAGCACGGTGCAGGGCGCGTTTTGCAATATGGGAAGCGAGCGCTGTAAAAGCGAAAGCGCCGCGCAGGGCATAGCCGCCGACAAAAGCGGCTTTATCACCCAGCCTATGATTTTAAAATCGACGCAGGAAACCTTTATCAGCCGCAAAAGGCTAAGGCCGGTGTTGAATATTCCGCTTATGAAGTAGACCGCGATAAGCCCCTTTATGCCGAATATAGGGAGGAGTATGCTTATCAGGGCAACGCGCAAAACCGAGTCGAGAGTGTTGTAGGTGAGGTAGTGAAGCTGTTCGTTGAGCCCCTTGAGCATACCGTCGATTACAGCGTCGAGGTAAAACAGGGGGACTATGGGCGCGAGTATGCGGATATAAGAGCCGACCACGCTTTCGCTGAAAAGCATATCGCCTATTTCACCGGCAAAGAAAAAGAAAACCGCAGCCGCCGGAGCGGAGAATATAAAGGCAAAGCGCAGCACCCTTTCGGTCATACAGCGTATGGAGTTTTTTCTAAGCGTAGCTGCAGCGTCGGCAAGCTCGGGTATCATAAGCGTTGAAAACGACAGCAGAAACGCCGACGGAAAGGTGAGCAGAGGCAGAGCCATTCCGGCTATTATGCCGTATTTTGAAAGGGAGTCGCCCGCCGAGTGGCCATAGCCGACGAGCCCGCGGGGAATAAGCACGTTTTCGGCTGCCGAAAAGCCGGTACGGAGTGTCGAGGAGAGCGTTACGGGAAGCCCGATGGACAACGCCTTGCCAAAAAATCCGGAGCCGCACGAGTTGCCGACTTTTATTTTAATAGAGTCTTTTTTATATAGGATATATGTGTATATGAACGACAAAAGCTCAGCGCCCGACGCGCCTATCGCGACTGCACAGCAGGCGTATTCTATGCCCATAGGTGCGAGCGACTCGGAAAGCGCCGCGAATATTATAATTTCGGTTATTTGCTCAAGCAGCTGTTCGCTCGCTGTAATATAAGCCTTTCTACGCGCGAAGAAATAGCCCCGAAAGCAGGCCGACAGTGCGAGAAACGGCAGCCCGAGCGCCATTACCCTGAGCGAGAGCGCCGCCCTTATATCCCCCAAAATAAATTCGCACAGCGGGTCGGAGAATATGTAAAGCAGCACGCAGGATACTCCGCTTAATGCGAGCGCGGAGTAAAGGCACAGGCTCGTGTAGCGCCTGCCCCTGCCGTTTTCGCCCCTTGCAAAGCATTCCGTGACAGTCCTTGTCGCTATGAGCGTTATGCCCGAGGTCGAAAAGGTCACGCAGAAAAAATAAAGCGAGCATATCAACTGGTAAAGACCTATGCCGTCCGCTCCTATTGTGTTTGACATATAGACCCGAAATCCCATTCCGAGAGTTCGCGTCAGCAGCGCCGAGCCCGTCATGGCAAATGCGTTTATCATAAATCTTCTTTTTTTCACAGCCGACTCCCCTTTGTCCTTTTTTTAATTGATATGCTCTGAGCCCATAAAATTTTACTTTTTATTTGGGCTTGCGGCTTAAGCCCGCTCCCGCCGACCGCAGTCAAACTGCCGAGCAGCTTGACTGCTGCTTTAAGTTTGGATTTAATACGGGGGAGCCGGCGCTCCTCAAAAATAACCTAACATTAAGCAGCGCCTTTACCGGCGCAAGTCGGTAAAGCTGCGGTCGGATAGAGCTTCAAAAAAGATAAAATCTTTTCTGCGCGGCTCGGATTACACTTGAAAGCGAGAGCTTTATGTATTAGTATATTCTTATTGAGGCGAGTCGGGAGCACAGAGCTAAAAAACGCCCGACAACCGGCGGCGGCGACCGGCAAATTCCCGCCTGCGGCGGGAATTTGCGAAAACGCGGCGGAGAGGTTCTGCGGCAAAGGAAGAGAATTTTGCCCCACCGCGTTTTCAGGCGCGGCTGCGCCGCGCCGGTCGCCGCCGCCTGCTCGCGGGAAATAAAAAATTAAATCGAGGCTCAAAGCTATGATCAAACTTCTGAAATACTTAAAGGACTATAAATTACAGCTGATACTTGGCCCCGCCTGCAAGCTCTTTGAGGCGGTGCTCGAGCTTATAGTGCCGCTCGTTATGGCGGATATTATCGATATAGGAGTGAAAAACAAGGACGGCGGATATGTGCTTGGAATGGGAGCTCTTATGATACTCCTCGGAGCGGTCGGACTTTGCAGCGCGCTCGTGTGCCAAAAGAGCGCCTCGATAGCCTCTCAGGGCAGCGGCACACGGCTGAGAAACGCCCTGTTTCATCATATCAACACCCTGTCCTTCGCCGAGATAGATAAAATAGGAACGCCCTCGCTGATAACGAGAATGACAAACGATATAAATCAGCTCCAGTACGCGGTCGCGATGCTGATAAGGCTCGTTATCCGAGCGCCCTTTCTCGTTGTAGGCGCGATGATAATGGCGGCTTCTATAAATTTAAAGCTGTCCTTGATATTTTTTATAGCCTCTCCGCTTATAGCGGCGGCGCTGTACTTCATAATGAGCAGGAGCGTGCCCTTTTTTAAGCTGATACAAAAAAAGCTCGACAGACTCTCGCTTTTGTCGCGGGAGGGGCTTTCCGGAGCGAGGGTTATACGGGCGTTTTGCAGGGAACAGGACGAGGAGGAGCGATTTAAAAGCGCTAACGACGAATCGGCGGATACCTCGCAGAGGGTAGGAATGCTCTCGGCCCTTTTAAATCCTATAACCTACGCGGTGACTAACCTCGCCATCGTCGCGATAGTCTGGTTTGGCGGCGGGCTTGTCAACGAGGGAGAAATACAGACCGGAGATATAATCGCGCTGGTGAGCTATATGACGCAGATACTCCTCGCGATGGTCGTGGTGGCAAACCTCGTCGTCACCTTTACAAAGGCGGCGGCGAGTGCGGCGAGGGTAAACGAGATATTTGAGCTTGAGCCCTCTGTAAAAAGCGGCGAAAACGCCGAAATAGAGCAAAGGCCAGATGCGCCGATGATAGAATTTGAAAACGTGAGCTTCGGCTACGGCGGCGAATATGTTCTTAAAAATATAAGCTTCAGCGCGCGGCGAGGGCAGACTATAGGCATAATCGGAACTACGGGCAGCGGCAAGTCGAGCCTTGTAAATCTTATACCGAGGTATTACGACGCGTCAGAGGGCAGAGTGCTTGTCGGCGGCGAGGACGTGAAAAAATACCCGCTCGCCCAGCTTAGAAAAATGTGCGCGGTCGTTATGCAGAAATCCGTTTTGTTCAGCGGCACGATAGAGTCGAATATAAAATGGGGAAAGAGAAACGTAAGCGAAGAGGAGATAAACCTCGCGCTCGATACGGCGCAGGCGAGGGAGTTTGTCGATAAGCTGCCCTTGGGTATTGAAACGCCGGTGACGCAGGGCGGAAAAAATTTCTCCGGCGGTCAAAAGCAGAGGCTGTCAATAGCGAGGGCGCTCGTTGCAAAAGCGCCTATATTGATACTCGACGACAGCGCGAGCGCGCTTGATTTCGCAACGGATCGCGCTCTGCGCGGCGCGATAAAGAAAAACACCGGCGGCGCTACGGTTATCATAGTGTCGCAGCGCGTGGCGACTGTAAGGGACGCGGACAGTATCCTCGTCTTAAAGGACGGCGAGCTTGCGGGAGCGGGAAGCCACGGCGAGCTTTTCAATCAATGCGACGAGTACCGCGAGATATGCCTTTCACAGCTCAGCCGAGAGGAGGCGGAGTCGGTATGAACAGAGGAGTAATAAAGAGAATATTAAAATATGCCGCAAAATACAAAAAATCCCTTGCGGGAGCGTTTCTGTTTGCAATAATAAGCGTCTGCCTTACACTGCTCGGCCCCGTGCTGACCGGTTGGGCGATAGACCATATAATCGGAGTCGGAGCGGTGGACTTTGCCTCTGTCTGGCAAATACTCATAGGGCTTATATGCTCAACAGCCGGAGTAGCCGTTTTTCAATGGCTGATGAGCCTGTGCATAAACAGGGTGAGCTATCTGACTGTGCGTGATATGAGGGCGCAGGCGTATGAAAAAATAAACTCGGCTCCGCTTTCGTATATAGATTCAAAGCCCCACGGCGATATTATCAGCCGCATAATAAACGACATAGACGCAGTCGGAGAGGGTTTGCTGCAAGGGGTCACCCAGCTTTTTTCCGGCATAATAACAATAGTCGGCACTCTCGGCTTTATGCTCGCAATAAATTATAAAATAGCGGCGGTCGTTGTGCTCGTCACACCGCTTTCGCTTTTTGTCGCCGCAGGCATAGCGAGATTATCCTCGAAAATGTTCGCCCGCCAGCAGCAGGTACAGGGCGAGATAGGCGGCTTTATCGAGGAGATGATAGGCAACCAAAAGGTCGCGGCGGCGTACTCTATGGAGGATGAAAACGAGCGGGAGTTTAAAAGAATGAACGACGAGCTTTATGTCTGCGGCAAGAGCGCGCAGTTTGCGTCCTCCCTCGCAAATCCCTCGACACGCTTTGTAAACGCGATAGTATACGCAGCAGTCGGTATAATCGGCGCGCTCAGCGCGATAGCGGGCGGACTTACCGTCGGGCAGATATCCTGCTTTTTGACATATGCAAACCAATACACAAAGCCCTTCAACGAGGTCACGGGAGTGATCTCGCAGATACAGACGGCAATAGCGGGCGGAGCGCGCTTTTTTGAGCTGATAGACAGCCCGAGCGCGCCTCCCGACGCGCCCGACGCCGAGCCTCTCGAGAACGTCAGGGGCGAGGTGGAATTTAAAAACGTGTATTTTTCATACACACCTGACAGACCGCTGATAAGGAATTTTAATCTCAAGGTACAGCGCGGGCGGCGCATAGCTATCGTCGGCCCCACCGGCTGCGGCAAGACCACCCTTATAAACCTGCTTATGCGGTTTTACGACGTCACGTCGGGCGAGATAAAGATAGACGGCGTGCCGCTTAAAAAGCTCAGCACCGACAGCGTAAGGCGCAGCTTCGGCATGGTTTTGCAGGAGAGCTGGCTGAGAAGCGGAACTATAAGAGAAAATATAGCCTACGGCAGACAGGACGCGTCCGACGAGGAGATAGTCGCGGCGGCAAAGGCGGCTTATGCCCACTCGTTCATAATGGCTCTGCCCGACGGCTACGACACGCTCATAAGCGGCGACGGCGGGTCACTCTCGCAGGGGCAGACCCAGCTTTTGTGCATAGCGAGGGTGATGCTCTCGAATCCGCCTATGCTCATACTAGATGAGGCGACGAGCAATATAGACACTCTGACGGAGCAGAGGGTGCAGCTCGCCTTTAACAAAATGCTGGAGGGCAGAACGAGCTTTGTCGTAGCGCACAGGCTTTCAACCATAAAGGAGGCGGACGTGATACTCGTTATGAGGGACGGCAATATAATCGAGCAGGGCAGACACGCCGAGCTTTTGGAGAAAAACGGGTTTTACGCCGAGCTTTACAAAAGCCAGTTCGCGGGTTAAAGACACTAAAAAGCGAGGCTTAAGTCTGCGCAGCGCCTGATATTTTGGACAAAGCCTGCATATGCCGAGGCCTTGAAAAATATATTTGTAAGTATAAGCGCGCTCGTGCGCGCAGTGAAATAAAAGTACAGGGGAATGATAAAATGACAGCGGAGATTTTTTTACTTGCCATAAGCCTTTCGATGGACGCGTTCGCAATCTCGATGTGCAAGGGACTCGCGATGAAACGGATAAGCCTATCCTATGCGGCGGTAATTGCCGCGTTTTTCGGAGTGTTTCAGGCCTTAATGCCTGTCGCGGGCTGGCTCTTGGCGAGCAGCTTTGCGGGCTACATAATCGACTACGACCACTGGGTGGCCTTTGCTCTGCTTTCCCTGATAGGCGGAAAAATGATAATAGACTCGTTTAAAGCTGAGGGAGACGAGCTTTCGGAAAAGAGCGTTCTCAACATAAAGGAGCTTTTTATGCTTGCGATAGCTACAAGCATAGACGCCTTCGCGGTCGGCATAACCTTCGCTTTTTTGAATGTCAACATATTTCTCTCGTCCTTTATAATAGGCGCGGTCACCTTTGCGCTCTCGCTCGGCGGGGTGTTCATCGGCGCTCGGGTAGGGGCGAGGTTTAAAAACAAGGCCACGCTTTTTGGTGGGATAGTGCTTGTTTTGATAGGCGTTAAGATATTGTTGGAGCACCTCGGCGTGATTTAGAGGAAAATCGGGACTCTCCCGTTTTTGACTGTGCTTTGGATATATTTTGGGTATATTTGGGTATAAAAGGGGAGCTGCCGCGTTTGGGAACGCCAGATAAGGAAGTAATAATACAAGAAATGCGATGTAGCGCAAATGGCATTACATCGCATTTCTTTTTCTGTTGGAACTTGCCATACAAGTTCCCTGTTTGTTACAGCAATGACGAGTTCAAAATTTTTCCGTAATTACACGCTTAGATCTAACGGCAAATCGGATATATCCTTTAGCCGTTTGCCATCTACCAAGTTTTGTAATGTTTCTATAATATCTTCCCTACCGTTTGCGCTGTATTCTCTTACAGCTTCCAGCAGCTCATACAATGCAAAATGATAGACACAATCCAAATCGCCAGTACCAAGAGCCAAAGACGCAAGCCGAGAAGGGAGCGGTTCACCGGTTACAACTACAATATGTGGCAGATGACCCTTTCTATTTCTTATTAAGTTTAGGGCTTCTGTTCTGCTATTTTGCGCTCTATCACTTCTCATCGTCCATTTTGCAGATACAGACGCATGAAGTATAGGTTTACCGCCGTTACTCCTTCTTATATCTGCCATCTTGCAAATATCTTCATTGATGAAAACACGCCCTTGATTTATCTGGGAATCCTCATATAAATCACGATATACAACTACATCGGGAGCAACCATATAATCATTACCCAACATAGTAGATAATTGTTTATTATCGTTTATCAGTCTGGACAAATAGGCAAGGTGTTCATATTGAGCAAAATCCCAAGTTTTAATAGCGTTTTGATTGCCTAAATTAAGTATAGTCCAATTCCCTGGGCGAAGATGTTGCAAGTGTGGAAATGTATCAGTTATAAATTGCATTGTAATTTGTTCAAAAAGTGTGCCAGCCGTTTGACCTTTTACTTTTACGCCCACAGGTGCGCCAAGTTTTTCAGCTATAGCTTTTGCTATTGCTTTAGACGGGACATTGCTACCGTCTGCATTTGAAGCGACACCATCAGCAGAAATAGACAAAACGCCTTTATCTGTTAAGGCTTTATGATATGCTTTTCTTGCTTCTAAAATTAATACATCATCCATTTTCAAGACACCTCTTAATTTCTTTACCCACAGCGCAAGCTACAGGGGGAGGGAACGCATTACCTATCATTCTACAAGCAAGTGTTTTCTTTTCACCAAAAGTCCATTCCGTCGGGAAACCTTGAATCCTTGCTATCATCTCTTTCGTTAATTTAGGCATTCCCTCGAAGTCAGCAGACGGAGCAGAATCAGCAACGCCATTTCCATCTACGCCCAATTCAGCCCACGCTTTGCGAGCGCGGACAGGCCCCAAATCAGGCCCGCCGTGTTTTTTGCTGCCGCCAACAATAGTGGGAGCAATTTTATTTGCTTGTTCCACCCATGAATTAAGGCCTTTCCAGCCGTTAGCTCCCATTAAGTTTTTTAATGTTTTGCCAACTGTTGGAGTATCAACAAGTTTTTCTTGCGGATACACAAATTCGGTTCTTATATCATTTCTTATGCCTACAATAACAACCCTTGGCCGTAATTGAGGGACGCCATAATCCGAAGCGTTTAGCAGCTTGATCTGTACCCCATAACCCAACGCCGTTATAGAATCTAATATGTGTTTTCTGTATTCATCGAATTTGGGGTCAAGGAATCCTCTTACATTTTCTAACATTACGGCTTTAGGTTTGATTTCACCAATTAACCGTATTGCTTCGGGGAACAAATCTCTTTCATCATCTTTGCCTAATTGCTTTGAAGCTACAGAGAACGGAGGGCAAGGAACACCACCAGCCAAAAGGTCAACGCCTATATACGGTTTGCCATCGAATTTATGGACATCTCCGCAAACAACGTTCCATTCAGGTCTATTTTTTTTCAATATGTTACAATAGTCCTGCTCATACTCTATAAGGACTTCATGGGTAAAGCCAGCAATAGCAAGGCCAAGGGCTTGACCGCCTGCACCAGCGCAGATTTCTACAGAAGTTAGCAAAAACACGCCTCCTTTGGAATCTTTTTGTCGTTATATCACATAACCGTGCCGCAAAGCATTTCTCTTGGCAGTTTCTGTTGTCTTCCTGTGTACATAAAGATAGTTGTTTTTACTGCCCTATGTGGCATTAGCGTTTGCGACAGCTCCTACTTTGTCGATAAGTATCTTATTTATAAGCAGCGCCTTTTGCGATTGCGCCGCGGCCCCGCTTAAAGGCCTTTGAATTTGCGGGCTTAATATCAGTAGCATCTGATAAGCTCGATTACCTTGCCTAAAACCGAACATTCGGGCACGATTATAGGCTCAAAATCCGGATTTTCCGGCTGAAGTCTGTAATGGCCGTTCTCCTTGTAAAAGCGCTTGACGGTCGCCTCATCGTCGATAAGGGCGACGATTATATCGCCGTTTTCGGCGGTCTCCGTTTTATGAACGATAACTATGTCGCCGTCAAGAATACCGGCGTTTATCATGCTCTCGCCGTCCACCCTGAGCGCAAAAAGCTCGCGCCCGCGCCTGATGCTCTCGCTTACCGGAACATATCCCTCAATGTCTTCAACGGCGAGTATGGGCATACCGGCGGTCACCCTGCCCATTATCGGAACGGGGAACGAGGGGGTGTTGTTTGCAAGACGTATGGTGCGGTTTATTTTTTCGTCCATCTTGATAAAGCCCATTGCTCTAAGCTTTTTCAAGTGGTAGTGTGCGGTCGAGGTCGATTTAAGGCCTGTGACAACGCAAATATCCCTGACCGACGGCGAAAAGCCGCGCTGAGTACATTCTCCGATGTACTTGAGTATGTTCTGCTGAATTTGGCTTAAGGGTTTCATGATTTTACCTCCGTATGCAGACAATATTTTTTCTTAAGATAATTATAGCACATTATTTGCCGCCGGTCAAACGTTTGTTTTTTGTTTTTTAAAAATTTTTTGTCGCCTGCCCTCGCGCCGCATACAGAGCTTAAATAGGCCGGCTCCCCGCGGAAATTATTGCATTATCGCCCCGCGCTTGATATAATTGTCATATAAACGCCGCGACGTCAATAGGTGCGGCGGGGCTAAATTATAAGGCACAGCGCGAGCATTTCCTCAAGGCGGGAATATATCTCGCCGAGCTTTGACGAGGGCAGGGGGTTCCTCCCCAAGCCTATCTCGACGGTGAAGGCGGGTTTTTTCAGCTCGTCTATAAACCAGTCCTTGAAGCCTCCGCCAACGGCGAGTCCGCTCGGATTTGACAGGGCGTAGCCGCTTGAGCGCGCCATTGTTTCAGCCATTATGCGGGATTTTTCGGGCGTCTGCTCGCCGTAGCTCCAGTATATCTCCTCGCCCTGACTGTGAAAGGCGACGGCGTGCCTTATGCTTTGACTGCGGCAAAGGCTTGTCAACGCCCGTGTTTCGGGCTCGCTTTCGGGAGCCTCGCCGCCGTAGCGCGTCATGGACGCTGAGCTTATCCCGCTCTCGATTTCAAGCCGGTGCAGATCTCTCCAGCCTGCGGCGAAGTTGTGGTTTATGTCAACGCCGAAGGCGTTTGCCTGCCAGCGGTGGGCCTTTCCACGGGCTATGTCGGACACCTTCTGCTCGTATTTACCGGCGGCACATTCACCGTTGAGCGATATCTCGACCCCGTCGGGATTTACACAGGGAACAAATATCGCCCCGCGCTCCTCAAGAAAACGGTCGACGCGTATGCCGCTTATGCTCGAGCCGTTTTTTACGCTTAAGCAGACGTTTTCGAGAAATTTAAACAGCAGCAGGCTTGTCAGCCACTCCATGCCGTGAAAAGCGCCGCACAGCAGAGCCTGTTCGTCGCCCTCTCCGACGGAGTACGCGTCTATGCTTCTTCCGCAGCGGCTTCGGCCTATGACGGCGTGCCTTAAAAACGGAAAGTCATTTTTAAGCGCCGCTGCAATTCTGCCGCGGTTTTGCTCGTCAGCGGGCGAGTCGTAATATTTTATTTTGACCAATATCTTCAAATCCTTTCGCGCTTTGATTTTGATTAACCTTTTGTATAACCTTATGATGAAATTTGATAAATTATGTATGGGGGAATAATAATGGAGCTTTTTGAAAAAACGCTCGCCAGCAAAGAGATATTTGACGGCAGCGTAATAAGGCTTACCGTGGACGAGGTCGAGCTTGAAAACGGCCGAAGCGCAAGCCGCGAGGTCGTGGGGCACCCGGGAGGGGTGTGCATAGCCGCTCTGACCGAAGACGACGAGCTGCTCTTTGTCAGGCAGTTTAGATATCCTTATAAAGAGGTGGTGCTTGAGCTGCCGGCGGGAAAGCTCGAAAAGGGCCAGAGCCCGCTCGAAAACGGCAGGCGCGAGCTGCGCGAGGAAACGGGCGCGGTCGGCGCTTCGTATATTTCGCTCGGCAAGCTTTACCCCTCGCCGGGCTACTGCGCCGAAATAATCCACCTGTACTTTTGTCGGGTGGCCAAATTTGAAAATACACAGCCGGACGAGGACGAGTTTTTAAAGGTAGAGCGGATACCGCTTGATCGCGCGGTAGAGATGGTGCTGAACAATATGATACCCGACGCGAAAACTCAGACCGCCGTTTTAAAAACCGCAATGCTCAGAAGGCTTAAAAAGCTGTAAGGAGGGGAGAGTATGTCAGTTAATTTAGTGTTTTTATTGGCCGCCGCGGCCATACTTGTGCTCGCGCTTGTGTTCTGCGTTGTAAACAAGCCGCGAAAGCCGCTGTTTACGGGCACTACGCTTATAATTTTGCTGCTCTTTCTTTTTGCAACGGAAATGATAAATATGGGGCTGTCTACGCCGACCGTAATAATGCTCCCACAGGGATTTGTGAGCGCCTTGGCGGGCTTTTTGACGGCTCAGTCCATGCCGACTACGGCTCAGCTTGAGCAGGCGTTCGCGGTGTATATGTATATAGACGTCGCGCTCATAGTCATATGCATAATTTCGCTGGTAATAGAGGTGCGCAGTATTTTCACAACCGCGCCGAAAAAGCCGGAGGAGCAGCAAAAGAAAAAGGAAGAAATAAAGGAATAATATGGAAATATACAGAGAGCTTGAAAAATCACACGAGAGGCTGTCGGTGGCGCTCGGCTTTTTTGACGGCCTACATTCGGGGCATATGAGCGTTATAAACGCCGCCGTGGCCGAGCGGGCAAAGGGAATGTCGCCGGCGGTGCTGACCTTTAGCGAAAGCCCGCAGGCAAAATTGAGCGGAGGCAAAATATCGCGGCTGATGACGAGAGAAAAAAGGCGCGAGCTGCTTAAGCGCGCGGGGATAGAGCGCCTGTACGAGCTTGAATTTGACGAGGTGAGAAATCTCGGCGCGGAGGAATTTGTCGAGAAGGTCTTAAAAAACACCCTTGCCGCGAGCGCCGTTTACTGTGGCTTCAACTACCGCTTTGGGCGCTTTGGCGCGGGCGACGAGGGGCTGCTGCACAGACTGTGCTCGCGTCTTGATATAGCCGCCCACACTATGCCTCCGGTGATATATAACGGCGAGCCGGTCAGCTCTACCCGCATAAGGGAGAGCCTTGAAAACGGAGATGTAAAAAGTGCAAATGAAATGCTCGCTCGGCGCTTTTCGTTTGATTTTAAGGTCGGGCGCGGCAACCAAATAGGCAGAAAAATGGAAACGCCGACTATAAATCAGGTTTTCCCGAAGGATTTTATACTGCCGAGGTTCGGGGTTTACGCGACCTATGCCTCGATAGGAGGAAAAAAGCGTCCGGCGGTGACGAATATAGGCGTAAAGCCGACCGTCGGCAGCGAGCGTCCGCTTGCGGAAACGTGGATACTCGACGGCGACGCAGGCGACCTTTACGGCAGCTCGCCGGAGGTGGAGCTTGTTGAATTTATCAGGCCGGAGAAAAGGTTTTTAAATCTCGACGAGCTTCAAGCGGCGATAAAAAAAGACGGCGAGACGGCGAAAAATATTTTCAAAGCGGCCGGTCCGTCATTGTAAAAGAATGCGCCGTATGTTAAAATAACAGCATAAAGCGACAAAACAAAACGGCAAGCGATAATCTAACCTAAACAAAGATCAGGGGGTAATAAAATGTCAGACGTAACCAGAATTTTTGTTGAGAAAAAGGCGGGCTTCAATGTTGAAGCGAAGCAGATGCTTTGGGATCTGCGCCACAACCTCGGACTGAGGCAGATAGAGGGGCTGAGGCTTCTCAACAGATACGACGTTTCGGGACTTTCTATGGAGCAGCTTGAAACGGCGAAGAGGACGGTGTTCTCCGAGCCAAATCAGGACAACGTGTACGACGAGAGCTTTTCATACGACGAGGGTTCAAAGGTGTTCGCGATGGAGTATCTTCCGGGGCAGTACGACCAGCGGGCGGACAGCGCCGCTCAGTGCGCTCAGCTTTTGACTCAGCAGGAAAGGCCGAAGGTGCTAAGCGCGAGGGTAATAGTGCTGTCGGGCGATATATCGGACGACGACCTTGAAAAGGTAAAGAGCTACCTTGTGAATCCGGTCGAGTCGAGGGTAGCCTCGATGGAAAAGCCGGAAAGCCTCGACGTTCCCGTTACCATGCCTGAAAACGTAAAAAGGGTGGAGGGTTTTATAGCTTTTGACGAGGCGCAGATGAAGGAGTACTACGATTCAATGGGCTTTGCCATGACGCTGAGCGACCTTGAATTTTGCAGGGACTACTTTAAAAACGACGAGCGCCGCGACCCGACCGTGACCGAGCTGAGGGTCATAGACACATACTGGTCGGATCACTGCCGCCACACGACCTTCCTGACAAGGCTTGAAAAGATAGAGATAGAAAAGGGAGCGCTGACGGGCGTAATAGAGGACGCGCTCAAGGCGTATTACGACGCGCGAAACGAGGTGTACGGCGAGAACTCGACAAGGGACGTATCGCTGATGGATATGGCTCTTTGCGGAATGAAGCTGCTCAAAAAGAGGGGTATGATACCCGACCTTGACGAGAGCGAGGAGATAAACGCCTGCTCGATAGAGGCGCCGGTGACGATAGACGGCAAAACCGAGCAGTGGCTCGTGCAGTTTAAAAACGAAACACACAATCACCCGACCGAGATTGAGCCCTTCGGCGGCGCGGCGACCTGCCTTGGCGGCGCGATAAGAGATCCGCTTTCGGGCAGAGCTTATGTATATCAAGCTATGCGCGTTACCGGCTCGGGCGACCCGACGATACCGTTTAAGGACACGATGCACGGCAAGCTGCCCACAAGAAAGATAACCACCGGCGCAGCGGCGGGATACAGCTCATACGGCAACCAGATAGGACTTGCCACAGGCCAGGTAACCGAGCTTTACGATTCGGGCTACGCCGCAAAGAGAATGGAGATAGGAGCCGTAATAGGCGCTTCTCCAAAGGAAAATGTAGTAAGAGAGGTTCCCGCGCCCGGCGACGTTATAGTCCTGCTCGGCGGGGCGACGGGGCGCGACGGCTGCGGAGGAGCCACAGGCTCGTCAAAGGCTCACACCGAGCAGTCGATAGAGACCTGCGGAGCGGAGGTTCAAAAGGGCAATCCCCCGACGGAGAGAAAGATACAGCGGCTGTTTAGAGATAAGAGGGTCGCGAATATGATAAAGCGATGCAACGACTTCGGCGCAGGCGGCGTATGCGTTGCGATAGGCGAGCTTGCAGACGGCTTGGATATAGACCTCGACAAGGTGACGAAAAAGTACGAGGGACTCGACGGCACGGAGCTTGCCATATCGGAGTCGCAGGAGAGAATGGCTGTCGTACTCGACAAGGGCGACGCAGAGGAATTTATCTCCCTCGCGAGAGGAGAAAACCTCGAGGCGACGGCGGTCGCCGTGGTGTCCGAGAACCCAAGGCTCACCATGAACTGGCGCGGCGACACTATTGTAAGCCTCAGCCGTGAATTTTTGAATACAAACGGCGTTACTCAGGTGGCGAGCGCATATATAACGGCTCCCGACGAGAACAACAGATACAGAACCGACGTTCCAAAGGTTCTCGAGGGTATGAGCGCAGAGGAGGCGTTTAAGGCGAATCTTACGCGCCTTGAGGTATGCTCGCAGATAGGCCTTGCCGAAAGATTTGACTCGAGCATCGGCGCGGCGACTGTAAATATGCCCTTCGGCGGCAAATACCAGCTCACGCCCAATGAAGCTATGGCGGCGAAGCTGCCGCTTGAAAAGGGAGAAACTGACGACGCGACCGCGATGAGCTTCGGCTATATACCCGGAACCTCCCGCTGGAGCCCGTTCCACGGCTCGGCCTACGCCGTTTTGGAGTCGATGTCAAAGCTGCTGGCGATAGGCGCGGACCCGCTAAAGGCAAGACTCACCTTCCAGGAATATTTTGAAAGATTGCACGACAAGCCTCAGCGCTGGGGTAAGCCCGCCGCCGCCCTGCTCGGAGCCATGACGGCGCAGATAGAGATGGGCGTTCCGTCGATAGGCGGCAAGGACAGCATGAGCGGCTCGTTTGAACAGCTTGACGTTCCGCCGACTCTCGTAAGCTTCGCCGTGGCGATGACCAAGGCTTCAAAGACCATATCCTCCGAATTTAAAAGAGCCGGCTCAAGGGTAATATATGTGCCTCTGCCGGAGGACGACAAAACCGCCATGCCGATTTGGGGTCATGTAAAGGAGATGTACCAAAGGGTACACGAGCTTATGGAGCAGGGCAGAGTGCTCAGCGCGGGCGTTGTCAAGGAGGGCGGCGCGGCCGCTCAGGTTTGCAAGATGTGCTTCGGCAACAAGCTCGGATTTAAATTCGACCACGAGCTGACAAAGCGGGAAATGTTCGCTCCACTCAGCGGCTCGCTCATACTTGAAATGGCGGACGACGGCGAGGCGGAAGGATTTTTGTATTACAACCTCGGCACGACAACAGAGGAGCCCGTGATAGACATAGTATCCGCAAGGCTTGACATAGACGAGCTTATAGAGCTCTGGACGAGCAAGCTCGAAAAGGTGTTCCCGACAAAAGCGGAATGCCCGAGCATAACCGTGGACGCTCCGCTTTATACGCAGCGCAGCGTGAAGGCTCCGGCGATAAAGACCGCGAAGCCGACCGTGTTTATTCCGGTATTTCCGGGAACGAACTGCGAGGTCGACACCGCGAGGGCGTTTGAAAAGGCGGGCGCACAGCCGCAGCTTCTTATAGTAAAGAATTTAAAGCCCTCGGACATTGAGGAAACGATAGACGAGATGGAAAAGCTGATAAGGCGCTCGCAGATAATTATGTTCCCGGGCGGATTCAGCGGAGGAGATGAGCCGGAGGGCTCCGGTAAATTTATCGCGACCGCCTTCCGCAACCCGAGAATAGCTCAGGCTGTGACAGATTTGCTCGAGGCTCGCGACGGCCTTATGCTCGGCATATGCAACGGCTTCCAGGCGCTTATAAAGCTCGGACTTGTGCCCTTCGGCAAAATAACCGACATAAAGGACGGCGACCCGACTCTTACGTTCAACACGATAGGCAGGCATATCTCGCATATGGCCTACACGAGGGTGACCTCCGTGAAATCGCCTTGGCTTTCGGGCGTAAACGCAGGCGATGTATTCGCCGTTCCGGTGTCGCACGGCGAGGGCCGCTTTGTCGCCGACGAGCAGACTGTGAGGGTTCTTTCTGAAAACGGCCAGATAGCGACTCAGTATGTAGACCTCGACGGAAACCCGAGCGGCGACATTCAGTGGAACCTGAACGGCTCGGTTTGCGCGATAGAGGGAATAACGAGCCCCGACGGCAGGATTCTCGGCAAGATGGGACATTCCGAGAGAAAGGGCGAGAATTTGTATTCAAACGTCCCGTTTGCGAAGGATCAAAAGCTCTTTGAAAGCGGAGTTAATTATTTTAAATAATTTTGGCCCGCGGCCTTATAATTAAAACGGGGGAACCGGCGTTCTCCCTGCAAATAAAAAAGATATAAACCAGCAGCCGTGTCGGCGCAAGTCGGCACGGCTGCGGTCGGCGAAGCTGAAAATAGTTTTAAAGGGGAACAGATTAAATATTAAGCATCGGCCGTGCCGCTTATGGCGGCGGCAATATTACAAGCGGCTTAAAAGGAGATTGATAAAAATGAAAAGGATTACAATTTTACTCTTAGCAGCCGGTATGTTGCTTTTAACGTCCTGTGGGGGAAATAATAGCGCGGATAGCTCAAAGCAGGAAAACAGTGAGCTCTCAAGCGTGGAGTCCGTGGCAAAGACCGAGTCTGGGGCTGAATCAAAGAATGAAAATGACAATTATTCCGACTTCAATAAAGCAAGCGGTTATGAAGCGAAGCTTAAAGCTCTTAAAGCGCTTTGGGAGAATAGCGACGGACAGAACAAAGCGGAGGTCATGCAGGAGGGCTGGAAGTGGTTTAGAAGCAATCTTGACGAGGAAATCGGCAATTGGATAAAGGACTGGAACGGCAAGGAAGCGGGTAAGTATATAACAAGCTGCAACAATAAATTAGACCGGCTCATTAAGGACGCGATGTCAATAGGGCTTACGATAAACAAGCAGACCTATATTAATAGGCTACAGTCGAAGATAGCGACTAATTCGGACTCATCTAATCAGTCGTCGCAGTCAAACAATTCAAGCACGAAAAGCGGCAGTACTTCATCGTCTGCGGCCGCATCAGGCAATAATAGCGGCGGGACTGTCGCCTTAGTTGATCAAGGTTCAAACAACACGTCTTCAAGCAACACCTCGACAAACAACGGCGGCGTGACGAACAACATACCGTCGTCAAACAACGGTGGAAGCAGCAATTCACAGTCAAATGGCGGTGGAAACTCAACTAGCAGTAAACCGAGCTCTTCAAGTTCAAAACCATCGAGCAGTAGTAAACCGTCAAATAACAACAATAACAACAATAGCAGTACTAAACCTAGTTCTTCAAGTTCAAACAACACTACCAGTAGCAAGCCGTCGAACAACAATAACAACCAGACCTGGCATACCGCCTGGGGAACGAGACCGTATGAGTTCCAAAGCGTGATGACGATGCAAGTCAGAATATGCTATTATCAACATTGGGACAGGTATGGCAATGTATGGTTTGACAAGGACAAGAACAACAATTCTGGAAAGGGAAAGTACATTTATTATGCAAATTGTTGCACTATGAATATACAGGAGAATCTTCTTTATTTTGGCAATGGTAGGTGGGGAAACAGCAATTTAAAGATGTATTGGACGGAAGACGGTAGTTATAACAATAATAATGGCAAACGTCCATCATCTTGGGGAAACCCGACTCATGTTAATGTTTATGACAATTTTCCTTCTGACATGATAAATGATAACTTTGGAGACGTAATTTGGAGTAGCATGAATGATGCTATTGATTTAGACATTGGTTCATTTGAGATTTTATGGGAAGATTATTACGCAAATCCAGAAGCCGTACAAAAATCAATATTGAATGGAACATATGAGTTCCCATATAGCCCGTATGTTGGCAAATGAGTAAACGCAAATATTTGAATATAAGATGAATTTAGGAAGAATTTAGGAAGAATATTATGAGATACGGCTTGATATATTTGATAGTCCGAGATTTTGAAAAATCCGTTTCCTTTTATGAAAAGCTGCTTGATATGAAGGTGAGCGCCGTTAATGAAGGCCACTTCGCTCTGTTTAACAACGACGGCTTGAACATAGGAATAATGAACGGATATTTCGACAGCGGACATCTGACGGAGGTTACAAAAAATGGGGAGTATTTCCCCTATTATGACGATATGGACGGCATAGCCGACGGCGACAATTCGAGAAAGATTTTTATCAATCTCTGCGTTTCGGATTTGCGCGCGGAATATGAGAGAATATTATCTTTAAATATTGCCGATGAGCTTACTCCGATTCGATTTATGGAGTACGTTTCTCCGTATTGGTACTTTACGTTTAAAGATCCCGACGGGAATCCGATAGAGATAACAGGAGAATACTCTGAGTAGGCTTAACGGCAAGGGGGCGGTATGTTTCCCGTGCTCTCGCCGACCGCAGCTTTACCGACTTGCGCCGGTAAAGCTGCTGCTTAATATTTTGTTTTATTGCAGGGGGAACCGGCGTTCCCCCTGCACCCCCAGCCTCTCGCGCAAGGCTTTATTTGCAATTTACCCGCCTGCTCCGTTCCAAAGCCCCGGCCTTTTGCACAGGTCTTTTCTTAATTGAGCCTTGTGCTTATAAATTAGCCTCACCGCAAAGAGCGGCGCTAAAACAAATCTTTGAGAGAGCAAAGGGGGCTTACGGGGGAGCGCCAGATCCCCCGTATAAAACCTAATTTTTAACCAGCAGGCCGTGCCGGCGCAAGTCGGCGCGACTGAAAAATAGTTTCAAAGGGGAACACAGGGGGAACCGGCGTTCCCCTGCACCAAAAGCAGACTGCCGGATAATTATAAAACGGTTTAGGGAGGAAGAAAATGCTTTATTTAAGACAGTATAAAAGGGACGACGCAAAAGTCATAGTTAATTGGTTCGAAAGCGAAACCGAGTTCAGAAAATGGTCCTCCGACAGGTTTGATTCATATCCGATAACACAGGAGGATATGAATTATAAATATATTGACTGCAACGGCGACTGCGCCGAAAAGGATAACTTTTATCCAATGACAGCCTGCGATGACGACGGCATAGTCGGGCACTTTATACTGCGCTACGTCGACGGCGACCCGAGGGTTCTGCGCATAGGCTTCGTCGTTGTTGACAATAAGAGAAGGGGCATGGGATACGGCACTCAGATGATAAAGCTCGCGCTTGATTATATATTTAGGATAGCCGGAGCGAAAAAAGCGACGATAGGCGTGTTTGACAATAATCCCTCGGCTCATGGCTGCTATAAATCCGCAGGCTTTAAGGACGTTTCGTACGGCAAAGCTTGGGAGTTTAACGGCGAGAATTGGAGAGTTATAGAGATGGAGATGCACAGAGAGGAATATTTTAGGGGAAACTGATGTTTCCCCCTAAAACCTCCATGCTCCTGTTGACCGCAGCTTTACCGACTTGCGCCGGTAAAGCTGCTGCTTAATATTTTGTTTTATTGCAGGGGGAACCGGCGCTTCCCCTGCACCCCCAGCCTCTCGCGCAAGGCTTTATTTGCAATTTACCCGCTTGCTCCGTTCCAAAGCTCCGGCCTTTTGCGCAGGGTTTTTTCTTAATTGAGCCTTGTGCTTATAAATTAGCCTCATCACAGAGAGCGGCGCTAAAACAAATCTTTGAGAGAGCAAAGGGGGCTTACGGGGGAGCGCTAGCTCCCCCGTATAAAACCTAATTTTTAACCAGCAGCCGTGCCGGCGCAAGTCGGCGCGGCTGCGGTCGGCGAGAGCTTCGCCAAAATATATCGTTGCCGATAAACAAACAATACTGTTGTTTGTTTATCGGCAATGCAAAAGCTCCGCGCGGAAACGCGCGGAGCTTTTGCATTGATTGTCAAAGGGGAAAAATATTAGGAAAATTCATATTAATTGCGACGGATCAATTTTCGCTTCCGTCAAGCGTGACCGTTTGGTCGTTGAGGGTTATCCTCAATGTATAGCCCTCAGGCGTTGACCTGCTGTATATATTGCTCTGAATTTCCTCAAAGCCGTTTTTAAGCAAATATTCGCCGTAGGAGTCAATATCCGCGGAGGTCAAGCCGCTGTATTTGTATTCGGAGCTTGCAGCCCCGTCCTCTGTTTTAACCTTGCTGTTTATGAGAGGCTTGCTGCCGACAACGGCGGTGATGGACTCAATCGAGATGTTCCCGTATTCGTACTTGTCGGGAGCCTTAATCTCCTGATGACTTTCGTCCTGACTGATCGAAACCTCTGTCGAGCAGGAGCAGAAAAGCAAAAGGGAAAGAGCGGTGAGAAGGCAGGCAATTATTTTTTTAAACCCTGAATTTTTTCTCATTTCAAGCCTCCTTCCTGCGACCTTGTTTGTATTGTAGCATAAACAGATTAAAAAATCAAGCGTTTTTTGAAATTTTTAGTCAAGATTGATAATCTTTTAATTTTTCATACATAAGTTCGTCGACTCGAGCCTCAATTTCAAGCCCGCTTTCGGTGTAGCGCTCCGATAAAACAAAGCCGTCGCGCCGTATATCGGCGGCGAGGCCGACCTTGTCAAAGGGCAAAAGCCACCTGCCGCTTTTTATTTTTATCGGAAGATTATCCTCTATCGCCTTGAGCAGCTCGTCTATACCATAGCCGTTTTTGGCGCTTATGCGCACGCCCCGGCCGATAAGGGGAATGTCGTCTATCCCCGTGACGAGGTCGCATTTGTTGAGCACAGGAATTATCGGCGAGCCCGAACAGCCGAGGGATTCGAGCAAATCGCGAGTGACCTCAAGGTGCATCGAGGCCTCGCTCGACGATACGTCGCATACGTTTAATATAATATCAGCCTGAGCAGCCTCCTCAAGAGTCGATTTAAAGGCCTCTACAAGATGATGCGGAAGCCTGCGCACAAGCCCCACCGTGTCGATAAGCATAACCGATACGCCGCTCGGCAGCCTGAGAGCTCTTGAGGTCGGGTCAAGGGTGGCGAAAAGCTTGTCCTGAGCGAGAACACCCGCGTCGGTGAGATAATTCATAAGGGTGGATTTCCCCGCATTCGTATAGCCCACTATCGCAACGGTTATTACCCCGTCCTTGCGGCGGCGGTTTTTAAGCTGCTCGCGGTGACCTTCGCTTTCCTTCAAGCGCTCCTTTATCTTCTCCATCTTCGCGCGAATGTGCCTCTTGTCGGTTTCAAGCTTCGTTTCGCCAGGTCCCCTTGTGCCTATGCCGCCGCCGAGCCTTGACATAGCCGTGCCCTTGCCCGTGAGCCTTGGCAGCATATATTTTAACTGCGCAAGCTCCACCTGGAGCTTGCCCTCCTTGGTCTTTGCCCGCTGTGCGAAAATGTCGAGTATGAGCATAGTCCGGTCTATAACTCTAACGTCGGTTTTGTCCTCTATGTTCCTTATCTGAGTGGGAGTGAGCTCGCGGTCAAATATGAGCAGGTCGGCTTCATTTTGGCGGCAGTATTGCTCTATCTCGTCAAGACAGCCGCTGCCGACGCAGGTTGAGGCCTTTACGGCGTCGCGCTTTTGTATGACGTGCGACAAAACCTCGGCTCCGGCTGCTTCGGCAAGCTCGTAAAGCTCCGCCATAGACGCTTCTGCGTCGTATTCTCCGGTATCTACAGCAACAAGCAGAGCGCGCTGGCTTATATCCTCGTTTTCGTGAATTTCCATTTATATCTCCTTTCAGCGCATGGCGCTGTGTTTGGCGTTAAAATCACGGTTGTGATCCGATGAGAATAGTTTAGCACAAGCTTTGGCGATTGGCAAATTTGCGGCGGCTTTTTTAAAAGTTTTTATTGACTTTTTGTGGATAAGAGTGTTATAATAGCCGAGTGGAATGCTGGAATAGCTCAGACGGTAGAGCGACGCTCTCGTAAAGCGTAGGTCGAGGGTTCAAGTCCCTTTTCCAGCTCCAAATTAAAAAACAGGGCTGCCGCGATCCCGACGACCTTTGTCGCGATCAGGGGCAGCCTTTAATAGGAATGAACCATCGCGCCTGCGCGGTATTGCTCCGCCAAGCCGACAAAGCGGAGCTCCGATGGCTTTCTTTATGCTTTATGTTTTAAATGTTTTAAGGCCTTATAGCCTTAAAATGCGCGGCTCACAAAGCACTTGCATGAGCAGGTGCTTTTTCATCGAATTTTATTTATCTTTATTTATATATTAATATACGCTTTATGCGCAATACGCGGACATAGTTCATTGGTAGAACATCAGCTTCCCAAGCTGAGGAGGCGGGTTCGATTCCCGTTGTCCGCTCCACTTAGCGGCAGGCCCCTTCGGCTTGCCGCATTTTTAGCGCCGCAGGGCCTTTGACTTCCCTTGACAAAAGCACGGCTTTGGGCTAAGATATTATTTGTTGAAATGGCCGTGAAACGGCCGCAAATAAATTGTCAAAATCATCTCTGAAAGGAATTGCAAATATGAACAACAGCGATAAAAGCATGGAAAAAATTGTGGCGCTCTGCAAGGGCAGGGGCTTTGTATATCCGGGGTCTGAAATTTACGGCGGACTTGCAAATACATGGGATTACGGCCCGCTTGGCGTGGAGCTTAAGAACAATATCAAGAACGCCTGGCGCAAAAAGTTTATTCAGGAAAATAAATATAACGTCGGGCTTGACGCCGCGATACTGATGAACCCTCAGGCATGGGTGGCTTCGGGACACCTTGGGGGCTTTTCCGACCCGCTTATGGACTGCCGCGACTGCAAAACTCGTCACCGCGCCGACGATTTGATCGAGGATTTTGACGGAACCAACGTGTCGGGCTGGTCGAATGAGGATATGATGAACTACATAAAAGAGCACGAAATACCCTGCCCGAACTGCGGAAAGCACAACTTCACCGACATAAGGCAGTTTAATTTGATGTTCAAGACCTTTCAGGGCGTTACCGAGGACAGCAAAAACGAGATATACCTTCGCCCCGAAACCGCTCAGGGCATATTCGTAAACTTCTCAAACATTCAGAGAACGAGCCGCAAAAAGATCCCCTTCGGAGTCGCTCAGATAGGAAAATCATTCAGAAACGAGATCACTCCGGGCAACTTCATCTTCCGCGTGAGGGAATTTGAGCAGATGGAGCTTGAATTTTTCTGCAAGCCCGGTACCGATTTGGAGTGGTTCGACTATTGGAGAAGCTTTTGCCGCGATTGGCTTTACTCCCTCAATATCAAGGAGGAAAATCTCCGCCTGCGCGACCACTCGCCCGAGGAGCTCTGCTTCTACTCAAAGGCGACGACCGATTTCGAGTATCTCTTCCCCTTCGGCTGGGGCGAGCTTTGGGGTATCGCCGACAGAACCGACTACGACCTCACTCAGCATCAAAATCACTCCGGAAAGAGCCTTGAATATTTCGACCCGAGCGACAATTCGAGATATGTGCCCTATGTCATAGAGCCGTCTCTCGGCGTTGAGCGATTATTCCTCGCGATAATCACCGAGGCGTACGACGAGGAGCATCTCGACGAAAAGGACTCTCGCGTTGTGCTAAGGCTTCACCCTGCCCTTTCTCCGTTCAAGGCCGCAGTGCTTCCTCTTTCAAAAAAGCTCTCTGAAAACGCCGAAAAGGTGTTCTCAGAGCTTGCAAGCGACTTTATGGTTGAGTTTGACGATACAGGCTCTATCGGCAAGCGCTATCGCCGCCAAGACGAGATCGGCACCCCTCTTTGCATCACATACGACTTTGACTCCGAAAACGACAATTGCGTGACTGTCCGCGACCGCGACACCATGCAGCAGGAAAGAATATCAATAGATAGCCTTAAGGCTTATATCCTTGACAAAATAAAATTTTGACAGCGATTTTTGGGCTCGCGCCTAAAACCGCTGTCGCTTGCAGCAGCTTTGCCGCCTTGCTCCGGCTAAAGCTGCTGCTTTTTATTTTTTTAGGGGGAGCGACCGCTCCCCCTAAAATCTACTATTTAAAAGCAACAATGATGTACTGTATACCGCTTTCATTGAAATTGGCTCTTGCTCCGCCGGACATAGAGGCGGAATACGAAAGCGAAAGGCGAGAGCCGGTTAGAGAAAGCCCCTTCGTTCCTCCAAAGCCGGGTACAACGAAGCCTCCGTTGATAACGTCGCCCGAGGTCTCGTGAGCAACGCTCGGACTGTTCTTTTTTTGAATTAATACAAGCTTCGGCTCAAAGCTTAGGTTGACAACAATGCTTTCTTCGCCGGTTCCAAGGTGCTGAACGACCTGAAAGGGCGACGATATTCTCGACTTTTCGGCCGATGTGAGATGTATCTCGGAGTTTTTGGTGTGCGAGCCGAGAGTCGAGTCGATTATGCTGTTGTCCGACACAAAGTCGGTGCGCGTCGGGTGGTCGCTGCCAATCCAGGCGTTCAAGCCCAAATTTGCGGTTTTGTTTGTCGATGACATTTTTTCTCTCCCTTCTAAGGCTTAAGCGAGTCTATCGAGTCCCAGGTGTAGCCCTTGTCGTCCGATTGCTGAAACGTAAGCCCGAGCGAGTCTATCTGAGCCCAGCTTATATTTCCGAATATTAAGTCTATTTCAAGATGAGCGGGCAAAAGCTCGTCGAGCTGATCTCTGATCCAAGCCCTCTTGGTCACGCTGTAATCGTTGTCGCTGAGGTCTATCGTAACGACAAAGAGCGAAGGGTTCTCGTCTATTCTAAAGCCATCTATCCCGAGCGAGGTCAATATATCCTCGGCGCTGCGCTTTGTAAAGCTGCGCGGGCTCAGCCTTAGCCTTTTTATCAAAAGCTCGCGCCTTAAAGCGGAGCTCGTGCTCAGATTAGGCGGGCCGAATATCTCCTCCCAGCTTGAAAGCCCAAAGTCGATTGCGGTGGGAATGAAGGCCTCGCGTATTATTACGTCAAGTCGGTTGTCCACGGTATCTATCCCGCGGGCAAAGGCTCTAATCTCAGAATCGTTTGCAGCGCCTTGGGCAAGGTTATAAATGCCGATGGGAATAAGCTTGGTCTTCATGCTTTGATACGACTTCATTACAGCTTACCCCCCGTATATGTTTATTGTGCCGATGGTGTAAAGCTGGGAAGGTTCGGCGAGCAGATTTAGCATTGAGTTGCCCGCGAATAAAAATGAATCTATCCCCTCGACCTTGGCTACGGCAGCCCCAAGCTTTGACACAAACACTCCCTCGCCTACCCGCAAATCGGCGAAAAATGCGTTGATATTGTCGTTTATTTCGCGACTGACGTCGTTAAAATCATACCCGCTTTTTACGGCGAGGTGCAAGGATACGTTTGTAGATACCAACTTAGCCGGTGAAACAAGCACGTCCACGTTTAGCTCGCGCTCGCTCGAGATTATGTCCTGAACCTTTTTGGCGTACGCTTGGTCAAGAGCGCTGCCGCGGCCGGCTATATATATGTCTATGGTTCCATTTCCGCGCACCCTCGGAGCCACGCTTGCGGAGTACACCCCGTCGACGCTCTCGGCAAGCCGCCTGTAATATGCCCTGTTTGCGCCGGTGGACGGCGTTTTTATATCGTCGAGTATCCTCCTACGCAGAGCCTCGTCCGGCTCAAGGTCTGATCCGCCGGTAAAGGCGGCCTGATTTTTAACCGACAGCAGAGAGTTCGGCGAGCTTGTTATTACGCTTATGCACCTCGGGGCCGCGTTGCCAAGACTGCCGGCAGAGGCCGCCGCTGCCGGCACAGTCGCGCTGAGCTCGCCTCTTAATATCTGCGCCGATTGAGTCGTGACAAAGCTCACCGGTTTTTTTCCAACGGTAGAGCAGCTTGTGCCAGAGGGTATTGCTATGTCTGAGGCGGCGGCTTCTTCAAGTGAAAATGTCAGCTCACCGGTCGCGACGGTGGGCTGCTTTCTTGTCAGCCCTCGCATCGACGCGTGGTAATCAAGCTGCTGCCCCGAAGCGGTTTGGGGAAAGAGCTGGTTGTTTATCCACTCTATCGAGCTTTGCAGGTTGAACAGCTCTCCGGCGAGCAGCTTTATCTTTATCGCGGCGTCCGAGGCCTCGTTGTAATCGCAGCCGCTGAGCTCCTTATAGCGCTGCGCCATTCTGCCCTCTATTTCATCATAGCTTTCCATTAAACAGTCACCTCCACGGTTCCGCTTTCGTCACCGAGCGATACCTCAAGCGATATTTTTATTTTGCCGTTTTCACAGCGGCTGACGTTAAGCGCCCCAAGCCTTGTTTGCGGCACATCGGCTACCGCCTCCCTCGCCAAAAGCTCGGCGCGGCTGTGTATAGCGTCCTCAAGCTGTGCTGTGCCGTCAAGCTCAGACCCGAGTTCGCGCGAGTATATAAAGCTTGCGCGCTTCATTTTAAGCCTTATGTATACGCTCTGCATAAGCTCGGCAAGCCCGCTTATCAAATACGGCATACCCCTGCCGTCAAGGTCAAATTCACCGTTTAAAAGAGCGGTGTCCATTTATGCTATCACCCTCCCGTTGGCGATTATAGAGCCGTCATTTTTTAATATAAGGCGCGCGCCTCCGGCTGAATACAGCATTACCTCGCCGGGTGAAAGCTCGCTTAGGTTTTGCGCGAGCGCGCCTATGGCAACGCTTTCGCCGCCTATCGGCAGTATTACGGCCTGCACCCCGTCGGGCATCACCGAGGCTATTCCAAACGGAGCCACGCACCTTAGCTCGCCGTGGGGCTTGGTGCCGCTTGCGTCAATGCGGGCCCCGCGCGAGGCCGTTACCCTTGCGTCCTCCGCGCCCCTTGTGCGGCGAGTCTGCTCCTCAATGCTTTTTGAAAGCCACATATGCTTCTCCCTTCTTGTTATTTATCAATTTTAATCTCGCCCTCCGCCGTTATCTGAGTGAAAAAACCGTTCGAGCCAAGGCTTTGCTTTACGCGCGAGCACTTAAGACCATCGTAGACTCTGCCGCTGTCGAGCTTTATTTTTATTCGGCTGCCGAGTGGACAAAGCAGAAATTCGGGCGAGCTTATTTTTACAACAAGGCTGCCAAGACTGCCGCTTGATATCAGATCCTCGCTGCCCACAGAGCCCGAGACGGAGTCTACATAGCGCGTTCTCACAATGCCGAGGTGCTCGGCGGTGGGGTTCGTTGTTTCAATATCATAGCCGTCGTGATGAGGCGGCCTTGTGTGCACGGAGGATATAAGCCTGTAATACCGCCTGTTGATACGAGCCTCGGTGTAGCTTATGCCGTTGTCGTTGCTAAAATAAAGCGAGGGCACGGACGCGCGGCGCAGAATTACTCTGCCGCTCTCGTCGAGATATGGAAGGCTCGAATAACAGCGCGAGCAAAAGCTCTTTATCACCTGCCAGTGCGACATACCCTTGTATATGTTCAAATCGGTGTACTCCCCGTCATCGTCGCAGATAAAGTCGAGCCCAAAGGGCGAGATGTGCCTTCGCGCGATAAGGGCAGCTCCGGCGTTTTTGTAATCAAGCGGCTCGGCCTCGTTGTCAAGCAGCAAGGCCGCCTTGCCGCGGGAATATATCCTCGTCGGCGCGGAACGAGAGCCCTCGCACTGTATAGCCTCGTCTATTATGCCGGTGAAGATTATCGCGCCGTCGCGCTCAAGCTCTATCCCACAGCCGCTGCTTTCGGGTATGCTGCGCAAGGCAAGGCTCAGGCTCATATCGTCGGCTGCGCCGAGCTCGCGGTTTATCTCAAAGGAAAGGGGCGGCGGCAGCGGAGTTTTAACGCCGTTTTTGTCAACAAGACTCAAGCTCAGCACAGCCTTATCACCCACCCCTCGCTCAGCTCGTCGGGTCGCTTTACAAAGGTGTTCAGGCGCAGCAGCTCCTCGACCGCGACCCCGTATTTATACCCGATGTCCCACAGACTGTCGCGCGGAGCCGCGACGACGCTTTTTGGCCGGCAAGCGCCGTCGTCGCGGTTAAAGCTTTTTGTCGATGACAGACAGGTAAATTCAAAGCTTATGTTTATCAGCTTCTCGCTCGGACTTAGCGTATATTTAAGTGAGGTCAGCGCGGCGTTGACCGAGGGAAACGGCGATATGGACAACAGCCTGCCGCGGCCGTCAAGACATTGCTGAAGCTGCAAAAGCTTTAAAAAGCAGTCGTCGCCCGTTATTATCCCGCGCCCCCTTACGGTGGCGTTGTCGAGGCATATCGGCGTAAAAACAGAGTCCGAAAAAGGGTACACACGCTTTATGCCGTCCAAGGTGCTTTCAACGCTCAGCTCCTCCGGATTGTGCATAAAGCTGTATTCGCCAAACTTCATTTGGGTAAAATTTTTCAATTCTCCGCCTCCGTTTCTCTAAAGCCGGAATACCTGCGGCTGTCGCGCTCGAGTATCTCGCTTAAGCTCTCGGCAAGCTCGCCGAGATCGTCGCCGTAAGCGTCATTAAGCTCAAGACTCATTCGCTCACTCTCCTTCCGATTATTTTCACTCGCTCATAAACTCCGTCGTCGACGGCATATTCGACTATCGCGCAGTCCTCCAAAATAAAGCCCCGATCCGACAGATCCTCAAAGCGAAAAGGGTATTTTAAATCGCACAGCGTTTTCCCGTCGTCGGTGACAAATCTCTCCACCTCAAGCACAGCGCGCTCACCCGCCGGGTAATATGCGCAGGGCACAGCCTCGCCATAGCACTGCACGGCGGTGTTAAACGGCGAAAGTTCGCAGCGCGTTTTTCTGCACAAATACGAAAGTCCGTTGAATAATGCGTTGTATGCATCTCCGAGGCTGAGGCTTGATTTTTCCTCGGGCAGGGCGCTCGATTTTATTATTATTCTGCTCTTAAAGGCGCGGCACGAGCTTAAATACTCGGCGGCAAGCACCCTTTTGTTGAGGGAATATATGGAATAATAGTCAAAGCGAAGCTTATCTATAAGCGCGAGCGCCAGAGCCCGCGAATGCTCGCCGCCGAGGGCGGCGGGGGAGTAAATGTCGATAAAGACCGATATATCGGACAGCACCTCGACGGTTTTGCTGTATTTCTGCACAGCCTCGTCCTCGGCTTCCATCAGGCCTATCGCGCATATTGTTCCTTTAACCGGATTGTCTGCGACCCTGTTTGAAAAAGCCTCGACCACATTGCAGCCGTTTAGCTCGTCACAGTGTCTAATAGAGTTTTTAATAAAGTCCTTGATCTGCTCATAAGTCATTTACTCGCCCCCCTCCTCAAAGCGACCCAGCACAGCCCAAAGATAGACCGGCTGATCCATAAGGTAATATGTTTCCACCTTGCGCACTGTAAAGCGCTCGTTCATAGACGGACAGCTTATGACATAATCGTCAAGATCGCCGTCAAATTTAAGCTCCGGCGGAGCTATCATCAGATAGTGCGACCCGTCGTACATTCCCTGAGTTATGGCGCTGCCGTCAAGATAGATCTTGTTTTTGTACCTCAGCGGCTGTATAAAAGCGCCCAGACTTTTGCTTGCGCCGTCCTTTATTACCTCTATCCTGCACCCGAAGCGGCGAATAAGCTCGCCCGTTATTTTTGAATAAATCATAACGGCGTCGCCTCAAAGGCAAAATTGTCATCGCGCAAAAAAGGCGCTATGCTCTTCATGCACATATCGAGATATTCCTTCATCTCGGCGCGCCCCTGAGTCTTTGTGAAGCTTACCGATAAGTCGCCCGCCTTAAAGTCCGATATATCGTCCTCCGGATTTGCCGCCCTTATCAAAGAGCAGTTGTACGCGGCAAGCGCGGCAGCGGCCGAGCAGAAGGCTTCCGGCATAGTCGTAAGCAGCTCCTCGTCGGTCACGATGGACTCAAAGTAGTAGGCGGCTTCAAAACAAAGAAAATGATACCTTTCCGCCGCGTCGCCGCTCAGACCGGTCAATTCGCAAAAACGTATAAATACAAGCTCATAGTCCATTCGGCCGCCTCCAATCAGATGTTCAGCACCTTGGCGGCGTTTACAAACAGCTTTGCAAAGCCCGTGGTGCAGGTGATCGATGCGCGCTCAAGCTGGCGGTCTATCAGCTTGTCGTAATCCGTGATGATATCGCCCGCCTGCACCATTTCAAGCGCGCAGTTTTTGTCAAGACCGATGATTTTCTTGCCCGTTATCGACGGAACGTGTATCAGCGTGGCTCCCATCGGAGTGATAAGCTTGCCGCTGCCGTGAAAATCAAGTCCGGCGCAAGCGTCCTGCATCTCGGGCAGAGCAAGCAAAGCCTTGACGGCCTCGGTCGAGGCGAGCATGGTATTAAGCTCATACGGCGACAGCTTGCCCCAAAAATCTATGAGATCTGAGTAGCTGAGAGTACCCGATGACGAAACCTCGATGACCTCGGCGGGGTTTGAGTTGCCGTCGCCCTTCAAGAGCACGTCTACCGCGTCGCTGAGCTGTTTGCGTCCGATATATGAGCCTATCTGCTTCAACGTGACGGTAAACAGGTCTATCCTTTGATAGCGCAGCGCTTCATATGACGAAACTATCATTCTGCCTCTTTTTAAAAGCTTTACGAGGTTGTCCTGAATTTTAATGGAGGTCTCCGGAATAAACGCGCCCTCCAAAACGGGCTGGGGCTCAGCCTCGCCGTCAAAGGGGTCTGTCACTATGCTGCGATAGTCCATGCCCTCTATTTTTGTCACGGTCGCAACTACGTCGTTGATGTAGTTATGCTGCTCTACGCCGGCAAAAACCGCCCTTCTGACATATTCCGGAAAAAGCGAAGCCGAAGACGTGGTTTGAAAAAACTTCTCCACGGTGTCGCTGTTTTTGCCCTTGACCTTTATGTTAAAACGCTTTAGCTGGCGCTGAAAGGCGTCGGTGCCCTCAAGCTCCGTGCCGCGATATTCAGACGACGGGTCAAGCTCCTCAAGAGCCTGCGACAGAGTTCTGCCGCTTTTAGCGTACATGGATCGGTCTATTTTAATGCTATCAAAATTTGCCATGTATACCCCTCCTTAAAGTATTATTTTTGCGACGTTTGCCTCAGCACCAACGACAAGCATCTCTTTGCCGTATTGCTGATCTCTTTTTATCATCGAATCGTTGCAAGCTGATATCTTTGTATACCCCGGCGTTACCGTGCCGTTGTGGGCAACCTCGAAATAACCGCGTATCAGCACCGAGGCATAGCCGTTTCTCACGTCGGTTGTAATGCCGACGGGAATGTCGTCAGATCCGCATTTGTCCACAACTCTGCTGGCTGAAATTTTAACAAGCTGCCCCGGTCGGTTGACCGTCGAGTTGCAAATAAAGGTAAGACACTTTGAGTCAAAACCGTTAAATTTAACGTCCATAATAATTTCCTCCCAATTAAATGATGTATTCGTCGCTTACCCTGCCGCGCTCGCTATCGCTCTTCGGCGCAAGCTGGGGACAGGCGGCTCTTTTTTCAAATACCGACTTAAAGGCCTTAAGCTCGCTTATGGTCATTCTCTCAACGATAGACGAAAGCAGCTTCGTCGACATACCGCTTTCCGCCAAAGCGTTAAGCCTTGTAACGTCGTCGATAAGCTCGCGGCGATAGCTCTCGCCCTCGCTTGAAAGTCCCTTAAGTCTTTCGATATACTCCACAAGCTCGGCCTTTTCGGCTTCGTTTATGGTCAAGTCGCCGGCTGCTTTAAGCCTTTTTGATATACTGTCCAATAAACCTACCTCCGTTTTAAATTCCTTGACAACGCCCGCGCCTCTTTGCGCCGGCACCGCGACAAAGCTCCATTCATATGCATCGGTAACGCCCGACAGCCTTCCAAAGCATAGCGAGCCGTCATAGCGTCTGCCCTTTTTGTGTACGCAGTCAAAGCTGTGCATATCGTTGCCGCAGACCGAGCACAGGGTGCGCTGCACGGCGCAGCCGATGCTTACTTCCTTTCTTATGCCGGACTCTATCGACTCTATCAGCGAGCTTGTGCTCTCGCTTCTGGGAATATAAGCGTCGGCCATGACGCAGGCGTATTTTTCGCCAATGCTGTTGACCCTGCCGTCGTCCTCGCGCACATAACAGCGGTATATCCTCGCGCATTGATTTGCGGCGCTCGGCTCGTGGTCGAAAATTCCCGTTTTGCCTTCAAACAGCTCGGCTATTTTATAAAGCTCCGCCGTCGAAAACTGCTCTATGTCGCGGTCGATTTCGTTGTCGCACAAAATCATCGAAAAGCAATACAGCTCGTCAGCGCTTAGCTCACGGCGGGTGTAGCGGTTTACAAGAGCCAGCTCCTCGCGGTCTATATTGCCCTTTTTAATAATCTCTCCGCTATTGATCACAATTCACCTCCGCTGTTCTCAATTCCGTTTCAAGCGCCTGCGCGTTCCACAGCCGCGCCTGAGCGAGTTGAGTTTCGTCCTGAAGATTGATGTTGCTCCACACTATTTCGATTTCCTCGTCAAAGCCGTTCATCATTAAAAACATACGGCATATTTTTTCTATTACGGGCTCAAGCAGCTGCCTGTACCATTCGAGTTCGCTTGTAAGTATGTCGCACTGCTGGGCGGCCATACGCTCGGTGGAAGACCACGAAAGCCCCAAAAGAAAGGGCGGCACGGCGAGCTTTGCGATTATCTGCTCAAGTATCTGCCTTACGGGCGCTTCGCTGTCGAGTATCTGGTTGTCCGAGCCTATTACCTTGATGGATACGTCCCCGACGCTCACAAAATCCTTGGCGTGTTCTCGGTCGCTCATGGCAAGTCGCCACTGCTCGGCAATTTGCCTCGCCCTCTCTTTGGCGTTTGAGCCGTCAGAGGGGCAGCTTACCGCAAAGCGCACGTTGCCCACGCGATCCCAGTTTTCGCCTATTGAGCGAAATATTTTCATTAAAATTTCACTGACAAAGGGCAGTCCCCTTAAAATAGAAGCTCCATAGGGCTCGCCCGGCGCGGGGTTAAGAGCGCTGAAAAGTATAAACGAGGGTCTTTTTACCGGAACGCTGGCTCCGGCGCGGCGGGCAAATATTTTAAGCTCAAGCGGGTTGTCCGAGGGGCGCAGCTCCACGTTGTCGAGATCGGAGTTATACAAAGCGGCAACGCCGCTGTTGTCGGTATATGGAACAATCTCGCCGACCGCAGTGCCGCAGGTCAGCAGCTGGTTTAGGAACGACGATATAAACGAGTGTATACCTCTGCCGGTGGGGCCGACCTTTACTTCGCTTAGAAACCTATTGAGAGCGCGTTCAGCCTGTCGGTTTGCACAGCGCACCTCAAAGCTTCCCGTAAGGCGCACAAGCTTGTCAATTGCGCCGCCTATCAGCGGAACGCTGTCGCGCAGGGCAATGTAAAGCCGCCGCTCAAGGTAATCAGAGCGCCCGCTCGAGATCAGCGGCAGGTTTGCCGGCGCGGGGTTGTCGGCTGTTTGCACGGCGCAGTAAGAGGCCTTGCTTCGGTTCCGTTTAAATAGCTTCATCCTATCCTCCTTGCCTGATAATTTATCGTGTGTTTTCCAAGCTCGCACAGTGGGCCTTGCTTTAATATAAGTTTTCACGGCCCCGCCGCGCAGAGCGGGGTCAAGATATCTTCCCCTTGTGCGATGGAAAATCGCGGGAAAGCGCCGCTTTTCCGCATAAGATAGCTCCTGTCGCCGCAGGACAACGCCGCGGCGGACAGAAGGCCCTTTCGCCGCTACCTTTCGGCAGCGAGCGCAAAGAAGTCGTCCGAATCGAGAATGGTCGCGACAAAATATCTGATGTCGTCCATGGCGTGGTCGTTTTCCTTAATGGGAGCGTCGCTTACGCTGTTTTCACTCCAACGGTAAAGCCCGAACTCGCGCATCGAGTCGCGACAGCTGTTGCATATCACTATTTTTCCGTCCTTCAAGGCGGCGGCCGTGCGCCTTATGCCGTCCAATACATTGTTTTTTGCGGGCACGACGTTAAATCTGCCGTGCCGCCTTATAACTTCGATAAAGCTTGCCGCCGAAGGATCGACCGTCACAGTCGATATGCGTTTGCCGTCGCACAAAGCTTCAAGAGCGCTGTAATGCTCCTCGTCGGTGCGCTGATACCCCTTGTCGCGCGAAGAAAAGTAGTACTCGTCTATTCTGTACCATACTCCGTCGCAAAGTCCCCACAGGCCGAACGAGGCGGGGTTTACCGTTCCGTAGTCGCAGGAAACCGCAAAGCTTTCAAAGCCGCCCCTTGGAACATCTCGGAACATATCCTCAGTCATAAAGGGGTACACAGCCCCATGAGCCGCAGCCCACTTGCCCTCGACGAAGCGCTGATAAAAGGCTCCCGAGTAAAGCGACTTGTAGCGCCTTAACATTTCCGGCGACAGCGAGGGGTTATCCTCCATAAGGAAGTGGATATACAGCGCGTTTTTCTCCTTGCACTTTAATATCCATTCGCGATAAAACCAGTGCTCGGGATGCTCGGGGTTGCAGTTGAACCAGAACCTTGACCCATTCACCGAACAGCGTGCAAGAGCCTGCTCGACAAATGAGCGCGGCATCAAAGCAACCTCGTCAAAAAGAACGCCGGCGAGGGTTATGCCCTGAATGAGAGCGGCTGAGCTCTCGTCGCGCCCGCCGAAGAGGTAAAACCTGTTTTGTACCGCCCCGAGGGATATTTCGAGCATATTTGCCGACAATTTTTCCTTAACGCCGAAGCCGAGCTCGTTTAAGGTCGACAGCAGCGGAGTTATCACGTTTCGCCTTACTCCTCTTACGGTTTTGCCGCAGATGGCGAAATCCTTGTCCCGAAAGGACGACATAGCCCAAAAAATGTACGAAACGCTCATACACAGCGTCTTGCCGCTTCTAACCGCTCCGTCGCATATAACGGCGTCGCAGTGCTTGTCGGGACTGCTCGGGCACCACCAGCTCAAAGCCTTGAGCTGCTTTTTGGAAAACGAGCTAAATTTCATTGTCCGACTCACCTCCGCCCACGGCTCGGGCAGCCTCGTTCAAAGCGTTGAAAAACGGCGCGGCTGAGCTTGAGTCATTTTCGCAGTCCTGCGCCAGCCGCTCAAGAGCCTTTAGCCTGTCAAAAAATTTTATCTCCATCGCTCCGTCCTTAGGCTTTTTGATCTCGCTTATGAGGAAGAGGTCAAGACTGTCAAGCTCCGAAATTTGCGCTCCGCCGCAAATAAGCCTGACAGAGTCCGACACGCTGCCAAAGGCTATGCGCTCCAGCCCCTTCATGGCCTTTAGCCTGAGCAGCTCGCGCTCGCGCTCCATGCCTGACTTCAGCTCGCAAATAATGCGCTCCTTTGTCAGCAGCTCAAGCCCCTTTTCCTCCGGCCGGTCAACAAAGCCCGCTCTTGCCGCAGACTCTCTGGCGTTGCCCGTGGCGCAGTACCAGCGGCAAAATAGGCGCTCGGCCTTGCTTAGCCTCGCTTTGCCTTCGGGCTCCGCCTTGCCCCTTGACGGGGGCCTTAGGCCCTTGCGCCTCCTGCCGACGTTGCTTTCGCACTTGTAGGGCTCGGCAGCACTTGCGGCCTCGCCTTCGTCCGCGCCTATTTTCAGCTGCAAATAATCCTCCTGCAACTCAAGCTCTGTCGCGCGCTCTCCTCTCATCGAAAGACCTCCTTAAGGCTATTTGCAGGAATTTTGTCCTGCACTATACAGACAAAAAGCGCAAAAGTTAACCCTAACGCATTAACAAAGCAAAAAATTTTTTTGCCGGCGTGTTAATATTGCTTTTGAGCTGTCCTCCAAAGCGGCGTTCTCGCCGAATACAGCCGCGCCGATAGCGGCGGCACGGCTGATGTAATAGAGTCATATTATATAAGAAGGAATCAGTATTTTAACTTAAAGCAAAGTCTTAAAGTCGTATCTGGCAAATGCGCACCCTGCAAGCCGTGCCGAGAGCGTTTTGCAATAAATCTCGCTCGGTCTTGTGAAAAATCAACAATAATCAGCCTAAATTATACAAATACGGCGGTAAAATGCAAGAAATTGAAAAATAACTTGCAAAATTTCAAAAATAGCTTGACAAAGAAAGCCCGATAATATATACTTTAGGGCAGAAAGACAGCAACGACGCTGAAGGCCAAGGGGCTTTTGGCGTCGTTTTTTGTTTTAACAATTTCAGCGTTTTCAACATTCGCAAATTTCACGACCCACAACATTAAAAAGAGGATAGGAGAGATTTTAAATGTCCACACCGGTTAATGTTCCCGAAATTTTCGGAAGCCTCGTATTTGACGACGCAACAATGAAGGAGCGTCTGCCAAAGCAGACCTATAAGGCGCTCAAAAAGACGATTCAAGACGGCGACGTGCTCGATTTGAACGTGGCGAACATAGTAGCCAACGCAATGAAGGATTGGGCGGTAGAAAAGGGAGCCACCCACTACACGCACTGGTTCCAGCCAATGACGGGCATCACGGCCGAGAAGCACGACAGCTTCATCAACCCAACCGACGACGGCAGGGTTATAATGGAGTTTTCCGGCAAGGAGCTCATAAAGGGCGAGCCTGATGCTTCGTCCTTCCCCTCGGGCGGCATAAGAGCTACCTTTGAGGCGAGGGGCTACACGGCTTGGGACCCGACCTCATACGCCTTTATAAAGGACGGCACTCTGTGTATTCCGACGGCGTTCTGCTCATACACCGGAGAGGTGCTCGACAAAAAGACCCCGCTGCTGCGCTCTATGGAGAGGATAAGCGACGAGGCCGTGAGAGTATTAAGACTTTTCGGCGACAACGAAACGACAAGAGTGGTTACAACGGTAGGCCCCGAGCAGGAGTACTTCCTGATAGACAAGGAGCTTTACGAGCAGAGAAAGGACTTAATATACACCGGCAGGACGCTCTTTGGAGCGAAGGCTCCCAAGGGGCAGGAGCTTGAGGATCACTACTTCGGCGTTATAAGGCCGAGGGTAGTCGAGTTTATGGCCGACCTTGACCGCGAGCTCTGGAAGCTCGGCATACTCGCAAAGACGAAGCACAACGAGGTTGCGCCTGCACAGCACGAGCTCGCCCCGATATTCACAACGACTAACCTCGCGACCGATCACAATCAGCTCACAATGGAGATAATGAAAAAGACCGCTGAAAAGCACGGAATGGTTTGTTTGCTGCACGAAAAGCCCTTTGCGGGAGTAAACGGAAGCGGCAAGCACAACAACTGGTCGATTTCAACAAACACCGGCAAAAACCTGCTCAACCCGGGCAAAATGCCCGCCGAAAACACCCAGTTCCTGCTCTTCTTAGCGGCTGTTGTAAAGGGCGTCGACGAGTATCAGGATCTGCTCAGAATTTCCGTCGCAAGCGCCGGCAACGACCACAGACTCGGAGCTAACGAGGCTCCTCCGGCAGTCATCTCAATGTTCCTCGGCGACGAGCTTCAGGCCGTCATAGATTCAATAGTAGAGGGCACCGAGTACTCGGCCGACGGCAAGCGCAAGATGCAGCTTGGCTCTAACGTGCTTCCGGACTTCACAAAGGACACCACCGACAGAAACCGCACCTCGCCCTTTGCCTTCACAGGCAACAAGTTTGAGTTCCGTATGCTCGGCTCGGCGCTTAATATAGCCTGCCCGAATATAATGCTCAACACAATAGTCGCTGAGGAGCTTTCGCTCTTTGCCGACGAGCTTGAAAAAGCGGACGATTTTGACAGCGCGGTAAAGGATATAATAAAGAAGGCGTTTACAGAGCACCAGAGAATAATCTTCAACGGCGACAACTACGCCGACGAGTGGCTCGTAGAGGCCGAGAGAAGAGGACTTTCAAATCTCCGCTCTACCCCAGAGGCGTTCAGCAGATACCTCACGGAGAAGAACGTCGAGCTCTTCACAAAGCACAAGGTCTACACCGAGAAGGAGCTCAACGCGAGATATGAGATCATGCTTGAAAACTACTCAAAGGTTATCAATATAGAGGCTGAAACCATGCTCGACATGGCTAAGAAGGACATTCTCCCCTCGGTATCGGCTTATGTAAGGGAGCTTACGGATACGGCCCTTTCAAAGAAGGCGCTTTCCGACACTATTCCCTGCGACGTAGAGATCGAGCTCGCCGAGAAGCTCTCAAAGCTCAATCTGTGCTTCTCAAGAAAAATATCCGCCCTTGAAGAGGCCTTGATCAAGGCGAAGGATATCGACGGAGTTCAGGCTCTCGCGGACTTCTATCAGGGCACCGTCTTTGCCGCTATGTCAGAGCTCAGAGCCGTAGGCGACGAGATGGAGATAAACGTATCCTCCGACTACTGGCCTTATCCCTCATACGGCGATATGCTTTTCAGTATTTGATTAGCATTTGATAGATAGATTTGATTTTCAATACTCAGTCCTTCTAAAGCTCTTGCGCCGCCGAATAATGGCGTTCGCGGCGCGGCTTAAGGCTGCTTTTGAATGGGCGGGAGCTGCGGGCTGAGTAAATAAGCTTAAAATATAATATGCTTTGGGCTTGCCCCAAAGCAAAACTCAGGCACAAAGGTGTGCGGCATTTTTTGGAAGTGAAAAATAGCTGCACACCTTTTTTATATTTATCTTAATAAGGGGGAACTTTTATGAACGACATTATGACTGCCGTAAACTCCACAATCTTCGGAACGGAGGGCGTGTGGTTTCTAATCGGTGCGGCGCTCGTTTTCTTTATGCAATGCGGCTTCGCAATGGTTGAAACAGGCTTTACAAGAGCCAAAAATGCGGCGAACATAATAATGAAAAACCTGATGGATTTCTGCCTTGGAACCGTGGTATTTATGGTTCTGGGCTTCGGACTGCTGTGCGGCGAGGACGCTCTGTTCGGACTTGTCGGGTTGCCGAATTTGCAGATATTTACGGACTTTGCAAACTTCCCGTGGCACAACTTCGTGTTCAATATGGTCTTCTGCGCAACGGCTGCCACAATAGTTTCGGGCGCAATGGCCGAGAGAACAAAGTTTATGTCCTACTGCATCTACTCCGTCATCATCTCCGCTGTTGTTTATCCGATAGAGGCTCACTGGATATGGGGCGGCGGCTGGCTTCAGCAGTTGGGCTTCCTTGACTTCGCGGGCTCCTGCGCTATCCATATGGTCGGCGGAATCTCCGCTCTCATCGGCGCGATAATCCTCGGACCTCGTATCGGAAAGTACAGCAAAAGCGGCAAGGTGCACGCTATACCCGGCCACAGCCTTACTCTCGGCGCGCTCGGTGTGTTTATATTGTGGTTCGGCTGGTACGGCTTTAACGGTGCGGCAGCGGCTGCAACAGACAACCTCGGTCAGATCTTCCTCACAACTACTATTGCTCCGGCGGTTGCAACCTGCGCTACCATGATATTCACATGGATAAAGAACGGCAAGCCCGACGTTTCAATGTCGCTTAACGGCTCTCTCGCCGGACTTGTTGCGGTAACGGCTCCCTGCGCCGACATAGATGCTCTCGGCGCGGCGATAATCGGACTTGTAGC
This sequence comes from uncultured Clostridia bacterium, assembly GCA_947632045.1. Taxonomy (GTDB): domain Bacteria; phylum Bacillota; class Clostridia; order Oscillospirales; family Acutalibacteraceae; genus UBA7067. The sequence continues at coordinate 44,815 of CANRNQ010000019.1, forward strand.
CGGAATACTCGTTGTGGTTGCCGTTGAATTTATAGACATAAAGCTCAAGATAGACGACCCGGTCGGCGCTGTGGCTGTTCACGGTGTTAACGGAGTATGGGGAACGCTCGCCGTTGGACTTTTTGCAACGGGTAAGGGTCAGGACGGCGTTATAGGTCTGTTCTACGGCGGCGGCTTCAAGCAGCTCGGAATACAGGCTCTCGGCATAGTTTGCGTTGCAGCCTTCACAATAGTTTTGATGACGGCTACATTCCAGCTTATAAAGCATACGGTAGGCCTTAGAGCCTCGAGAGAAGAGGAGCTTTCGGGTCTTGACAGCACAGAGCACGGCATAGCGAGCTCCTACGCCGACTTTATGCCGAGCACGCTCTCGCTCAATTCCACAGATACAAAAGAGCCTCTCGTTCCCGTTGCGGCGGCTGTTCCGGTACATGTAAACAACGAGTCTGTTTACAGCAACCCAGACGGCAAGAAGATAACAAAGATAGACATTGTATGCAGACAGAACAAGTTTGACGAGCTCAAGGCTGCTCTCAACGAGATCGGGGTTGCCGGTATGACCGTAACTCAGGTTCTTGGCTACGGCGTACAGAAGGGCAAGCCCGAGTTCTACCGCGGCGTTCCGGTCGAGGTAAATCTCCTGCCCAAGGTTCAGGTTGAGATAGTAGTCTGCACAGTGCCTGTAAAGCAGGTAATAGACACCGCCGTAAAGGCTCTTTATACGGGCCATATCGGCGACGGCAAGATATTCGTATATGAGGTTCTGGACGTAGTAAAGGTTCGCACCGGTGAAACCGGCCGCGAGGCTCTCCAAAACCCCGACACTGATTAATGCCCTATCCTTTTTAATTCACATAACAAGCTTGGCCCCGCTCATTCTCGGCGGGGCTTAAGCTTGTTTTTGGGCTGCGCCCCAAACCGGCGCTCCCGCCGACAGCAGATTAGCCGACTTGCGCCGGTCGATCTGCTGCTTTAAGTTATAGTCTGTTTAGGGGGAACTGACGTTCCCCCTAAGACCCCCGCAAGCCTCCGCCTTTTGCGAAGGTTTTTTCTTAAATTGCACTTGTGTTCACGAGCGGCGCTCCCGCCGACAGCAGATTAGCCGACTTGCGCCGATTGATCTGCTGTTTTAAGTTAGTTTACGCTAAAGGGGGCTTGCCGCTCCCTTAAAACCCTCCTTTTTTCGCTCAAGGAATATTATTTGCTTTAGATATGAATGTCGTTTCGCAAGAATAAAAGCTTAATTTAAGCAAAAGCCCAAGAAGCAAAAAATAAGCCCGCATAGAGCGGGAATTAAAAATAAATCTCTGAGAGAATAAGAGGTTGCAAGGGGCGAAGCCCCTGCGAATAAAAAAAGACAAAAAACAGCAGTTGTGCAGTCATGGCTGTTGGCCGCAAAAGCCCAAGAAGCAAAAAATAAGCCCGCATAGAGCGGAAATTAAAAATAAATCCCTGAGAGAATAAGAGGTTGCAAGTGGCGAAGCCCCTGCAAATAAAAAAATACAAAAACAGTAGCTGCGCAGTTATGGCTGCCGGCCGCAAAAGCCCAAGAAGCAAAAAATAAGCCCGCAGGGAGCGGGAATTAAAAATAAATCTCTGAGAGAATAAGGGGTTGCAAGGGGCGAAGCCCCTGCAAATAAAAAAGGCAAA
>CANRNQ010000020.1 GCA_947632045.1 uncultured Clostridia bacterium
TCCGCCTATTGTCAAGGGCTTTCTTGGAATTTTTTTAAGGCTCAAGGGCTTTTTCTTTCGGTTAAAGTCCTTGCCTTTAATGCTTGTTCTGCCCTCGCGACAGCTTTTTTATTATATCAACCCTCTTTAGGTTTGTCAAGGATTTTTTGAAATATTTTTCAAAATCTTTTTGCGGGGGGGTGAGCGTATGCTGTCGCGTTTACTCGTTTTTATTTTGTGCTTGTTTATGGCGCCTCGGGCGGCGGCCGGCTGATTTTCGCCTGCGGCGAAAATCAGCGAAAAAAACGCGGCGCACAGTTCACTCTCTCGCTTCGGAGCACGTTTATTTTCGCAGGAAAAATATTTCGGCCGCGTGCAAATTTCGCCGCGTTTTTTCAGCGCGGCTCCGCCGCGCGGGCCGCCGCCCGAACCTCACCTCTCGCACAAAGTTGAGAAGCATCACGCGACAGCCTTCTCTGTGCGGCGTAGAAAACCTCTCTGCAAAAATCCGCATACCATATTATAGTATGCAGATTTTTGAACTCTGTTATTCATTTTACTCCCTGCTTCAGCGCCTCAAAACGCACTCTGTATATCAGCCTTTCAACATCGTCGAGGCTGCTTACAGTGCCCGCCTCGTTGCGAAACGAGGCAGCGCCGCGAAAGCCCTTGAGATACCAGCCGATATGCTTTCTCGCCTCGCGTATGCCTATCCTCTCGCCCTTATATTCGCAAGCAAGCTTTATGTGCTTATACATAACGGTCAGGCGTTCGTCTATCGACGGCGGGACTATAAACGTATCCCTGCTAAAATACGCGTTTATCTGACGGAATATCCATGGGTTTCCGAGCGCGCCCCTGCCTATCATTATATAGTCGCAGCCCGTATATTCATACATCGCCGCGGCAGAGCGGGCGTCGGTTATATCGCCGTTGCCTATCACCGGTATATCAAGCTCCTGCTTTAGCTGCGCGATAATATCCCAATCGGCTTTGCCGCTGTAAAACTGATCCCTCGTTCTGCCGTGAATAGTCAGCGCGTCGGCTCCGCCTTCCTCGCAGTACTTAGCCACCTCAAGCGCGTTTACGCTGTCGCCGTCCCAGCCCTTGCGTATCTTTACCGTCACGGGAATATCGACGGCTCGCTTAACCGCTCTCACGATTTCGCCGCACAGCTTGGGATTTTTCATAAGGGCGCAGCCGCTGCCGCCGCCGCTTATTTTAGGCGCGGGGCAGCCCATATTTATATCTATCACATCGGGCTTGTACTTCATTGCAAATTTCGCCGCATAAGCCATAGTTTTCGGCTCGTCGCCGAAAATCTGAACGGCGGACGGGCAAGCCGCATCGGACTCCATGAGCTGGGCCGATTTTTCGCTGTGGTAGGAGATACCCTTGGAGCTGACCATCTCGGTCACTACGTAGGACGCTCCGAAGTCGGCGCATATACGCCGAAAGGCTCTGTCCGCGACCCCCGCCATCGGCGCAAGGGCGGCATATCCGCCTATTTCAACATTACCTATTTTCATAAACGCTCCTTATCTCGCTGCTGCGGTCGCGCCCTCGGTCTGCGTGTAGGCGTCGGTGTCGGTGCCGTCGGAGGCATACTGCATATGATTATAAACGGATATCAAAAAGTCGTCCGGATATGTTTTGTCGAGAAATTCTTCAAAGGAGTTTTTGGCTTCTATTCCCTGATGTCTGGCTGTCATTCTGTTGACGGCAACAGAGGATATGAATATATTCAAAAGCATAAATAAAAGAAGCACCCACGTCAGCGGATAACCCACTTTATTTGGAATAGCCTCGACGAGCTTTGAAACGAGCGGATATACAAACTTCATCCACACCATAGCGAGGAAACCCCATATACCGGCGTATAGCAGGCAAGTTCTTCCGTTTATATTGCCCCACATATCGCTGTAATCCCACGAAACTGTGCCTATGAAGGTCTCTTGGTACCAGCTGCAAGCGTACTCGCTCACCGCGCCGATAAAGGCTCCTAAAAGGAATGTCCAGAAATCGCGCTTATTTCTCAGCCAATAAAGGCAAAGCGTGATCAAGACTACCCCCACTCCGTAAACCGGATTAAAAGGGCCGTAGACGACTCCCTGACGCGATTCATATCTGTGATCCACGATCAAGCAGAATATGACCTCGCAGACGACCCCAAGGAAGCTGCCTATGAGGAATATCCACACGAGCTTATAAAAGTTCAGCCCGCTTGCAAAGCTCTTTTTCAATTTTTTTATATCTAAAGCGTCTGATTTTTTGTTTTCCGTATCGCCGGCCTCTTGCGGCCTTGCTTCAAGGTTCTCGGTCTTCATCAATCGAGCGATCCTTTCTTAATTTTATTATCTATAAAATTATACTTTTTAAGCTCTGTCGTGTCAAATCCTTTTTATGGCTGCGATATTTTCATATCAAGCTTTGCAATGCGAAGCACCGCATTTTATTTTTTTGGCAAGGCGTTTGCTTAACAAAAAACAAGGGCTCGAACCATAGATTCGAACCCTGAGTTTATAATTTAATTCTATTTTACAGACTTAAATTACTCGTTGATAGCGGTAACAACGCCTGAGCCTACTGTTCTGCCGCCCTCACGGATAGCGAAACGAAGACCTTCCTCGATAGCGATCGGGGTGATGAGCTCAACGTCCATCTCTACGTTATCTCCGGGCATACACATCTCTGTACCCTCCGGAAGAGCAATAACGCCTGTAACGTCGGTTGTTCTGAAATAGAACTGCGGACGATAGTTGTTAAAGAACGGAGTATGACGGCCGCCCTCGTCCTTAGTAAGAACGTAAACCTGGCCGTGGAACTTTGTGTGCGGGTGAATTGTGCCTGGCTTTGCAAGAACTTGTCCTCTCTCGATCTCTGTTCTCTGAACGCCACGGAGAAGCGCGCCTACGTTGTCGCCTGCCTCAGCATAGTCAAGAGTCTTTCTGAACATTTCAAGTCCGGTAACAACTACCTTTCTCTTTTCGTCTGTAAGACCAACAATCTCAACCTCTTCGTTGACCTTGATCATGCCCCTTTCAACTCTACCTGTTGCAACTGTGCCGCGTCCTGTAATTGTGAACACGTCCTCAACAGGCATAAGGAACGGCTGATCAGCCTTACGCTCAGGGGTCGGGATATACTCGTCAACAGCGTCCATGAGCTCGTGAATACACTTGTACTCAGGAGCGTTTGTGTCAGTTGATGTGCTGGTGAGCGCAACATAAGCAGAGCCGCGGATGATCGGTGTGTCGTCGCCCGGGAACTCATACTCGTCGAGGAGCTCGCGAATTTCCATCTCAACAAGATCAAGAAGCTCGTCGTCGTCAACTTGGTCTGTCTTATTCATGAATACTACGATATAAGGAACGCCAACCTGTCTTGAAAGAAGGATGTGCTCTCTTGTCTGCGGCATCGGGCCGTCAGCAGCTGAAACAACAAGGATAGCGCCGTCCATCTGAGCAGCGCCCGTGATCATGTTCTTAACATAATCGGCGTGACCCGGGCAGTCAACGTGAGCATAGTGACGCTTATCTGTTTCATACTCAACGTGAGCTGTATTGATTGTAATACCACGCTCTCTCTCCTCAGGAGCCTTATCGATGTTTGCGTAATCCTCAAACGCAGCCTTACCCTCAAGGTTTAACACCTTTGTGATAGCAGCTGTAAGAGTCGTCTTGCCGTGGTCAACGTGTCCGATTGTACCAATGTTAATATGCGGCTTAGTTCTTTCAAATTTTGCTTTTGCCATTGGAATTTCCTCCCTTGAATAAATTATAATTAGGTCTTAAAGTTATTTTAGCAATTTTGAATGAAAATTGCAATACTATTTTTAAAATTATTCCTCACTCTTCTTGCGGGCTGTGATAATAGCCTCGCCGACCGACTTCGGAACCTCTGCATAGTGGCTCGGCTCCATAACATACTGACCGCGTCCCTGAGTCTTTGAACGCATATCAGTAGCATATCCGAACATCTCTGAAAGCGGAACATGAGCGTTGATCCTCTGGGCGCCGTTTTCGGCCTCCATGCCCTGGATCATACCGCGGCGCGAGTTGAGGTCGCCGATAACGTCTCCCATGTACTCCTCGGGAACTATTACGGTAACCTTCATGATAGGCTCCAAAAGAACCGGATCGGCCTTTTGCATAGCCTCCTTGAACGCCATTGAGCCCGCTATCTTAAACGCCATTTCAGACGAGTCTACCTCGTGGTAGGATCCGTCGTAAAGCTCAACCTTTACGTCAACTACGTTGTAGCCCGCCAAAACGCCGCTGAGCATAGCGCCCTGTATACCCTGGTCTACCGCCGGAATATATTCCTTTGGAACGGCTCCGCCGACAACCGAATTTACAAACTCGTAGCCCTTTGTCGGGTTAGGCTCAATTCTGATCTTAACGTGACCGTACTGACCCTTACCACCCGACTGCCTTGCGTACTTCTTGTCAACGTCGGCGTTGCGGCGTATGGTTTCCTTATATGCAACCTGCGGCTTGCCTATATTAGCCTCTACCTTAAATTCACGAAGAAGTCTGTCAACGATTATCTCAAGGTGAAGCTCGCCCATGCCGGCGATTATCGTCTGGCCGGTTTCCTCATCGGTATAAGCCTTAAAGGTCGGGTCCTCTTCTGCAAGCTTTGCAAGGGCGATGCCCATTTTCTCCTGGCCTGCCTTTGTCTTAGGCTCTATCGCAACTCTGATAACAGGCTCGGGGAACTCCATAGACTCAAGAATAATAGGATGCTTTTCGTCGCAGAGAGTATCACCCGTCGTCGTGTTTTTAAGTCCGATAGCGGCGGCGATATCGCCCGAATAGCAGGTATCTATGTCCTTTCTGTCGTTGGCGTGCATCTGAACGATACGGCCTATTCTCTCGTTGTTATCCTTTGTAGAGTTGTAAACGGTCGAGCCCGCGGTTACAACGCCGGAATATACTCTGAAGAAGCAGAGCTTTCCGACAAAGGGGTCGGTAGCGATTTTAAATGCGAGAGCCGAGAACGGCTCTTCGTCCGAGGAATGGCGAACCTCTTCCTCGTCGGTTTCCGGATTCACGCCCTTAATAGCGGGAACGTCCGTCGGAGCCGGCATATAGTCTACAATAGCGTCAAGCAGCTTCTGAACGCCCTTGTTTCTGTATGAGGTTCCGCAGGTGACCGGCACCATTGTGTTGGCGATAGTGCTTTTTCTTATAGTAGTCTTGATCTCTTCTTCGGTAAGCTCCTCACCGTTGAAGTATTTTTCCATAAGAGCTTCGTCCTGCTCGGCAACGTGCTCGATAAGCTCGTCGTGATATTTCTGCGCAAGCTCTTTTAAATCGTCGGGAATATCCTCTTCTCTCATGTCCTTGCCGAGGTCGTCGTAATAAACCTCCGCCTTCATCTTAACGAGGTCGATTATTCCCTTGAAGTCGTCCTCAGCCCCTATCGGAATCTGGATCGGAACCGCGTTACACTTGAGTCTGTCCTTCATCATCTGCACAACGCGGAAAAAGTCCGCGCCCATGATGTCCATTTTATTGACATACACCATTCGCGGAACGCCGTAGTTGTCAGCCTGACGCCAAACCGTTTCGGACTGCGGCTCAACTCCGCCCTTTGCACAAAGAACGGTTACGGAGCCGTCCAAAACTCTGAGCGAACGCTCAACCTCGACCGTGAAGTCAACGTGTCCCGGTGTGTCGATAATATTTATTCTTACATCCTTGCCCTTGCTGTCTTTCCAGAAGCAAGTCGTTGCAGCAGAGGTTATAGTTATACCTCTCTCCTGCTCCTGTACCATCCAGTCCATGGTGGCGCCGCCGTCATGAACCTCGCCTATTTTATGGTTGATACCGGTGTAAAAAAGGATACGCTCTGTTGTGGTGGTTTTACCGGCATCAATGTGAGCCATGATACCGATATTTCTTGTTTGTTCAAGAGACACCTGTCTGCCCATAAAATCCTCCTTGATAAATTACCATCTGTAATGTGCAAACGCTTTGTTCGCCTCTGCCATCTTGTGTGTGTCGTCGCGCTTTTTGGCGGCGCCGCCGGCACCGTTGACAGCGTCGAGGATCTCGCCTGCGAGTCTTTCCTTCATTGTCTTTTCGCTTCTCGCTCTTGAATATGTCGAGATCCAGCGAAGACCCAATGTCTGTCTTCTCTCGGGGCGAACCTCCATAGGAACCTGGTAGGTGGCGCCGCCGACGCGGCGAGCCTTTACCTCCAATACAGGCATTACGTTTTCCATAGCCTGTTCAAAGACCTCGAGGGCCTCTTTTCCTGTTTTCTCGCTGATGATCTCGAACGCGCCGTAAACAATCTTCTGGGCTACGCCCTTTTTGCCGTCATACATAATATTATTGATAAGACGGGTAACGAGCTTTGAATTGTAAAGCGGATCCGGCAGAACATCGCGTTTTGCTATTGAGCCTCTTCTTGGCACTTTACTTCCCTCCTTCACAAAATTAGAGATATCATAGGTACTCGAAAGCGACAAACTCCCGTTGGCCAATACAAAAGGCTCTATAATATCATATATATAAAAGCACATTTGTATTGTACTGGTTTAATTTAAGTAACCTTTCCCTTGGGTAGCTGCCAATTCCTTATTATTTACCTGCCTTCGGGCGCTTTGCGCCGTACTTAGAGCGAGCCTGCATACGCTTTGCAACGCCCTGAGCGTCGAGAGTTCCTCTTATGATGTGGTAACGCACACCAGGGAGGTCCTTAACTCTTCCGCCTCTGATAAGAACAACCGAGTGTTCCTGCAGATTATGGCCCACACCGGGAATATAAGAACTGACTTCGATACCGTTGGAAAGTCTTACTCTGGCGATTTTTCTGAGAGCTGAGTTAGGCTTCTTCGGGGTAGCTGTTTTAACGGCGGTGCACACGCCTCTTTTCTGCGGCGAGCTCTGATCGATAGCTCTGCGCTTTTTAGCGTTCCAGCCCTTTAAGAGAGCAGGAGCCTTCGCCTTTTTTTCAGATACCTCACGACCCTTGCGAACCAATTGGTTAAAGGTTGGCATAATTTTCCTCCTTTCAAAATTTTTCATCGCGGCTATTATTCCGCAAAAATGTGCAAATATTACACTTATTGGTAATAGACACATTTTTATGCCTAAAGCGGCGGTTTTTAAACACTTCACACATAAGCGAAGCTGCAAAATGGCCGCAACTTGGCAATTAGATATTTTAACACAAACGGTGGTAAAATGTCAACTTAAATTTTCCTTTCCTCACGCAATTCCGGCGTCCGGGGCAAAAGCTAAAAAGTATCGCCGCGACGTTGACAAAGCATTTATTTTACGATATAATAAATAGGCTTTAAAAATTCGCGCCGAGGTGTAACTCAGTTTGGTAGAGTGCTTGGTTTGGGACCAAGATGCCGCAGGTTCAAGTCCTGTCACCTCGACCACGTCGCGGCAGGCCTTTGCGGCTTGCCGCGATTTATTTTTGCAAATCATCGCGCCGCTTTTCGAGTCTTCGCACCTTCTCCCGGGGAAGTCCGAGTTTATCGGGCTTTTTGCATTTTACGGGCATATTTAAGCGCTATTGATTCGTGTCTGCATCAATTGCCTACGCCCGAAAAGCCGATATCAGCGAACGTCAAAATTAAAGTGTGGCATATCGCAGGAAAATGTGGTAGAATAAATTTATAACAAATCGGGGGTGAGCTTATGGACAAGGCTTTCAAAACAGACGGCCTGCTTCTGTTGAACGAGGCGAAAACACTACAGCCCGAGCTGACAGCTATAAGACGGGATTTGCATCAGCACCCGGAGGTGGGCTTTGAGCTTCCATATACAAAAGCTTTTGTCATGCAGAAGCTAAAGGAGCTCGGCTATGAGCCCAAGGAGATGGGCAAGGCAGGAATAATAGCCTTAGCGGGCGGAAAAAGGCTCGGCAAAACCATCTTACTTCGGGCAGACATGGACGCGCTACCTCTTCAAGAGGAGGCCGAGGTCGAGTATCGCAGCAAAAGCGCAGGCAAAATGCACGGCTGCGGTCACGATATGCACACGGCAATGTTGCTTGGCGCAGCTGAGCTTTTGAAAAAGCACGAGGACGAGATAATCGGCACGGTAAAGCTTGAATTTCAGCCCGCCGAGGAGATATTTCAAGGCTCGCCGGATATGCTTAACGCAGGTCTTCTTGAAAATCCTCATGTAGACGCTGCCGTAATGATTCATGTCACTGCGGGAATGCCGCTGCGATCCGGAACGGTGATCGTGTCGGGCGGAGGTATCTCATCTACATCATGCGAGCAATATCATATTACGGTGAAGGGGAAGGGCGGCCATGGCTCAACGCCGCACGAGGCGATAGACCCTATCACAGCAGCCGCCCATATTCACATTGCGCTCCAGGAAATAACCAGCCGCGAGCTCGACGGCAATCAGTTCGGAATCTTTACCACCGGCCGTTTTGAAGCCGGAAAAGCGTCTAACGTCATTCCCGACGTTGCGGAAATGTGGGGAACTATCCGCACGGTCGACCCCGAGAACGAGCTTGGCGAGCTCATTAAAACGCGCATGAAGCAAATCTGTGAGGGAGTCGGCGCTGCCTTTCGCTGTCAAGCCTCGGTGGAGTTTTATGATTATTGTCCCTGCATGGTCATTGACACGCAATTAGCCGAGAGCGTGATGGGCTATATGAAGGAGCTGTTTGATACCGGCGCGATGGATCTGTCGATAATTTCAGGCGGAAAAGCAGGCGGCGGCAGCGAGGACTTTGCTTTTGTCAGCCACCGCGTTCCTACCGTCAGTATGTTTTTGACGGCGGGAAGCTCCAACGACGGATATATCTTTGGTCAGCACCACCCAAAGGTCAGGTTTGATGATTCCGTTGCGTATCGCGGCAGCGCGGCTTATGCATATACCTCTCTCCGTTGGCTGAGCGATAACGGCAAATAGGGCGGCGATAACGTCATATTATCCATATATATTTCAGATTGATTCGAGCATTTGACCTTTTATATTTTCTCGACCGCTCCACAAAAGCAGCTACGATAAAAACCGGAGTCCACGAAAAGTGTGCTCCGGTTATTTTTTTATAAACGTGCTTCGGCAGGGCAAAAAATTCCGGCGCAGAATAATCTTGCGCCGGAATTTTCCTATTTTGAAAGAAGCCTTAAATTATGAATGTTTTCTCTTTTTGAGGCCGGCAATAAGCAGAACTACAGCCGCTGCGATTGCCGCTGTCAATATCGGAGCGATAGGAGTATTGTCGGCTGTGCCAACAGCAGACTTGCCGTTTGATTGTGCTCCGTCACCGGTTGTGGTGTTTCCGTTAGTCTGGGATATATTAGAAGAATTATTTGTAGTTGCCCCGCCCGTCGTACCTGACGAATTTGTATTATTATCGTCCTTGCCTTTAGACGGGTTATCAGATGGGGCATCTGACGGAGTATCTGTCGGATCATCTGTCGGGGTATCTGTCGGGGTATCTGTCGGATCATCTGACGGGGTGTCTGTCGGATCATCTGACGGGGTATCTGTCGGGGCATCTGACGGGGTATCTGACGGAGTGTCTGTCGGGGCATCTGTCGGAGTGTCTGTCGGGGTATCCGTCGGGGCATCCGTCGGTTCGTCTGTTGGGTCTTCAACAGCAGGATTTGACGGATTTTCAGTAGCCGCGCCGCCTATTTTCCAAAGCTGAGCGCCGTAAAACGGATTGGCAGTACCTAAATAGAGAGCGCCGTCGCATACTATCATCGTTCTTCCGCCGTAGTTGTACCTATCGTTAAATCCGTTATCCGTTACCGTTTCAACGCTTGTATTGCCCTCGTCGTCAACATACATGGCGTACATATCAAATCCCGCTTCGCTGTTGGCGAGCTTTTTCGATATTTCTATATACATCTTCAAGCCATCAAGGTCGAGCTTGTCATAAAGCGCCTTGAATGCCGATTCAATATAAGTCTTTATGCCGTCCAAATATTCGCCAAGGCCGAGTGAGTTAAGAATGTTGCCTATCTCTGCTTTTGCCTGCTCGACATAATCCTTGATCTCGGCAAGGAGCTCCTCCTTGAGCTTGTCGCTCTTTCCGCTGACCAGCTCGCTTATGGATTTGTAAAGCTTGTCGAGGATCTCGTTCAGCTTTGTCGTATCAATATTGCTCTGGTTGTTGATTATTTCCTTGAATTTCTCAACGAGCTTATTGAACTGCTCCTCCACATTTCCGAAGAGGTTTTTCCCAAGCTCGCTCAATTGTGAAAGAAGCTCTGTAAAGGCTTGGCCGTCTACCTCGCCGTTTTCGTCGGTCAGATTTTTCATCGTTTCGATTATTTCTCTGAGCTCTGCTGCCGTTTCTTCGCTGAATGAGCCCGCGTTATTATCAAGGAACGCCTCGAGCTTTTCGATGAACGCTTGAAGCTTTGCGTTGTCGATAACAATGCTGAGATTTATTTCTATGCCGTAATTTTCAAACAGCTGCGCCGCTTCCTCAAGCGTATTCAAGGCCTGTTGAATTTTCTCGCCGTCAATATTGCCCTGCTCATCTACGGCGCCCTTAAGCGTTTCTATAACGCTGCTCAGCTTTGCCCTTATCTCCTCGTCGGCAATGCCCTCGCGCAAAGCGGTAAAGTCATCTATTATCTGCTGTATTTTTTCCTTTACGGCAGTTCCCTGCTCGCCTATAAGCCGCTTAAGCTGCTGAGCGATTTTGTCCAGATTTTCCTTTGCCGTTGTCTTTGCGTTGGAAACAATATCCTTTACCATAGCGAGCATGGCTTTGATATTGTCAAGATTATAGTTGCCCTGCTCGTCCTTTATGTTTTTCGCAAGCTCAATTATCTGTGAAATTTTTGCCTTTGTCTCCTCGTCAATGCTTATTCCAAGCTTTTCAAAGAGGGCGTTAAGCTTTTCATTTAAGTCGATTGAAACGGAGTCGTTTGTATCGCCTTCCACTGTCTGGGGAATATATTCCTTGATTTTTTCTACCAAAGCAGCGATATCTGTTTTCACCTTATCTATTATACTTTGAAGGCGCTCCTGTATAGCCGCGGCAACTTCCTTTAGCTTATCAACGTCAATATTGCCCTGATTGTTTTTAAAGTCCTCAAGCGCCTTTAAAAATTCATCAAGCTTTGCCTTCGCGTTTTCGTCGAGAGTTCCGATATATTCCTTGATTTTGTCAATTACCTGCTGAAGCTGCTCCTGATTTATCGCTGTATCGCCGGTCAGGTTCTTGAACTGCTCTATCAATTCATTGATTTTGTTCTGCGCATTGGCTGCAAAATTGCTTGCAAGCTCCTTTAGCTTATCAACGATCTGGTTCATCTGCTCCTTATCAACGCTGCCAAGCTTATCCTTTATCTGCTCGATCAAAGAATTTACATAGTCAACAACCGCCTGAATCTGCTCCTGTGTTATTGAGCCGCCCGAGATCATATTGTTGATTCTGTCCTTGAGCTCATTTAAAATCGCGCTGAAATCAATATCGACTGTGCCGCCGGTGGAATTTTTGTATTGCTCGGCAATAATCTTTATGAGGTTTTTAATATAATTTATCTGGCTTTCAAATTCTTCCTTGGTCACATTTAAAAGATCGCCGTTTGTGAAGCGTGTAAAATAGTTGTAAATCGGCTTTGAATCATACGAGGTTATATAGAGCTTGTCGTTATACACGCAATATCTCCAGAAATAATCGTTGACCGTATTTGCAAATATATCGTTTATTTCGCTGCACTCGGTGATAACGCCGTCCTTATTCATGCAGTACATCTTCTGCGGAGTGGTGATAGTGTCGTACATTGTTTTCAGGTAGGCGCTGAGTCCCGCAGTATTGTTGCCGCTGCCAATGTTTGTAAACAAGCCGGTGAGCGCCGCCATGGTAGCGTTAAAGGAATTGTCGAAGGTTCCGAAATAGAGCTTGTCTTTATATACAACAGGAGTGGCCGCGCTCGCTATTGCGCCGTTTGTCGGGTAGCCCTCGGCCGTCGGAGCCATTCCCATGTTATATTGGCTGTTCTTGCCGATAACCTCCTGCCAGCTCCAGCCGTATTCGTTGGCCTCTTCGCCCTCTTTGGCCTCATGACCCTTGAAGGCAACAAAACCCTTTGATGTAGCAAGGAACACATACATATCGCCCTGATACTCTATCAAATCCCATACGCTTCCGCCCGCCTGCGCATAGACGTTATCGTCCGCATAATCAATAAAGTCCTTGTAATCGGCAACTCTTGTCCATACGGTATCGTCGTTTTTGTCCTTCTTTAAAATAGCGATCTTATTATAATTCTCGCCCTCGGGAAGTTCTATCCTCGAATCGAGTCCTCCAAAATAGAGGTCGCCGTTATACACAGCGCTCGCTCTGAAGCTGCTGTCACCCATAGCCGTAAATACCGTTTCAACATTGTCGCTCTCGTCAACTTTTATTATTCTTGTACCGCCGTCGGCAACGCTGCCAAAGGTGCCGAAATAAATATTGCCGTTATATGTATTGGCCATTCTGTACGCCGACACGCCGTCGATCTGAGCCAATTCCTTTATTTTGCCCGTTTTTGTATCATATTTCAGTATACGCGCATTTGAGTCGGAGTCATTATGAGGTATATCGCCGTTTGTAATAGCATCGACCAAAGCCCACAAAAGCTCCTCGGATACTCCCGCCTGCGAGAGTCCCTGGATAAATTGATAAACCGTACCGCCGGCGATATTGCGGTTTGTGCCTATATAAATGCAACCGTCGCGCTCTGCCATCGCCCAAGCATAGCTATTGCCGCGATTACCTTCCGGAGTAAGTCCATCAACCTCTCCCTGTCCGTTTAAGGGGTTGCTGATTTTTTCGGCTGTAAACCCATAATTTTCATACTTAATGGGTGTATCGGCTTTAGCAAAAGCAGTAGACACTGTTCCTGCGGCAAGTAAAGCAGCCAAAGCCGTCGCCACAAAGCCCCTCCTCAAACGTTTTGATAATTTTCCTTTCATTGCACAACACCTTTCTTAAATTATTGTAAATTTTGTGCACGTCAAACAATATCTGATTTTTGTTTCGACCTTTCACAACTTCACAATAGCGACTGTACCATAATATTTTGAATAAGTCAATAATCCACGAAAATTTCATCAAATAATATTATATTTGTTGTGATATAGCACAGGATATTCGTGCAATATAATAATAATTGTCAATAAAAATGCAAAAATCCGTCATTTTATTCTTATTCTTTGTCTTTTGGGGCTTCACCCATTGGTAAATAAGACCGGAGCTTTACGGGAATAAGGACTCCTCCTTCTAAACCGCCGCCCTTTGAAATTACCTTATCAACGAGAAAGAGGGAGCCTTCGCCCCCTCTTTCCGTTTTGTGGAAAATACCGCAGTATTAATTATCAATATCTTTCTCTTTCAACATAGCTTGTGTGGAGAATCTCGTGAGCCTTATGGCTACCCGGCTTTTCAAGATACTCCTCATAAACCTGCTTGATTATCGGGCTGTCGTGCGACTTTCTGTACGGAAGATTGATATCCTCCTCATAAAGAGCCTTTGCGCGCTCCGCCTTCAAATCGGTAAAGTTGCGAACGCTTGCCGGCTGTATCGGCTGGCCGCCGCCGTTTACGCAGCCGCCCGGACAGCACATTATCTCTATAAAGTGATAATCGGCCTCGCCCGCCTTTACTTTGTCAAGAACCTTTGCGGCGTTTGAAAGTCCGCTTGCAACGGCAACCTTTACCTCTGTTCCGGCTACGTTGTAAACAGCCTCCTTGATGCCGTCGGTTCCTCTTACCTCTTTGTAGTCTATCTCGTCAAGCGACTTGCCCGTGAGAGTGTCCGCCGCCGTGCGCAGAGCAGCCTCCATAACTCCGCCCGTCGCGCCGAATATTGCGCCTGCGCCGGTGGCTATGCCCAGCGCGGGATCAAACTCGCTGTCGGGCAGCTTGGTAAACTGTATCTGGCATTTCTTTATCATCTTGGCAAGCTCTCTTGTCGTAAGCGCTATGTCAACGTCCGGAAGTCCCGCCGCGTCCTGATCGTCGCGCTTTACCTCGAACTTCTTCGCCGTACAAGGCATGATGGAAACAACTACTATGTTCTTGGGGTCTATGCCCTCCTTCTCCGCATAGTAGGTCTTTATCATCGCTCCCGTCATCTGCTGAGGCGACTTGCAGCTTGAGAGGTTCGGCAGCAGCTCGGGATAATAGAACTCGCAGAACTTTACCCAGCCCGGAGAGCACGACGTTATCATCGGCAATGTGCCGCCGTTTTGCATTCTCTCGATAAACTCGTTTGCCTCCTCCATAATGGTGAGGTCTGCGCCGAAGTCGGTGTCGAACACCTTGTCAAAGCCGAGCATCTTTAATGCCGTTACCATCTTGCCCTTTACGTTCGTGCCTATCGGCATATCAAAGCATTCGCCAAGCGTAGCCCTGATTGCCGGAGCCGTCTGTACTACAACGTACTTTTCCGGGTCAGCGATCGCCGCGAATACCTCCTCGGTCTGGTCGCGCTCAACAAGCGCGCCGGTGGGGCATACTGCGGTGCACTGTCCGCAGGATACGCAGGCTGTTTCGTTCAGATCCTTGTTGAAGTAGCAGCCTATCTCAGTGTCAAATCCGCGGTTGTTCGCGCCGATAACCCCTACATACTGCTCGTTGCAGGCGGCTACACAGCGGCGGCAAAGCACGCACTTGTTGTTGTTTCTGATGAGGTGAAGCGTTGACTCGTCAACCTTTACCTCGGGATTTTCGCCCGCGTAGCGCTCCTCGTCGTCTATGCCGAACTCGTGGCACATTCTCTGAAGCTCGCACGAGCCGCTGCGCGGACAGGACAGGCACTTTCTCTCGTGATTTGAAAGGATAAGCTCAAGAGTAGTCCTTCTTGAATCCTGCACCTTCTTTGTATTTGTGAATATCTCCGTGCCCTCTCTCTCGATAGGATACACGCATGAGGCAACAAGACTTCTTGCTCCCTTTACCTCCGCAACGCACATACGGCAAGCGCCGATCTCGTTTATATCCTTGAGGAAACAGAGTGTGGGAATATTCACGCCGATCTTCTCGGCGGCTTCAAGAATAGTTGTACCCTTTTCTACACTCAGGGGAATATTGTTTATTTTTATATTTATCATATCCATCTCTGCCACACTCCCTTCTTAACCCTTTGAAATTGCGCCGAATTTACATTTTTCCATACATGAGCCGCACTTGATACACTTTGTTGTATCTATAACGTGCGCCTCCTTGACCTTGCCGCTTATCGCGCCGACAGGACATACTCTTGCGCAGGCAGTACAGCCGCGGCACTTGTCGGGATCTATCGAGTACTGGAGCAGATCCTTACATACGCCCGCCGGACATTTTTTGTCTTTAACGTGGGCTATGTACTCGTCGCGGAAGAACTTCATCGTTGACAAAACGGGATTCGGGGCAGTCTGTCCGAGTCCGCAAAGCGCGTTCTCCTTTATATAGTAGCAAAGCTCCTCCATCTTGTCGAGATCCTCCATCGTTCCGTTGCCTGAGGTTATCTTTTCGAGCATCTCCAGAAGTCTTTTTGTTCCGATGCGGCAGGGAGTACATTTTCCGCAGCTCTCGTCAACCGTGAACTCAAGGAAGAACTTCGCTATATCTACCATACAGGTGGTCTCGTCCATTACGATAAGTCCGCCGCTGCCCATCATTGAGCCTATCGAGATAAGGTTGTCGTAGTCTATCGGAATGTCAAGGTGCTGCGCCGGAATACATCCGCCCGACGGTCCGCCCGTCTGCGCCGCCTTGAACTTCTTTCCTCCCGGCACGCCGCCGCCTATCTCCTCGACAATCTCGCGCAGAGTTGTTCCCATCGGAACCTCTACAAGTCCAGTGTGGGCTATCTTTCCGCCGAGAGCAAACACCTTTGTTCCCTTTGACTTCTCGGTGCCCATCGCGCTGAACCAGTCCGCGCCCTTTAATATTATCTGGCAAATATTTGCGTATGTTTCAACATTATTGAGTATTGTCGGCTTTTCAAACAGACCCTTTACTGCCGGGAACGGCGGACGCGGACGCGGCTCGCCTCTGTTGCCCTCAATCGAGGTCATAAGCGCCGTTTCCTCGCCGCAGACAAACGCGCCCGCGCCAAGCCTTAACTGAACGTCAAAGCTGAAGTCCGTGCCGAATATATTATTTCCCAAAACTCCGTATTCGTGAGCCTGGTCGATTGCTATTTGAAGTCTTTGAACCGCTATCGGGTACTCCGCGCGGACATAGATATAGCCCTGCGACGAGCCTATCGCATAGCCCGCTATCGCCATAGCCTCAAGCACCGTGTGCGGGTCGCCCTCCAATATGGAGCGGTCCATAAACGCGCCCGGGTCGCCCTCGTCGGCGTTGCAGCATACATACTTCTGGTCAGACTGCTGTGCTGCGGCAAAGCTCCATTTAACGCCGGTCGGGAATCCGCCGCCGCCTCTTCCTCTAAGCCCCGACGCCTTTACGGTTTCTATAACCTCGTCCGGGGTCATCTGTGTGAGAACCTTTTCCAGAGCCTTGTAGCCGTCCATCGCGAGATATTCGTCGATGCACTCCGGATTGATAACGCCGCAGTTTCTCAGCGCCGTTCTCTGCTGCTTTGCATAAAACGGAGTTTCATTGAGCGACTTTATGTTGTCGCCGTCCACCGTCTCCTGATAGAGCAGTCTTTTTACTATTCTGCCCTTGAGCAGGTGCTCCTCCACGATCTCGGGGATATCCTCCACCTTGACCATGCTGTAAAAGCTTCCCTCAGGATAAACTATCATTATCGGGCCGAGGGCACAAAGTCCGAAGCAGCCGGTCTTGATGACCTCTACCTCCTTTTCGAGTCCCTTTGCCGCTATCTCTCTTTCGAGAGCCGCTATTATTTCTCCGCTGTTAGAGGAGGTACATCCGGTACCGCCGCAAACAAGCACATTGGAACGATACATTTATCTTCCTCCTTTACACTGTCGCGCCGTCTGTATATTCGGCTACGACCTTTTTGTTTACTATATGCTCTTCTATTACCCTTACAGCCTTTTCCGGCGTCATATTTACATACGTCACCTTTTCCTCGCCCGGTACCTCAACCACGGCGACAGGCTCCTTGTCGCATTTGTCTATACAGCCCATCGCGGTCACCGTTACGTTTTCAATGCCGCGTTTTTCAAGCTCGTCGACAAAGGCGCATATTACCTCTCTTGCTCCCGCCTCTATTCCGCAGGTAGCAAGTCCGACTTTGATAGAAACATTATCGGGGCTTTCGTGCCTTAAATTGAGCTGAAGCCTCGTTTTTTCTCTGATTGCCTGTAATTCAGCAAGTGATTTCATTTGCTGCACCTCCAAAAATAAATTCTGTCTGCTCGTTTAAATATTCCCGTATCCACGCCGATACGCCGCCGCAGGAGATCTTCGCGGGAGCTATGCGCTCCTTTATCACCCTTGTGTCAAAGGTCATTATTTTGCCTGACTGCTCAATTTCAAAGCGAAAATCCATGTCGCTGTGACATATCGCCAATATTCTGATAACGGAATTTATATCGCCCATCGGTGGGCAATATTCGTTTTTTATAAAACGAACGCTCACCCTCGTTCCCTTTTTCGCGCGCGAGCTGAGCGAAAGCCCGCCGCCGGTTTTCTCCGCCGCCGCCTTTATCAGCGGCAGCCCGCGTCCGCGCCGCCCAAGCTTTGTGGTGTAGTCGGTGTTTACAGCGTCGCGCGACTGCTCGGCGGTCATTCCTTTGCCGTCGTCCGTCACGGTTATCTCCACGCTTTCGGGCGTTAAACGCACCTCTGCTTTGACAAGCAGCGCGCCTGCCTCCGCCGAGTTTTCGGCAAGCTCAAGAACGAAAAGCGAAAGCTCGTTCATTTTTTAAGCGCGGTATTTGTCAAGTATTCCCGCTATATCCTTCGGCTCAAGTCTGCCGTAAACCTCGTCGTTTACAGTGAGCACCGGCGCAAGCCCGCAGGCTCCTATGCAGCGGCACGCCGTGAGGGAGAAAAGTCCGTCCTCGGTACATTCCTCGGGCTCTATGCCGATTTGATTCGTTATCTCGTCAACGAGCTTGCCCGAGCCCTTAACATAACACGCCGTTCCAAGACAGACCGATATGTTGTACTTGCCCTTCGGCGTAAGGGAAAACTGCGAATAAAAGGTTGATACGCCGTAAACCTCCTCGACCGGTACGCCAAGGCCCTCGGCGATCATTATCTGGACCTCTTTGGGCAGATAGCCGTAAACGCCCTGCGCCTCCTGCAAAACAGGCATAACTGCGCCCGGGTCGCCCTTATGCTTTTCGATGATTTCCTTCAGCTTCGCCTCTTGCTCGGGTGTGCCGTTGAAAGGAAGCGTGCTAATTTTCTTTTGCATTTTTTGTCCTCCTTGCAATGGTATATTACTTCATTTATATATAGATTTTTATATGAAGTCCATATGTAACAATGATACAACATTGTCGAAAAAAAGTCTATCGTTTAGCCGATAATTTTCGTTGGAAAATGTCTAATTATGAAAGATAAACATAATAACGTTCACAATTTTAGTCATTATAACAATATTAATATATTCCCTAAATTATGACGCTGTAATAATTTTTACATTTTGCACTATACTCCCTTATTTTGATTGTTAAACCTGACAATTTTTGTTAAAAATTATTGAATTTTTTATCATTTGCGGTATAATTTAATCGTTTTAAGCTTTAAAATCCTATCGCTTTAAAGCACAAAATAAGGAGGATAACATTATGGTTATGTGGATCACGCTCGTTCTTTATCTGGCTCTGATGATTTTTATAGGAGTCTATTGCAGAAAAAGAACCGGCAATGTAAGCGACTTTGTTCTTGCGGGAAGAAACGTGGGCGCGTGGATGACAGCCTTTGCCTATGGCACGTCCTATTTTTCCGCCGTTATTTTTATCGGCTACGCCGGTCAGTTCGGCTGGAGCTACGGCTTCGCGGCGACCTGGATAGGAATAGGGAATGCCGTAATCGGCAGTCTGCTCGCCTGGGTGATACTCGGCGACCGCACCCGCAGAATGACAAAGCAGCTAAACGTTTCAACGATGCCCGAATTTTTTGAGAAGAGATATATGTCAAAGAGCCTTAAGATTGCCGCCGCTTTGATAGTCTTTCTCTTCCTCATACCCTACACCGCCTCCGTTTACAACGGACTTTCGACCCTGTTCGCCTCGGCGTTTTCAGGCATCGACTATAACATATGGATAATAATTATGGCTCTTCTCACCGCCGTTTACGTCATACTCGGCGGCTACTTCGCGACAGCCGTAAACGATTTTATTCAGGGCATAATAATGCTCTTCGGAATTGTCGCCGTCATCTTCTGCGCCCTCAACAATCAAGGCGGACTAACGGCGGCTCTGCAAAATTTGTCGCTTATACCCTCGGCAAGCGGTGAAGCGGGCGCATACGGCTCCATACTCGGCCCAGACCCGATAAATCTAATTGCTGTGGTTATACTTACATCTCTCGGCACATGGGGACTTCCGCAGATGGTTCAGAAATTCTATGCCATCAAGGACAGAAAGGCCATAAAGCGCGGCACGATAATCTCGACTCTGTTCGCCGTGGTAGTGGCTGGCGGCTCGTATTTTCTCGGCGGCCTCGGCAGGCTCTTTGCGACCGTTACGAACGAAGCCGGCAAGACCCAGATAGCTACTCTTGCAAACGGCAGCCCCGACTTTGACTCGATAGTTCCGGCTATACTCCGCAGCGCGGTGCCGGAGGTGCTGTTCGGCATCGTTGTGGTTCTCGTTCTGTCGGCCTCCATGTCCACGCTTGCGAGCCTTGTGCTGACGTCAAGCTCGACTCTCACGATAGATATGATAAAGCCCTTCTCCAAAAAGGGGTTTTCAGAGAAAAAGCAGGTTCTCATCATGAGGATATTCATAGCTGTTTTCCTTATAATCTCGGTAGTTATAGCGATATTCAAAAACGATTTGAACGCAATGGGAATAAACATAAGCGCCCTTATGTCGATATCCTGGGGCACGCTCGCGGGCTCGTTCCTCGCGCCGTTTATGTACGGCCTGTTCTCGAAAAAGGTCACGAAAGCCGCCGTATGGCTCAGCTTTGCGACCGGCGTTCTTATTACCGTTGTTTCTATGGTTCTCTTTAATCTCGGACTTTTCCCCGCTCTTACGGACTGGGCGAAATCGCTTCCGCTCAACCTCGCTTCACCGATAAGCTGGGGCGCGATTGCAATGATAGTCGGCCTTATTGAGGTTCCGATAGCGAGTCTTGTCACAAAAAACAAAAATCAAGATGAAATGGACGCTTTATTTGACGAATTCAAACAAACAGTGTAAAATAGATTTGGTATACGGTTGAGCTTAAACGGCTGTCGTGTTGACGCGTTTAGGGTATTTTTAAAGCGACGCACAGGTTCGGGCGGCGACGCGCCTTTCCGCCTCTGGCGGAAAGGCGGTGAAAACACGGCGGGACAGGGACTCATCCACGCCGGAAAAGCTTGAGCGCCGTGTTTTCCGCGCGGCGAAGCCGCGCGGGTCGCCGCCCGAACCGTCCCCAAAACAGCACACACTAAAAACGAGCCGCACGACAGCCTCTCAGCCGTTTCGCGCAAATATAAAAAGCTCAGCAAAGCGAGGAGATAACAATGTTTTTCCAGAAGGATATAGAAACCATGCCGAGGCAGGAGATCGAGGCATTACAGCTTGAAAGACTGAAAAAAACAGTAAAGTATTGCTACGACAACATCGGCTTTTACCACAAAAAGCTCACCGAGGCGGGGGTTATGGACGGCGAGAAAATAAAGTCGCTGTCGGACATTCAGTACATACCCTTCACCACAAAGGACGACATAAGGGACAACTATCCGTTCAATATGATGGCGGTGCCGATGAAGGATATAGTGAGGATACACGCCTCGTCCGGCACGACCGGCAAACCGACCGTCGGCGTTTACACTCGGCAGGATCTTGACACATGGAGCGACTGCGTGGCGCGAGTTGCCGTTGCGGGCGGCGCGACGGCTGACGACATTATACAGATAAGCTTCGGCTACGGTCTGTTCACGGGAGCGCTCGGACTTCACTACGGCCTTGAAAAGATAGGCGCGACTGTCATACCCGCATCGTCCGGCAACACAAAAAAGCAGCTTATGATGTTCCGCGATTTCGGAGTAACGGGTCTTGTCGCTACGCCGAGCTACGCTCTGTATCTGAGCGAGGCTATGAAGGAGGACGGCTATCCTATGAGCGCGTACAAGCTCAGACTCGGGATACTCGGCAGCGAGCCCTGCACCGAAGAGATGCGAGCGCAGATAGAGCGTAATATGAATGTTAGGGTATCCGACAACTACGGTCTTACCGAGATAGGCGGCCCCGGGTGCAGCGGCGACTGCGAGGCGAGAAACGGAATGCACTTTGCCGAGGATCATTTTTTGCCGGAGATAATAAACAGTGACACCGGTGAACGGCTCGGCGAAAACGAGGTGGGCGAGCTTGTCGTAACTACCTTGACAAGGCAGGGTATGCCTGTGCTGAGATACAGAACGAAGGATATTACCAAGATATGCTATGACAAATGCGAGTGCGGACGAACACACGCGCGAATGGCAAAAACCATGGGCAGAACCGACGATATGCTGATAATCAAGGGAGTGAACGTATTCCCGACTCAAATCGAGAGCGTACTCGTCGGCACGGAGCACATCGGGCCGCACTATCAGCTTATAGTGCGCCGCGCAAACTTCAAGGACAATCTTGAGGTAAAAGTAGAGCTTGTGAGCGGCGAGCTGCTTGATAATTTCTCAGGACTTCAATCTCTACAGAAGTCCATACACGACAGGCTCAAGAGCGTGCTCGGCCTTGAAACGAAGGTCACCCTTGTAGAGCCGAAATCGCTCGAGCGCTTTCAAGGCAAGGCAAAAAGAATACTCGACCTCAGAAACGAGAGCGAGTAAGCTCATAATTGATTATTTTACTGCCGCATCGCCTCATGGCGGTGCGGCAGTTTTTTAAAAAGCTTTTCGTTTTATTGCGGAAAATAAAGCCTTATTCCTCCGAAGCCTTGTTCCTTTTCATCACAAAGTACGAATACGCGATATCCGCCGCCATCATAACGATTAACAGTCCGAGCGTATAAAACAGCGCCGCGAAGCCCTTGAAGAAAAACAGACTGCCGACAACGATCAACACGCCGACTATCATAGACAACGCTCCGGCGAAGAGCTGATTTTTCTTCCACACGGTTTCATTTTTCATAGTCCACGGAGTGCGGAAGCCGACTATCGAATTAAGCCTTGCCTTTGGCATTATATTGCCGATTATGATAAACACAACGCCGAACAGAACCATTATTAGGCTAACAAAGTCTATCGGCAGGCTTTTCAGGTCGGTCACGCGGTTATATGCCGCATATAGGATAACAAGATTGATTATGTTCTCAATTATAAGAATAACAAGTCCTGTAATAAGAACTATTTTTTCATTATTCTTGCTTTCCGACTCCGCCTTGTCCGCAAGCTTGGAAAGCAGCAGCATAACCAGAGCGAGTACTGTAAACACTGCCGGAATCACCAAAAGCTCAAACTTACTGCCCCAGCGATCGACTGTGAAATCAATCCCATAGTGCATCGGTACCTCGTCCGGCATAAAGATAAAGGCCGCGCCGGTCACAGCAAATGGCAAGAGCATAAAAATCAAATACGATATTTTAATTTTCATTTTCAGCGTCTCCTTTCAGTCTGTCTAGCCACAAAACGACCTCGTCGAGCACGGTCAGGTTAAGCTCGTAGTAGATAAAGTTTTTATATTTGCTCTCATATATCAGATCGGATTTTTTTAGCTTATTCAGGTGATAAGAGAGCGCCTGCGGCGTCATTCCGAGCTTTTCGGCGAGATTCCCCGAGGATATTCTCCCTTTTTTAAGGGTTTGAAGTATATTGCGTCTGTTTGTATCGGCAAGCGCCGACAATATTTCATTTATCCCATGGCAGCCGCCAACCTATTTAAAAATTTCTTTAAATAGATTATAGTGCAGAGGAGTTAAGAAGTCAAGAGCTATTTAAAAATATTTTTAAATAGCTCGATAAAAAAGGCCGGCTCCGCATTATGATGCGGTTTGCCGGCTCTTTTTATGGGCGCACCCAAACAGCAAGCGGCTGTCGCGCCCCGTTTTATTTATGTGCCTGCATAAGGCTACGGGCGGCGACCGGCGCGGCGCAGCCGCGCGGAAAAACGCGGCGCACAAAATTTTTCTCTGCCGCACAGTCTGCCCCGCCGCGTTTTTCGGCAAATTCCGCCGCGCGCGGCGGAATTTGCGGTCGCCGCCCTCCCCGTTATCTCTTCAGCCTAATCGAGATGTCATTGCGACAGCCACCCCACGGTTAATGCCGCTTCATAAAACAGGCTTATCTGCAAAAAAAGGGCAGCGCAAGCGCCGCCCTCTAAAAATCAATCGGTTCAATTTTTCTGCTTTCTCTTTGACGCTGCCGCAGTCACTACAAACGCGCCCGCCATAACGAGCACCAGCAGCACTATAACGCTCCTGCTGTCGCCTGTCGCGACCTTTCCGCTCGTGCTGTTCGCACTATTCGTGCCGCCTGTAGAAGCGCCGCCGGGCTTTGTATTGTCACCGGCTGAAGTCGCTTCTGACGCGCCCGTGTCTGCGTCTGTTGACACAGACTGCTCCTGAGTCGGAGCCTGTGTTGCTTCGGTCGGCTGAGTGGTATCAGTCGCTTCGGTTACGTCCGTCGGGTCGGTTGAATCCGTCGTAGGCTCCGCGCTCACGGGAGTCAAATTCGGCGTGTTAGCCGCCTCTGAAAAGGTGTTCTTCTCTATATAGCGGCGCAGAGCCTGCTCGCAGGTTCCATATTCGCTGACTATTTCCTTTGAGGCGATATGCGGATAGCTCTCATTTTCCGCGATATAGTTGTTCATTGCAACATTGTAAAGCTTGTCAAGCACTATGCTCTCGCCGTTTATCTTAGCGTTGATTATGCGGCTGCCCTGCGGCTTTGAGAGGTCAAACTCGGCTTTTAATCCGCCTATTTGCAGAGCCGAGCCGCTGTTTGACGGCCAGGAGTACTGCATCGGATCCTCGCCCTTTTCAACCGCTTCCTTTTGTATGGTATAAACCTCGTCGCAGGCGCGGCTTATTTCAAGCGCAAATTCCGCAACGTCGAGTATCTCCTGTCCTGTGAGCTGCTTTACGAGCAGAGTATTTCCATAGGGTGAAATGCTTATCAAATCGCCATACGTCACATCGCCCTTCGGTATTCCGGCGCGGATACCGCCGGAGTTTTCCATCGAAACGTCCGCGCCCGTCCAGTCAAGATAGGACGCGGTCACTATTCTGCCTATCGGCTGCTCGGCAACTCGAATATCCTCCCACGAATAGGGGTATTCCTCGTCGCTCTTGCCGACTACCTCTTTAAGCACAGTGCTCTCCTCGCTCTCTATCGAGCCTATGAGCTCCGACACCGCCGCATCTGATTTATCTGCGGTATCCTGCGAGGATATAAAGCTCTCCTTTGAGGCAGAAACGGTTTTGCTGTCCTTATCATAGGTCAGCGATAAAACGCCCGCGTTTGAGAAATAGCAGTTAGCCTCAACCAGCGGGACGCTCTTGCCGTCCTTGTCGGTGTAGGTCGTGTCTATGAGCTTATGCTCGTGACCCGCCAAAACAGCGTCTACTCCGCTTATATTATTGACGAAGCCCTCGCAGTCGTGCTGATGAGTGATAGCGATAACTATATCGCAGCCCTCGTCGTTTCTGAGAGTCTTGGCGACCTCGGTCGTGCTTGCGGCCTCCTCGGTAAATTTTAATCCGGTCAAATTTTCCTTGGGTGTAGAGGTGTAGAACTTATCGTCAATAGCTCCGACAACTCCGACCTTTAACACCGTGCCGTCGTCGGCGGTGACCTCCTTAACAAGATACGGAGAATCGAAGTAAGCGCTGCCGTCGTCGCGCACTACATTGGACGCGAGCACCTTGAAATCATATTGTGCGTCGAGCTCCCTCAGCCTGTCCGCACCGTAGCTCCAGTCGTGGTTGCCCGGGGTCATAGCGTCGTAATGCACTGCATCAAGGAGCTTTGCCATACTATCGCCCTTTTCAACGGTCGCGAAGGCCTGACCGTGGAAGGTGTCGCCCACGTCCAAAATCAAATCGGGATCCTGAGCGTCGACAAAGGCCTTGAGTCCCTCAAAGCCGATTTGACCCTTGTCTGTGGCCTTATAATAGCCGTGAAGGTCATTTGTGTGTATTATTCTTATGGTAGTGTCATTTTGCTCGGCAGCCGAGGCCGCAAGAGGAACAGCCGCCGTAAGCATAAGCGCAGCCAAAGACAGGCTGACGACTTTTTTTGTTTTAAAGAATTTTCTCATAAAGGATTCTCCTTTCAAATACAGTTTATAAAGCGCAGCGGCACAGCCGCAAGAGCTTTTGCGCCGCAGTCTGCTACAATTCATTTTAATATCCCGCATATGCCTATGTCAAGCGATTTTGCTCAAAAAGCGCCTTAAACCGCACAAAAAATTCCCGCGCATAAAAACGCGGGAATAATAAAAGCTTTATTTATCAGTCGCTTGTGTACGGAAGCAAAGCGAGATGTCTTGCGCGCTTTATAGCCACGGTGAGCTTTCTCTGGTGGCAAGCGCAGGTGCCTGTTACTCTTCTCGGAAGGATCTTCGCTCTCTCGGAAAGAAAACGGCGGAGCTTTGCTATATCCTTGTAATCTATGTCTTCTACCTTGTCGACACAAAATGTGCAAACCTTTCTGCGGCTTTTGCGGCCGCCTCTGCGGTTTTCTCTTTCGGGTCTGTCAGCCATTGTTAAATCGCTCCTTTACTGTAAAATAACGCCTCTGTGTGTTAGAATTTAAAGTCTTTAAAACGGGAGATCCTCGTCGAGGGGCATATCCTCAAAATCCCCCGCGCTGCCGCTTGAATACACGCTTGCCGGTTCTTGCGGAATCGGCGCAGCTGCGCCGGACTGATACGCGCCCTGATATGTGCCCTGCGGCGAATTTCTTCTATCGCCCGTAAAATACGCGTTTTCAACGACAACCTCAAACGCCGTGCGGTTGTTGCCGTTTTTATCAACATAAGAGCGCGTTTCTATCGAGCCCTCAAGCGCGATAAGCTGTCCCTTTACAAAATATTTGCAAATGAACTCCGCTCTCTGTCGCCATGCGACGATATTGATAAAATCCGTTTTGCGTTCGCTGCCCTGCTTGACGTAATTTCTGTCGACCGCAAGGCTAAAGCTTGTGACGGATATGCCGTTTGGAGTAGTTTTAAGCTCGGGATCCGCCGTAAGTCTTCCCATCAAAATTACCTTATTCATATGATCTTCTCACTTTCTCGTTACTTATACTCAATTATTCTTCGTTTTTCTGCTCTTCTTTTTTCACAATAAGCGAACGCAGGATTCCGTCTGTAATCTTGTAGCGTCTGTCAAGCTCCGCGGGGAACTCGGCAGTGCTTTTAAAGTTAAACAGAACGTAATAGCCCTCGGATTCCTTATTGATGAGGTAAGCGAGTCTTCTTTTGCCCCACTCGTCAACGTTTTCAAGGGTAGCATGTCTTTCGATCAGGCTCTTGAACTTTTCGACCATCTGGGCGATTTCGTCGTCGCTGAGCTTTGTCGAAACGACCATAACCGATTCATAAGAACTAATTACTGCCACTGTAAGCACCTCCTTTTGGACATTAAGGCCCAATATATGGGCAAGGATACGGATCGATGAGATCCGGCGTATATATACACTGACCCGTATACATAACAGGGTTAATTTTATCAGAGAGCTTCAAAAAAGTCAAGCATTTTTTTGCGCAGGCTCTCGGGCTTATTTTTCTTCGCCTATGATTCTGAGGGCGTTTAAGCTGAATATTCTCTCAAGCTCGCTGTCGCTCAGCTTGAGGCTCATTATCTCGTCTATGCTGTTTTGCGCGCTCCACATGGGGTAGTCCGTTCCGAAGACGACGCGGTCTGCGCCGTAAAGCCTTATAAGCTCCTTTGCCCTGCTGCCGCCGAGAAACATGATAGAGCTTGAGGTATCGACATAGCAATTCATATCGAGCAGGTACTCGAGGGCGAGGTCCCAAAGCGACCAGCCGCCGAAATGCGCGGCTATCACCGTGAGCTTTGGGAAGTTTTCGAGCACGCGTTTAAGTCGTTCGGGGCGCGAGTAGGTATAGCGGTAATCGCCGCAGTGCATAAGCACCGGCAGGCGGCCCTGTATCATATCGTAAATAGGGAACATTCTTTCGTCGTCCATATTGAACCGCTGAGTGTCCGGATGGAGCTTTACCCCGTGCAGGCCGTAGGATATTATATCCTCAATATCGTCCTGAGGATTTTCAAGCTCGGGGTGCAGCGTGCCGAAGCCGATAAACGAGGGGTGCTTTTTGCACTCGTCGGCGATAAATTTATTTATGCTCGCGACCTGATGCGGAACAGTCGCCACCGACTGCACGAGATAGCGGCTTATGCCGCACTCCCGTCCGTTTTTTATCAAATCGTCGGCAGTACCGCTGCAATCAATTTTTATGCTGTAAAAATCGCCTATACCTCTTACCGCGTTTACCGCTATCTTCTCGGGGTAAATGTGCGCGTGAAAGTCAATTATATCCATATTGTCAACTCCTTAATTTAATTATATTTTATCTTAGGATAATTGTAAAGGGCAGATAAAAATTCGCCCCAAGGCAAATGGTTGACGGTCTTTAGGGCTTATGATATAATCTATTAAATTTAAGCTCAGATAAATTATAAAAGCAGAAGGAGCAGGCGAAGCATGATGAGCGAGAAAAAAATCCCGCCAAAGCACAGGCTGCACCTCGGCTCACCGGTAGGAAGGCTCTGCATAGAGGACGACGGCGAGGCTCTTACCGCGCTTTATATCGACCGCCAAGCGGACGAAAGCCGCGACTGCGGCTCCGAGATACTGCTAAAAGCAAAGGGAGAGCTTTTGGAATATTTTGCCGGAGAAAGATTTGACTTTGACATTCCACTCCGCCCGAGCGGAACCGACTTTCAGCTCAGGGTATGGAGCGCCCTGCGCAAGATACCCTACGGCTCGACTGCGAGCTATCGCGACATAGCGGATATGACGGGCAACCGCAGGGCTTGCCGCGCGGTCGGCGGAGCGATAGGCAAAAACCCGATAATGATAATCGTTCCGTGTCACCGCATAATCGGCAGGAACGGGAGTCTTGTCGGCTTCTCGGCGGGGCTTGAGGTAAAGAAGCTATTGCTTGAGCTTGAGGAAAGGCACAGGGGCAGGCAATTTTAAATATGAATATACGGCGAGCCGAGGCAGATAAATGCCGCGGCTCGCCTTTTAATTATAAGGAGGTAAACAAAGCCCGCCGCGATTGAAAAAACTGTAAAAAAAACCGCGGCAAGCACACTAAATTTCGCTGTCTGATGAGTCGTAAACGTCGTCGAAGTCGCCGAAGCCGTCGTGGTCATAGGGGCCGTCGGCAATGATCTCGCCCTTGCGCATTCTCAGTCTTGACTTTTCGCTCTCCACCTGATTTGAGAGCAGCTCCTTAAATTCGTGCGAATTTCTTATATTTTTCGCATTGAGTATCGGAGTGGTTTTATCCTGCGCGTGAATCACCACTGTTCCCAGCCCGAACAGCTTTTGCATAAGGCCTCTTTTAAGTGTTATATCCACAACGCGGTACAGCAGGATCTCGTCCTCGACACTCGAGAAAAAGCCCTTGTTTATAAGCAGCTTTTTGTCGGTCAGCGTATATGTGGTAAACGTAAACGGAAGTCCGAAAAAGAGCCATCTTTTTCTTTCTTTTATAATTACCTTCGTATCCTCCACAGCGCTCAATCCTCATCGTTATTAAAGATATTACCGTATATGTTAATTATACCAGAATTATTGCGTCAGTGCAATACGGAAAGCAATTTTTCTTAAACGGCGCGCGGAAAAGACTTTTAAATGTCGAAAAAAGCCTGACAAAGCGCCTTATCAAGGGTAAAAAAGGCTCTGCGGGGCGGTTGAGGCGCAAATCCCTTGTATAAATCTTACAAAAGTTTAAAAATATATACAGCTCTTTTTGTAAAGTTGACACATTGAAAAAGTCCTTGAAAAAATTGTATAATGATATTAACAAAATGGTCAAATTTAAAAGGGATATTGGATATATTTTGTCTATTATTCCCTTGCATTAGGAGGTACTTAGGAATGAAAATAGCTAAAATTTCAAATAAGCCGATAAGCGTTCTGCTGTCGGTTTTAGTTGTGTTGCTCTCTTTTGCGGCAACAGGTGCGTTTAGCATAAGCGCAAGTGCGTTGAATAATGATAATAGCCAGTATGCCGTTACCGGCGAGGCTGTAATGGATGGTTACTGGAAAGACCAACCTACTGTTAGCGCTAAGGGCGGAGTAATGACTTTTAATTCTCAAAAAGATCGTTTTGAAGTTACTTTTAGCCAAATTAGAAACAAAGATAGTGATATTAAATTTGTAAAGGATTGGGCGTATATTACCTCAAATGATTCATACACTTGTAGCAATGACAACGTCCAACGAGCTCTTAACAATAATCTTAAACTTATAAATGCTCCATCAAGTTTTTCTTCTATTACTATCTGGATTCAACCAATCGATAAAAAGTATGGCTTTGAGTATGATGGCAGCGGTAGCGGAGGTGGCGGCGGAACTGAGACCAAAACATATGGAGTTATAGGTGACTCAGCGGAATTGGGAAGTTGGGATACAACTAAAGCCCCTAACTTAACCTATAATACTGCCCTTGGTCGTTACGAAAAAACATTTACAACCTTTAAAAAAGGTACAAAATATCTATACAAATTTATTAGCAACAACGCTTGGGATGATGCGTTAAGCGGCCATTTTAATTTTACTGACAACAATAATCTTTCCTTTCAACATGATGATGACTTTACATCTTGTACAATTTGGTTAAAAATCAGCGATAAAGAAAAATATGAAGAGGGCGTTGATTACGGAGTAGATTTTGTTAATGCGCCAACGCCTACCGTAACCTACACCCTCACTTTCGACGGTGCCGACAAAGGCGAAATGAGCAAAACTTCAACCGGCTACACTTGCACCGTGGAAAATGTTGAAAAGGGTAATAGTATTCCTTATATCATAAAGAAAAACGGTACAGAGCAAACATCGACTGGAAATATTAACGTTCCACAGTGGGATTCCGAGGTTACTATAACCTGTGACAGCGACGGAACAAAGCCAAATGCCGAAGTAACAAAAACGCCGAGCTATGTAATTTTTGACGGTGCAAACGGACTTACTAAAAATTCAAACATGAATTCCAATGATGCGAAATATAAATTTAATTTTGAAAACGACGAGTATTCCGAGCTTGGTCCTTTTACTGCGGAAAAAAACGACATTAATTATACTTATAATATTGCCAAAAATGGAACCACCCATAAAAATTATACACTTTCAACCGAGCAACACATACACGATAATTCTACCGTTATGGTATCTCTTAACGTAACAAGCAATTCGGATTTTTCCGGCACTTCAAAAGTAAAAGATCCTGAATACAAGTACAATAATACACCTTTCACATTGGTAGAAGCCACTAATGGAGCCGGAACTGACGGAAACCGCTATCAAACGACAATTGAAAATTGGCAAACGTCAACCAGCAAAACACTCACAATCAGCGTGAACGGAACAAATAAAACCGCAACTATTCCCGCCGAAACAGAGGTTAATGAAGGCTCAAACGTAATTGTTTTCTGGGATGAAACAAAGCACGATTTTGATTTTGAAGTTAAAAATCCCGACGAGCACAACTACGGCGACCTGAACGGCGACAGCAGCTACAATGTTATCGACGCTTATATTATCCGCAAAATTGCCGACACAAACGGCGATAAGGGTAAGTTACAAGAAATCGGCGCGACTGACGTGCTAATAGAACTCGCCAATGTTGACGGAAGTAATGAGCAGGATTTTAAAGTCACCCAAGCCGACGTTGATTTGATGAACGACTATATTGTCGGGAACATTACCGACGGCAGCCAGAAAAATATCGGCAAGAAATACGAAGGCAGCGCACAGCCTTAAGACCGCGCGCAAAAGCCCAAACGCGGTATAGGCTCGCCAAGCGGATCGCCCGCTCGGAAAATTAATTAGATTTTACCATTTTCATAATAATTCTTCCATAAAAATTTTTAGGAAAAAAGGAACGCTCCGCGCGTTCCTTTTTTCTTGCCCTAAATAGCCGCCAAACAGCCCGTTTGGGCAAAAAAATTCCCCGCTTTCGCGGGGATTGGGCTTTAAGCCTTCGGCAAGCCCTTGCCTAAAAATCTGTTCATTAGAGTGTGCCCTTTGTCGATATATATCCCGGTTTTTCCGGCGCTTTCCTCGTCAAATATCTCAACGCCGCTTTGAATCGTATCGCCGCTGCGGTATATCATATAGGGAACAGGATCGCCGCAATGTGTGCGTATCGACAGCGGAGTCGGGTGATCGGGCAAAACCATAAGCGCGTAGTCGCCCATCCTTTCAAGCTCATCAACAAGCGGGGCGAGTATCTTTTTGTCGATCAGCTCTATCGCCTTTATCTTGTTTTCCACCTCGCCGCGATGCCCACATTCGTCAGGAGCTTCGACGTGAATGTAAACAAAATCACAGCCGCTTTTAAGGCAGTCTACGGCGGCGTTCAGCTTGCCGCTAAAGTTTGTGTCTATGTAGCCGGTCGCGCCCTCAACCTCGGGGGTCGCCATTCCCGCGCATATGCCTATGCCCTTAAGCAGGTCTACTGCGGACACGACCGCGCCCTTTAAACCGAACTTTTCTTCAAAGCCGTCAAGCATGGGCTTTTTGCCCTCTCCCCACAGCCAAATGGAGTTTGCCGGTCTGCGCCCGTTTTCTATCCTCTTTTTATTCACCGGGTGATCCTTTAAAAGCTCATAGCTGCTCTTCATAAGCTCGTAAAGCCTGCCGCAGTACTCGCCGCGCGGAATATGATCGGTTATTTTTTTGCCCGTTATGTCATGCGGCGGGGTCAATATCCCCGGGTTCGGCTCGCCGTTGCTCCACACAAGACAATGACGATAGCTGACCCCGGAATAAAAGCTAAATTCGTCGCTGCCGAGCCTATCGTTTATGTACTCTATAAGCTTTTGCGCCTCGGCGGTCGAGATATCGTCCGCGCAGTAGTCTATCATCGTTTTGTCCTCGTAGGCCTCGTCATCGCTCAATGTCACAAGATTGCAGCGCAGCGTAACGTCGCTTTCCTTTAGCTCTATGCCTATGCTCGCCGCCTCGAGCGGAGAGCGACCCGAATAGTACACCGCCGGATCATAGCCCATAACCGACAGGTTTGCCACATCGCTGCCGGGCTTTAAACCGTCGGCAACCGTCTTTACAAGACCTACCTCGGAGCGCCCCGCAAGGGCGTTCATCGTATTCTTCGCGGCAACGTGCATCGGCGTTTTACCGGCGAGCTCTTCAACAGGATAATCCGCCATTCCGTCGCAGAGTACAACAGCATACTTCAATTTTATCACCTTTTCAATTATAATTTTAAAGAATTTTAAAGCGTTTAATTATTAGCCTTTGATCATAGCCCCGACCAACGCGCCGGAGCGGGCCTTGCCGCAGGGCGGCTGAGCACTACATAATTATAATCCCGCCGCCCGATTTAATCAAGCTTTGCGCAAAATTTGTGCAAATATCGGCGAATATTTCCGCGAAGCGGCGGCCGCAGTCGTGGTATCAAGCTGCAATATTCAGGCGCGAAAAATCCGTTTTTAAAAAAGCACTTTCCATTCACGCTCAAAATCGGTCATTTCACGGTTTTATGTTGAATACGAAATGAATTTTTAGTAACATCATATTAAAGCATTATCAATTTTATCTGTGCAAATTTGAAAACTGCAAAACGGAGGTTTTACGATGAACAGGCTTGTTTTAAATGAGATCGTCGAGCTTACAAAAGAGTGCTTGAAAAAATTTTTTCGGCTCGACCACGATTTTTTTCTTTCTCACTGTGACGAAGACATAAGCTGTGTAGGCCAGCTTTACAATCAGTTTTTCAACGGCCTTGAAGAGGTCAAAGCGGAGATGCTCGCCTTCAAAAAGGAGCAAAAGCCTTGCCGTTTATTACTCCAGGATTTTTTTGCAGCTCGCATAAGCTCAAACTCCTGCACCGTGTTCGGCAGATATATCGTCACCACCGACGAAAGCTCCGGATATTTTTTTGCAGGATATGCAAAGATGCTCGTTTATTTGGAGCAAGGTCGGCAACGAGTTTAAAATAAAGCATATACATTTTTCATCTCCGCTCGGCGAGCTCAAGGTCGGCGCGCACGAGAGATTCCCGAATATAGTCGGCGAAATGTCAAAGCGATATATGGACAGAAAAATAAAGGAGATAGTCCGCTCTGATCGCGTCAGCGTCACCGACTCGGACGGCGTTGTGCGCTTTTTATCTCTAAACGATATTATCTACATCTCTGCAAACCAAAAGCAGACCATAGTGCATACCGCAAGCGAAAATATAAACGTGCGCAAGGGCTTTGTCGCTACCCTCGCCCTTTTCCCCGATCTTATTCAGATACACAGAAGCTACGCCGTAAACAAGAGCTATATCTACGAAATAAGAAAGGACTCAGTCATTATGACCGACGGCTCGGAGATACATATTCCGGTAAACAAATACCACGACGTAAAAATGGCTTTGTTACTTCCCGACGGTAAGCAGGAATAAGCCTAAACGAGCGCGGCGGCGTTTTTAATTTTTTAATATTAATCAGAAAATTTTAGGGAGGAGCGGTCGCTCCTCCCTAATAAGCTTTTATGCTATGATTTTTATCGGCTCCTGCCGCGCTCAGAGGATCAGCTTCCCTTCACTATCTCAGTTATCTGCTTGGCTATATTTTCCTTGCAAAGCCCAAACAGCTTCAAAAGCTCCTTCGCCGGACCCGAATAGCCAAATCTGTCCTGTATGCCTATCTTGGTAACGGGAACAGGGCGCCTGCGCGAGGTAACGTCGCTCACGCTATCCCCAAGTCCGCCGATAACGCTGTGCTCCTCTATCGTAACTATTCTGCCGGTTTCCTTTGCCGCCTTGACTATTATCTCCTCGTCTATCGGCTTTATCGTGTGTATATTTATAAGCCTCGCGCTTATTCCCTGAGCCTCAAGCTCCCTCACCGCGTCAAGCGCGTCCTTGACTATTATACCCGAGGCAATGACCGTTATGTCGCTGCCCTCGTGAAGCGTGATGCCCTTGCCAAACTCAAAGGTGTAATTTTCGGGATCGTTAAAGCTGTCAACGGCAAGTCGCCCAAGCCTCAGATAAACCGGCCCCTCGTACTCAACGGCAGCCTTTACCGCCGCCGTCATCTCCCAGTGATCCGCCGGATTGATTATCGCCATTCCGGGCAGCGTCTTCATCAGAGCTATGTCCTCGCAGCACTGATGTGTGGCTCCGTCTTCGCCTACCGATATTCCGGCGTGAGATCCGGCTATTTTTACGTTGAGCTTCGGGTATGCTATCGAGTTCCTTATCTGCTCATACGCTCTGCCGGTCGCAAACATGGCAAAGGTGGCCGCAAACGGAATCTTTCCGCAGGCCGCAAGCCCCGCCGCTACGCTCATCATATTGCCCTCGGCTATGCCGCAGTTGAAAAATCTTTCCGGAAATTGCTTCGCGAATATTCCGGTCTTTGTCGAACCGGATAGGTCAGCGTCAAGCACAACTATATCCTCGTTCGTTTTTGCAAGCTCGCAAAGAGCCAGACCAAAGCTCTCTCTTGTTGCCTTATTTACAATTTCTGCCATCGCTCAAGCCTCCTCGCTCGCTTTTAGCTGAGCCTCAAGCTCCGCCATTGCCTGTTTGTATTGCTCCTCGTTCGGGGCGACTCCGTGCCAGCCGACCTGGTTCTCCATAAACGAAACGCCGCGTCCCTTGACCGTCTTCGCTATTATCACAAAGGGCTTGTCCTTACATTCCCTCGCCGCCTTAAAGGCGCTCTCGAGCTCCTCAAAGCTGTGTCCATCTATTTCTGTCGCTCCAAAGCCAAAGGCTTCAAATTTTTCCTTGAGCATACAAAGACCCGCTACGTCCTCGACCCTTCCGTCTATTTGAAGCCCGTTATTGTCGACTATAAAACACAGGTTGTCAAGCTTGTAGTGCGACGCGAACATCGCCGCCTCCCATACTTGACCCTCTTCGCATTCGCCGTCGCCAAGAACTGAGTATACTCTGTATTTTTTGCCGTCAAGCTTTGCCGCGGCAGCCATTCCGCAAGCCGCCGACGCACCTTGACCCAGCGAGCCGCTGCTCATATCAATGCCCGGCGTGCCCTTCATGTCAGGATGCCCCTGAAGCATAGCGCCTACATGGCGCAGTTTATCCATCTCATCAATCGGAAAATACCCCTTTAACGCAAGCACCGCATAAAGGCTGGGGCAGCCGTGCCCCTTTGATAGCACAAATCTGTCTCTGTCGGGGTCGTCGGGATTTTTTGCGTCCACGTTCATCTCCTTGAAATAGAGATATGTAAATATGTCGGCCGCCGACAGCGAGCCGCCCGGGTGACCGGACTTTGCCTTGTAGGTGCCCGTTAAAGCGGCCATTCTCGCTTTGCAGGCAAGCCTTTCAAGCTCAATTTTTTCCGTGCTGTTCATTCAAATCTATCCTTTCTTAAAGGTTTGACGTTCACCGCCCAAGCGTTCTCGGGCTGCTTATAAAAGTATTCAATCACATTTTAGTATAATATCACAAACACGGCCGTCTATTTTTCATTTAAAGCAAAATAAAAGCTTTTTTGGCAATATAAAGCGAAGCTCGTCGCCGCCCGCCAAAAGCTGCGCCGCAAGGCCGCCCGCCACTTGCCGACTGCATTTGAATAAATGCGATTTATATAGTATAATTAAATAAACTCATAGACAGATTATCGGCGGAAGGAAGATTCGAAATGAACAACGCAAAAGAGATTTTAAACCGCTTGAGAGGCGGCGGATATGTGTCGGGGCAGGAAATATCCGAGGGGCTCGGAATGTCCCGAAGCGGGGTGAGCAAGCACATAAAAGCCCTGCGCGAGCGCGGATATGAGATCGACAGCGTGACCAACCGCGGGTATAAGCTGATAAGCGAGCCCGACATAATATCCGTGGAAAAAATAGAGAGTATGCTCCACTCACTTTACATAGGCAGACCGACCGTGCTATTAAACGAGATAGATTCCACCAACGAGGAGGTAAAGCGGCGCGCGCGCGCCGGCGCTCAGCAGGGGCTTGTTATCATAGCCGAAGCTCAAAGCGCCGGCAAGGGCAGGCTCGGCAGAGGCTGGTCGTCGCCCATGGGCAAAAGCATATACGAAAGCGTTCTGCTCAGACCCGAGCTGCCGCCCGCGCAAGCGCCGTGCATAACTCTTGCCGCCGGACTCGCGGTATGCAGAGCTTTAAATGAGCTTTACAGCTGCGGAGCAAAAATCAAGTGGCCCAACGATATAATAATCGGCAGAAAAAAGCTCTGCGGAATACTGACCGAGATGTCGGTCGAGGACAACTCGCTCTCATACGCCGTGCTTGGAATTGGTATAAACGTAAATAACCGCGAATTCCCCCCTGAGGTGAGCGGCAAGGCCACATCGCTGCTGATCGAAACCGGCAGGCAGCTTGAGCGCAATCTGATAATAGCCCGGGTGGCGGACGTTCTTGAAAAGGTGTACGACGATTTCATAATGTGCGGCTTTGACTCCATTAAGGACGAATACATTTCCCTGTGCGCCACCATAGGCCGAGAGGTCAGCGCCAATCTCGGAGGACAAGCCGTAAGCGGGCTTGCGGCGGACATCCTCAGCGACGGAGCGCTTTTAGTGCTCACCAAAGAAG
Source organism: uncultured Clostridia bacterium (assembly GCA_947632045.1). Classification (GTDB taxonomy): domain Bacteria; phylum Bacillota; class Clostridia; order Oscillospirales; family Acutalibacteraceae; genus UBA7067. The sequence continues at coordinate 36,758 of CANRNQ010000020.1, forward strand.
GTGAAAAGGTGCGCGTCAGCACGGGCGAGGTTACCGCGCAGGGCATATATTGAAGCGTTTTTATCAATTAAGCTTTTCCCGACAAATAAAAGGCAAAAAACGACCTCGGCGCACAGCGCCGAATCGAAAGTAGTTCTTCGGTTCAACGCTGTGCGCCGTCAAATTTTTTAAGAATAAATTTTAAGCGAGTACAGTCGCAGAGGCTTACGGCAGCTTTATTTCACCGGTCACATCAGTGAGCAGCTTTTTCATATTCAAAGCCTCGCGGCGAGCCGCCTGAGCATAGCACGAGCCGTCGCAGCCCTCCTTTTGCCATGCGCACATAATGCCTCTTGAGGAATTTACTATGGCTCCAAGGCCGTTTTCGTCAAATGCGCCGGCTATATCGTCGGCGGTGCCGCCCTGAGCTCCATAACCCGGAACGAGGAAAAACGTATGCGAAAGCTCCGCTCTCAATTCCTTAAGCTGCTCAGGATATGTCGCGCCGACAACAGCGCCTACCCCCGAATATCCGTATTTGCCCATGAGCTCCTCACCCCAGCGCTCACAGAGCTTTCCCATATGGAGATATATGCTTTCCTCTCCCGCAAGCTCAAGATTTTGAAGCTCGCCGGAGCTCGGATTCGATGTTTTTACGAGCACAAAAATTCCCTTGTCGCTCTTTGCGGCAAGATCGGTCACCGGCTTAATGCCGTCGCTGCCGAGATATCCGTTCACGGTCAAAGCGTCGGCTCCGAATGCCTCGACGCATTCGCCGTCTATATCCGTAACGCCGAGATGGGCGCAGGCGTATGCCTCCATCGTCGTGCCGATATCATTTCTTTTAGCGTCGGTTATGACAAACAAGCCCTTTTCACGGGCATATTTTATAGTTTTCTCAAGCGTGCGAACGCCCTGCCAGCCGTACATTTCATAATACGCCGCCTGCGGCTTTACCGCGGGAACAACGTCGTACAGTGCGTCTATGAGACCCTTGTTATAAACCCAAAGCGCCTGCGCGGCTCCTTCGAGCGTTTTTCCGCAGCGCGCAAAGGCCTCCGACTTTATATGCTCGGGTATATAGGCGAGCTTCGGGTCGAGTCCGGCTACGGTCGGGTTTTGCTTTTTAACTATATTTTCAATCAATCTGTCAAACGCCATATCAATTCTCCTTATCGCTGTAAACTACTCTGCCGCCAAGTATCGTATATTTGACCTTTCCCTTGAGCCTTCTGCCCTTAAACGGGCAGTTTTTCGATTTACCGTGCAGCCTGTTTTTGTCGACTACCCATTCCTCATCCGGGTCGAACACCACTATATCTGCGTTAGCTCCAACAGAAAGCGTACCGGCGTCTATTTTTAATATCCGCGCCGGATTTGAGCTCATAAGCCTTATAATATCTCCCAGTCCAAAGGTTCCGCCGTGATAAAGCTCTGTTATTGCCGCCGCAAGCGAGGTTTCCATTCCTATCGAGCCGTTCGGCGCGCTCTCGAAGTTCGCCTTTTCCTGCGGAGCGTGCGGGGCGTGGTCAGTCGCTATGGCGTCCAAGTCGCCGCTTCTCAGCGCTGCCCGCACGGCCTCTCTGTCAACGGCAGTTCTAAGCGGTGGGTTCATTCTGTAATCTGCGTCGCGCTTTAAAAGCTCGCTTTCATCCATTGAAAAATAGTGCGGGGCTGTTTCCGCCGTCACCTTAACTCCGCGCGCCTTTGCGTCCCTTATGAGCTCTACCGAGGTTTTTGTGCTCACGTGGCATATGTGTATCGGAACGCCATAAGCCGCCGCCAGCGCTATCTCACGCGCTGTGCCGCAGTCCTCGGCGGCGGCAGGTATACCCTTTATTCCGAGCTTTTTGGAAATTTCGCCCTCGTTTATCCTGCCGCCGACGGCGAGATAGAGATCCTCGCAGTGTGCGACCACCGCCATGCCCTCCTCGTGCGCCTTTATCATAGCGCGCGCCATAAAGAGCGTGTTTTCCACCGGTCTGCCGTCGTCCGTAAGGGCGATAGCTCCCGCTCTTTTCAATTCCTCGATATCGCTCATCTCAGCGCCCGCGAGTCCCTTGGTAATGCTTCCGGCGACATACACCCTCGCGTCTGCATCCTTTGCCTTTTCAAGCACATATTTCACGGCTTCGGCGCTGTCTAAAGCGGGCTTAGTATTGGGCATAGCAAGCAAGGACGTAACTCCTCCTGCCGCAGCCGCTTTGCAGCCCGATATGATATCCTCTTTATGAGTGTAACCGGGGTCGCGCAGATGGACGTGCATATCGACAAGTCCCGGCGCGGCGACAAGTCCGCCGCAGTCTAATATAACAGGGTCGGCTTCGGATTGCTCAGATATCCTTCCGTTTTTTATACAGAGCTCGCCGATCTTGTCCACTCCGTTAGCCGGATCTATTATTCTTACGTTTTTTAATATCATTCCAATATTATCCTTCCCACAGCTAAACGCATTCCTTCGGCTTGTCACCTGTACTTATCCCAATAGCTGTCGTTGTCAAAGCTCTTTACATATTCGCTGTCGGAGTAAGATTCCTTGCGCTCAGCGCGCTCGCTTTCTCTCCTGCGCCGCCTTTCGGCCGCTTTTGCACGCTCCTCCTCGCTGCGCTCCGGGCGAGGCGCTCTCGGCCTATCCGCGCTGCGCGCTGTTTTTTCAGCGTTCTTAATATCGGCCTTCTGTCTGCCGAATATTCTTCTGGCGCCTTGGCTTTCCGGATAATCGTCCGTCGGAGCCTCGTCGTAATCCTCGTTATTATTCCTTGACAGCTCAAGCATATCGGAGATATCCGAATTTTCGCCGTCCTCCGACACCTGCTTTATTATATCGACGCGCATACGCACCGGCGTGTTTTCAAACTCCTCGTCGCCCGGCACATTGCTTATGTAGCCCATTTGAACCTGCGTCGGTATCTCCTCGGACTGTTCGTCAAAGAGTCCGTCGTTTTCTATTTCTTCATAAAAGCTTTCTGCTGCGCTGTCCGATTTGAACTCTCGTTTTTTCGTCCTGCTATGCTGCGGCTTATCCGATTTAAACGAGCGTATCACCTCGAGCTGCTCCTCCTTGGGTTCCGTTTTATGCACCGCATCGGCCTTTGCCATAGCTTTACTCTCGCGCGGAGCTTCGGCCGCCCTATTCTCATCGGCCGCGCCGCTCTTTGGCCTCTTTGTGCTCTCGCTTGCGTCCTGCCGTGATTTTGCTTGTCCGCGCCTTTTTTTAACTTTAAATCTGTGAATCAATATTACGGCTACAATGGCTATTGCCAAAACGGCTATGCCAACGCACAATATTGTTCCGACGTTTCCGAGCACGTTCACCTCGATCGGCTGCGCCTGTATATTATCAAAGACCATGCTGCGCGCCGCCGTGTTGAATATGCCATGATCCGATATGGTCAGCTCTCGGCTACCGGCGGAAAGCCTCAGCACATACTCGTATCCGTTTACAAGAGTGGACGACGAAAGATAATTTTCCGTGTTATTTATGCAGTCGAAGAATATCGCCTGATTTGTTTCATAAGCCGTCACCTTGTCGGCGTTTTGCCCCGTCTTTATTCCGTCCTCCGTCTGCTCTATATCCTCGGACTTTAAATTTTTGTAGTTAAAGATATCGCCTTCTGATTTTTTGCCCGTCAGCGTTATTGTATATGTGCCCTTTGCGTCAGAGGCCGTCAGCAGCTCTCCTGCTTCCGCCTCGTTCACGGTGTATTCGGCGTCACCGGGTATTTCTATGGTTATGCCCGGAGTTTTTATATGAACATTTTGCCGCTCTCCCGCCGCCGACGAAGGCAGGCAAACGGCGATTGCCATCAGCACCGTTAATAAAAATATGATAGCGCCCTCTTTAATTTTCAGTTTCATAAATACAACCCTTTGCATTTTATTCAATCACAGCCTGTATTTCCTTCTTGCGGCCGAAGCCCCAGGCTAAATCCGCCATGGAAAACACTTCTTTATTCATTATACTATTAAAGTGAAAAAAAAACAACAAAAAAAATAAGAGACCGTGCGGCCTCTTAAATATTTTTGTATTCTGCGGCTATCAGGAATTTTTTTCGATGAAATCAACGAGATTGCCAACGGTTTTGATATTTTCGATCTCGTCGTCGGGAACCTCAACCTCAAACTCGTCCTCGATAGACATCAAAAGATCGACTACGTCGAGAGAATCAGCGCCGAGATCATCTTGGATAGTTGTTTCAGCGGTGATGCTGTCCTCCTCAACGTCAAACTGTTCAGCAAGAATCGCTTTTACCTTTTCAAGAACCATAATTTGTAACCTCCGTAAAATTTAATTTTGCGCATTGTCTTTGAATTGTGGACAAACTGCATTGAAATGTGTTAAAATGCTAAATAAGGCAAGGATCATTCTCTGCATTTGCGTACAGCGCATATATGTTACAAACATATATTATTTGCAAATATTGCCTTTGTCAATTACAATTTTGTAATTTTTAGGATTTTTTAATTTTTCATTTCGGTTTTCACCGCCGTTAAAATATGATATAGCCGCAAACAGCTATTAAAAACATCCGCTTTATGCGGGCTCTGCGCGGCGCTCTCGGTCGCAGTCGCGCTATGGGCAAGCTTCATGAAAATTTTCGATTAATTAATCTAAAATAAAGAAAGCAGGTTTTAAAATGGACAAAAAACAATATGCCGTCATTGGCCACCCGATAGGACACACGATGTCGCCGTTTATCAACAAAAGGCTTTTTGAGCTTGAGGGAATAGACGCAGACTACTCGGTTTTTGATATAACCCCCGAGGAGCTGACTATAAAATACCGCGAGCAGCTCATGGCTCTTGACGGCTACAACATTACAATTCCCCACAAGCAGACTATTATCCCGCTTATAGACTCTCTTGATAAAAAGGCCGAAACGTACGGCAGCGTAAACACCGTAAAAAATTCCGGCGGCGTATCAAAGGGCTATACCACCGACCCGAACGGCTTTTTAAAGGCGCTCGAGGCCTATGAAATTCCTTTGAAGCACAGCGTTGTAATCGTCGGAACGGGCGGGGTCGCCCGCGTTATGGCCTTTGAGGCCGCAATAGCCGGCTGCGCGATAACAATAGCCGTGCGCGAAAGCGATTTACACGACGTTGCCGCTCTTGCCGCGGAGCTCAAGCTTAAGGTTCACGGAATAAGCGTTGACACCTGCAAGATAAGCCGCCTTGACCATTTTGAAAAAAGCACGATAGATCTGCTTATAAACGCGACTCCAGTCGGAATGTACCCGAACAGCGACGCCTGTCCGATAGACGATCATGTTATATCAAGATGCGCCCATGTCTTCGACGCGGTATATAATCCGCTCGAAACCACTCTTGTAAAAAAGGCCAAAGCCAACGGCGCTAAGGCCATCGGCGGAATGTCCATGCTCGTATGGCAGGCTGCGGTTTCGCATGAGATTTGGAACGGCGCCGTATTCGACAAGAGCGATATCGAAGGCATCTGCGCCGACAGCGCGGAAGAGCTTAAGAAAATTTTTTAAGGCGGCGATAGCGTGAATGATATTTCACCGATAGTTCTCTGCGGCTTTATGGGCTGCGGAAAAACCACCATAGGCAGGATAATGGCAAAAAAAACAGGCCTTGATTTTATCGACATGGACAGCTACATAGAGCAAAAGGAGGGCTGCACCGTAAAAGAAATCTTTGACAGGCACGGCGAGGGCTATTTCCGCGACCTTGAGTATTCGGCCTGCGTTGAGCTTGCCGAGAAAAAGAACTGCGTCATAAGCTCCGGCGGCGGCTCCGTTATATACGAGCGAAACGTGCGCGCCCTTGAAAAAAACACAAAAATCGTTTTTCTCTCGGTTCCGCTTGACGACATAAAGGAAAGGCTCAAAAACGACAAAAAGCGCCCCCTGCTCCAACGTCCGGATAAGGACGAGGCTATGGCTGAGCTGTACCACAAAAGGCTCCCGTTTTACTACGCCGCCGCCCGCTTTGTCATACGTCCCGACAAGACTCCGGCCTCAACCGCCGAGAAGATAATAGATATATTAAAGCTCCCGCGAGCGCTGCCCCAAAAATAAATTTAACGATCGGGTAGGAGGGGGTGACTAACCTGTATAGTGCAGTAACATAGTTTACATAAAGTGCAAGGACATGGTTTACAAATTTGCGATATAATAAAGGCAAAAAA